>JBCBGY010000076.1:0-19735 GCA_038526275.1 Pseudomonadota bacterium | reverse complement strand
AGATGGACCTTGCGGTATTTGCCAATGATCTGGCCCGCGCGGTCTGTCAGGATCGATGTGTTGAAATGCTGGCCTTCGGGGGTAAGTTCCGCATAGCCAAGGCTCATCGCAATGCCATAGTCCCGCGCCTTTTCGAACAGTGGCGCAGTATCGACACTGGGCAGTTCGGCCTCAAACCACGTGTCGACCTCGGCCTGATCTTCCATGTACCAGCGCGGAAAGAAGGTCGTCAGCGCGAGCTCGGGGAAAACCGCAAAGGTCGCCTTGGCCGCATGCGCCTGCTCCAACAGGGCGATCATTCGGGCGACAATGTCGGCCCGGCTATCACTTTTCTGGATTGGGCCTAACTGAAGGGCGGCAGTGACGACTTCGCGCATGGATCGATCCTTATCTTTCAAGGCCTGAGCCGGTGTTCCAGCCCGCTTGCCAGTCGCACAGCAGGCCAGAGTAACAGCAGATACATCCCCGCCGCCATGACGATGGGAGAGGCATTATAGGTGACGGAACGCGCCATTTCTGCCGAATAGAGCAGTTCTGCAAAAGCCACGACAGAGGCCAGCGAAGTGAGTTTCACCACTTCAATCGTGTTGCTCACCAGATCGGGCAGTACATTTCGCATGGCCTGAGGCAGGACGACATAGGCCTGAGTCTGAAGCGACGTCAGCCCGGTGGAGCGTGCCGCCTCGCGCTGGCCCGTTCCGATGGATTCAATGCCCGCCCGCATGATCTCGCCATAATAGGCAGAGTTGTTGAGAAAAAACGAGACGACAACTGCCATGAAAGGACTGAGACGGAGGCCCGCAAATGGCAGACCCGCCGAGATAAAGATCAAAAGCGCCAGTGGCGGTACTGCTCGGAAGACGTCAACCAACACAACCACGGGCCATCGGATACGCCGCCGATGGGACGTACAGGCCAACGCGACCAGAAGCCCGCCGGCCAGGCCCATCGGGATCACTGCCAAACATAGCAGCACGGTCAAACCTGCCCCTTTCAACATCAGCGGCCAGGCCTGTGCCATGATGCCAAGGTTGAAGAACTGGTTGACCAGCGCCTCCATCAGACGCGCCTCCAGGCGAACCGGGTCTCAATCCAGCGACCCAGATAAACAACCGGCACGAACAGGATGAGGTAAGCCAGTGTGGCCATCATCAGCGGAGTCGCGTTGCCAGCAAAGGACTGGGCCGTGGTTGCCTGGTTCAGCAGTTCTCCCACGCCAATGACCATGCCAAGAGCGGTGTTCTTCGTGATGGCGATTGTACGGTTGGTCAACGGCGCGATGGTCAGGCGCACCGCTTGCGGCAGGATGACATAGACGAGCGTCTGCAAAAAGCTGAGGCCGGTCGACCGCGCCGCCGCCCATTGCCCCTGCCCCACCGACGTTATCCCCGCCCAAAAGATCTCTTCGGCAAAGGCCGCCAACACGAGCGACAAGACCAGCCAGAGCACGACGTAACCGGACAGAGTCAAACCGACATTCGGTAGCCCGAAATAGAGGATCAGGATCAAAACGAGTGGCGGCAGCGCGCGGAGAAGGTCCACGCAAACGATGATGACTGCGTTGATCCACCAGAACCGATAGCTGCGCACCATTGCCAGCACGAGCCCCAGAGCGAGCCCCGACATAACGACAAGCACCGCGATTTGGCAGGTAACAAGGAAACCCGATATGATCTCGGGCAGATATTCCTGCGTCACGACCGGGTTGAAGAACGTGTCCAGAAAAGCTTCGTACCGGGTCATGGCGCCTCAGTGCGTCGCCTGACCGACGAACTCCCGGGTGCGCTGTCTCATGGGTGCGTCGAAGATCTGTTCGGGTGGGCCCGCTTCGACAATCTCCCCATCGGCCATAAACATCACACGATCCGCGGCATGACGGGCAAACCGCATTTCGTGGCTCACGATGACCATTGTCATGCCGTCGGCTTTCAGCTCTGAAAGAACATTCAAGACCTCCCCCACCAGTTCTGGGTCCAGTGCACTGGTCGGTTCGTCAAACAGCATCACCTTTGGCTCAAGAGCCAACGCGCGGGCAATGGCCACACGTTGCTGTTGTCCGCCGGAAAGCTGGGCCGGGTATTTGTTTAGGTGCCCGTCCAATCCCACGCGCTGCAATTGAGCCCTGGCTACTTCGTCGGCCTTATTGCGCGGAAACTTCCGCACGCGGCGCAGGGCCAAGCGCACATTCCCCAAGGCGGTCATGTGCGGGTAAAGGTTGAACGATTGAAACACCATCCCAATCCGCTGTCGAACCTGATTCAGGTTCACACCATTTGCCAGAAGGTCCTGCCCGTCGACGGTGATGTTTCCCGCATCCGGCTCTTCGAGCCGGTTGCAACATCGCAATAGGCTGCTTTTGCCCGAACCGGACGGACCTATGACGAAGGTCGCCTCGCCCTTGGCCACATCCAGATCGATGCCCCTGAGTACCTCCGTCTTGCCGTAGGACAGACGCAACCCGGAAATAGACAGCAGCATCTCTTGGGTCATTCGCCCGCTCAGCACTCCACGGCATGTTCGGTTTCAACGTAACCCGGCAGACCAGGCACCCCAAAGCCAGGATAGACTGTCATGGCCGCGGAGTCGGCGGCGGGCGTAACACCGAACCATTTCTCCGACAGGCTGGCGATTGTGCCGTCAGTCTTAAGGCATTCCAGCGCGCCTTCAACCTTGGCCCGCAGATCTTCTGCGCCCTTCGGGAATGGAATGGCAAAGACCTTGCCCGTCGAATAGAGGTACGACAGCTCTAGCCCAGGATTTTGTTTCACGGCCCAGGCGGACACGGTGTTGCCTGCCACGTTGGCAAATGCCCGCCCCGACATCACAGCCTGCACGGCGTCGGTATTGGTGCCATAGGATTCGACCGTCCAGCCGATCTCCTCCGCCAGATCCTGGGCCCATTTGTCATAGGCCGAACCCTTGTTAACGGCGATCACCTTACCCTCGAAACCTTCGAGCGCTTCAACAGGATCAGTTCCGGCCTTCACGACGAACTGGAAATCGGTGTTCAGATAGCCCTCGCTAAACAACATATTGTCCGCGCGTTCATCCGTGACCGTGGTTGGGGCCACAAGAAAATCGTATGTGCCGGCCTGCATACCCGGCAAAAGCCCAGACCATTGCGCAGCGGTAACTTCCAGCGTCGCGCCCATCTGCTCGGCCAGGGCCGCCGCCAGATCCACGTTGAACCCTTCAACACCGCCATCCAATTTGGGCATCGCATGGGGCGCAAAGGTGCCATCCAGCCCTACGTTGTAGGTTTCTTCCGCCAGCGCCATTGATCCGCAGATCGTGGCTAAGATTGCGATCGAACGTACCGATATCATTTCGTTCCCCCAGTCTGATGTAATTGCCTCAAACCATCTGGTCTCACCTGAAAACCGGTGATGATCATCGGCATCGAAGTTCTAGTCGTAAAGTTCCCCCGGCTGTCAGCAGCGCCTTATGCTGCGTTCCGCGACCTAAGCGGAGGGCCATGTGATCAACCGGTCAACTAGTTTGGCATTCCATTTCGGGAGGTTTCCGCAGTCTGCCCACGCTCTGTGCAGGAAGCCCGAAACAACAGCAAGAAATCCAAAGAGCGGCGCCTCCGGGACGAATCGAACTGGCGAAAAGCCCGCCGCTAGGTGCGAAATTCTTAGCAACTTGTCGACACGCCAAGCGGTCCCCCACAAGATAATTCACAAATTCTCATTGACTTGTGAATTTATTGTTGTTCTACCATTGCTCGACAAACGGAATGGGAGGGCCGTTCGTTGCAAAGATACGCGACACGACTGAACTCGTTTGCGTCGGGAGCCACGCAATTTTGGCCCGATCAGGTTGGCTCGCCCACGATCAGCCAAATGGTTGATCGGGCTTCTAGGGTAAAAGGACTCACTGACGTCGATCTGAACTATCCCGACCATGTCGGAACGGACCTCAATGCAATTGGTGAAGCGGTCCGAAATAGCGGGCTGACGGTCAGCGGCATGGCGGTTCGATATTATTCTATCCCCGCGTTCAAAGCGGGAGCGTTCACAAATCCAGATAAATCTGTGCGTCGCGCTGCCGTCGATTTGACCAAAAACGGCATTGATGCAGGGCGCGAACTGGGCGCCAATCTTATGACAATCTGGCCCGGACAGGATGGCTATGAAACCCATTTCCAGGCCGACTACGCCCAATTATGGGACTATATGCTCGAGTGCCTGGCCGAGGTTGCCGACCACGACCCGGATTGCGACATATCATTGGAATACAAGCCTGACGAACCGCGCCCACATGCGGTGCTAAAAGACTGCGCGACGACCCTTCTGATGCTCTCCGACCTCGGGCGCGAGAATACTGGCGTGACCCTGGACTTTGCGCATTCGCTTTATGCTGGGGAAATGCCTGCCTTTGCCGCGGCGTTGATCGCGCGCAAGTCACGGCTTTTGGGCCTGCATCTGAACGATGGTTACGGCAAACGGGACGACGGGCTGATGGTGGCATCTGTCAACCCGCAGGCCACGCTGGAACTTTTGCTCGAGGCCAACCGGGCAAACTTCAACGGACCGATATACTTCGACACCTTCCCGAACACGGCCGATCTGGATCCGATCGCGGAATGTGAAGCGAACATCGCGATGACCGAACGCTTGCTGGCCGCGGTTCAGCGGCTCGAAGGCGACAATCAGTTGCGCGACGCATTAGACCGACAGAACCCGATAGACGGTTTGACGGTCGCTCATAAGGCGTTGTTCCGGGACTAGCCGGGCTCGCCAAATCGCTGTTTCACCAGGGAGGAAACTAACATGAAAACGACTTTCGCGCTTGCGCTTGCCGGCATGATGATGGCGACGGTGGCTGTTTCAGAAGATCTGGCGCCGTTGAATTCTGACGCCGAACCGGACCGTATGGATTGGTCCGAACTGGCGGAGAAGTTTGGCGAATTTTCTACCCCCACTGAGGGCACTCGTGTTGGCGGCGTGTCCAAGACCCTAACCAACGAATACTGGCGCTCACTGGGCGAGGGTTACGTTGCATTCGCCGATAAACACGGTGTCGAGGTGGTTTATCAGGCTGCACAGGACGAAGGCGACCAGTTGGGTCAACTCGCGATCGCAGAGAACCTGATCACACAGGGCTATAACGCACTGCTCTTCTCGCCTCAGACCGATGCGAACCTGGTGCCGGCATTTGAAACTGCCACCAAGGCTGGCATCCCGGTCTTGAACGTGAATGACGCTGTCATCCCCTCGGCATCCCACTATGTTGGGAATGTTCAAAAAGATAACGGGGTTCGCGCGGCGAACTGGATGATTGAAAATTATGGGGATGGCGGCAAGGTCGCAGTAATCGAAGGCCAGCCCGGCGTCTATGCAGCCGGTCAGCGAACCGCAGGTTTCACAGAGACCATCAATGCGGCCGGCAATTTTGAAGTGGTGGCGAGCGTGCCCGCCAATTGGTCCCGCGAGCAGGCGTTCAATGCCGCTTCGACCATCTTGCAGCAGCATCCGGACCTGCAAGGCTTTTACGCTAACAATGATGGTATGGCACTTGGTGTTGTGGAAGCTGTGAAAGCCGCCGGAAAGCTTGGCGAGGTTGCAGTGATCGGCACAGACGGGATCTCTGATGCATATGCGTCGATCAAGGCAGGTGAGCTTACAGGGACCATCGACAGCTTTCCGGTTCTAACCGGCGAAATCGCCATGGAAGTCGCGCTTCGTCTGCTCAATGGCGATGACTTGCCGCGCGTGGTCGCGACACCACAGGCCCTTATCACAGCCGACAATATCGAACAGTTCTCGGCAACAGGTGACGCTCTTCGCGAAGCGATCCTGAACCAGTAGCGCCAACAGCAGGCTTAATGTCAGAGCGGGGCTTGCGGGCCCCGCATCAATTCTGATTGGGGCGAGTTATGGAAACCTCACGGCTCGAATTCAGAGGTGTCTCGAAGCGTTTCGGCCCGGTCCAGGCCCTGAACAACGTTTCCTTCTCCACGGCGCCCGGCAAGGTTCACGGGCTTTTGGGAGAGAATGGCGCCGGGAAATCCACGCTGCTGAAATGCCTGTCGGGCGTCTATGTTCCCGATGATGGCGCAATCTTCGTCGATGGTTCAGCCCTAAGCTTGGCCGGGCCTCTCTCTGCCCGGAATGCGGGGATCGCAATGATCCACCAAGAACTGCAGCATGTGCCAGATATGAGCGTCGCGCAAAATCTGTTTCTTGGGCGCCCCATAACCAAGTTCGGTGGCATCTTCACAGATCGCAAAGCGCAGGAACAGGCGGCTGCAGACGTATTGCACGGGCTTGATCCAACGATAGATCCTGGGCAAAGGATCGCGGACCTGCGCGTCGCACAGCGCCAACTCGTCGAAATCGCGCGCGCCCTTATCGAAGACGCCAAGGTCGTGGCGATGGATGAGCCGACATCCAGTCTTACGCCGGCTGAATTCGAGAAACTCGTTCTTCTGATCGAGCGGCTGGCGGCCACGGGGGTTTCGGTCATCTATGTATCGCACCGCATGGATGAGATCTTCCGGCTTTGCGACAGTTCGACAATCCTGCGCGATGGCTCCCTGGTCGATACCGTTGAAATGAATTCGATCACCCGGGATGACATTGTCCAAAAGATGGTGGGTCGGACATTGATGCAGGCCGAGCACCAGAGTTTTGCGACTGATGAACCTATCATACGGGTCGAGGGCCTTGCGCGTCAGCCGGTGGTGCGCCCTTGCAGTTTTGCTGTTCATAAGGGCGAGGTTTTGGGGATCGCGGGCCTCGTCGGTTCAGGCCGAACTGAACTTCTGCGGTTGATTGCGGGCGTCGATGCTCCAACAGCAGGTCAGGTCAAGGTGAACGGAAGGTCGGTGCCGCCCCACGATGTTGGGGCGTCCATCCGATCAGGCATTGGCTTGTTGCCGGAGGAGCGCAAACGCGACGGTATCATCCCGATGCGGTCGATCGCATCGAATGTCGCTCTGCCGTCTTTGCCGAAGTTCAGTCGCGGCGGCATAGTTCACGACCGTCGGGTGCGAGGCAGTGCCGAGACCTACATGCGCGAGATGGATCTGCGCCCGTTTGATGTGAACCGGCCCATTGTCGCTTTCTCCGGCGGTAATCAGCAGAAGGCCATCATTGGGCGTTGGTTGGCTGCTGGGGCCGAGGTGCTGTTGTTTGATGAGCCAACCCGTGGGGTGGATGTCGGCGCAAAGGCCGAGATCTATTCACTGATCGAACGACTCGCTTCCGAGGGTAAGGCCATCATCGTGGTGTCTTCCGAATTGCCAGAGCTTTTCCGCGTCGCGGACCGAGTTTTGGTCATGCGGGAGGGCGAAATCAGTGCCGAGCTGCCGCGCAACGAGATGACCGAAGAGGCCATTGCGCGCGCCGCCATTCCAGGCACGGATACAGCAGCGCGGGGGGTTGCATGAAGTCCAAGCTGGTCTTTGTCGCGGGGTTCCGGGATGCCGGAGTGCTGATCGGCCTGATCATCATTTTTGGCACGTTCGCCATTCTTTCTCCGACTTTTCTAACCGGTCCGAACCTGCTCAATATCCTGCAACAAAGTTCGATCAACGCCTGCATCGCATTGGGCATGACCCTAGTTATTGTGTCGGCTGGCATCGATTTGTCGGTGGGTCCAACCGCAGCACTTTCTGCAGTTGTCTCTGCCTCCTTACTGGTGGCGGGCGTGCCGATCCCTTTGGCGATCCTTGCTGCCTTGGGCATTGGGGTTGGCGCCGGGCTCTTTAACGGCGTGTTGATCGCGTATGCAGGATTGCAGCCCTTTATCGTCACGTTGGGTGGCTTGTCGCTCTACCGTGCCTTGGCACTGATCTATACGGGCGGCAATCCGATCTTCGGGCTGCCAAGCGAATTCCGCGCGATCTTCAACGGATCGCTATTGGGCGTCCCTTCGTCTGTTGTCTTGGTCGGGACACTCGCTGTCTTGGCCTGGATCCTTCTGAACCGATCCGTCTTTGGAGAGTACATTCTGGCGGTCGGCGGCAACCGCGAAGCGGCCCACGTTGCGGGCGTACCCGTCAAGCGCACAATCCTGGGGGTCTACATGATTTCGGGTGCGATGGCCTCAACGGCCGCGCTGATCCTGACCGGCCGCCTCGGTGCGGCAGAGCCCACGATGGGCACCCTTTGGGAGCTTGATGCCATTGCCGCGGCGGCCATCGGGGGAGCTTCACTCATGGGCGGGCGCGGCTCGATTGTTGGTACCATCATGGGTGCCATTATTCTTGGCGGCCTACGCAACGGGCTAACGTTGATGAACGTACAGGCATTCTACCAGTTGCTTGCGACCGGGATCATCATCATCATTGCGATGTTGATTGACCGTCTTGCCAAGAGGAATGGATGAGCGCGCCCAAAGAAGACTTCACGGCCGTTGCAGCACAGATCCGCATGAATATGCCGTCCTTAACGGGCACGGAAGCCAAGGTCGCAAGCACGCTGACAAACTTCAAGCCGCTTGAGGAAAGCACACGGATCCGCGAAGTGGCGCAAACGGCAGGTGTTTCCGAGGCGCTTGTCGTCAAGGTCGCCAAGAAGCTTGGCTTTGATGGCTTCAAGGAAATCAAGGCCGCGCTCATTGGGTACCGCAATGGTACGTCAGCCGGGCTCTATGACGAAATCTCGCCCGAAGATGATCTTGAGACCGTGGCCAGCAAAGTCTTCCGCACGTCTATTCAAGCCCTTGAAGAAACTCGCGCTATTCTGGATGTCGAAAAGATCGAACGGACAGCACGGATCCTTTCGAGGGCGGACCGGGTCGACATTTATGGTGTTGGCGGATCAGCCCAAATCGCGCGGGATGTGGCGCACAAGTTTTTGCGGATAGGTCGCCGGATCGCGGTGCATGATGACCCGCACATGATGATGATGTCGGCGTCTGTGCTGGATGCGACGGACGCTGTGATCGCCATCTCGCATTCCGGCAATTCAGAAGCGGTCATCGCTGCCGCCGAGCTTGCCCGCAAAAATGCAGCGACTGTCATCGTGCTGTCGAATTATGCGCGATCCCCCCTTGCGGACATCGCCGATATCACGTTGGCCTCAACCGCGCTTGGCGGCCCGCTTCTTGGCGAGAACGCGGCCGCCCGAATTGCCCAGCTCAACATATTTGACGTGGTCTTTGTCGAAGTTGCCCGCCTGGACGGCAGACTGGCAGAACGACGCCTTACGATGACAAGCCAAGCGGTCACCAACAAAAGAAGGACCTGACTAACTTAGCATAGGCGCATTCTGCTTGGGAAATGGTCAGTCAATGACGATCCTGTCCAGGCGGACCGGTGAACCGTCCCCCCAGCTTGATCGGATGGTGATCGTCACCAACTTTGCGAAGCGTTCGCCAACTCTCAGATCGAACACTCCGTCGGGCGTCATCTCGGGGGCAGGCAGGTCAGATGACCGGGGCCGGTTTGGATCGGACGAGGCTTGCACTGCGACTGAAATCTGCCGCGGAATCGACGCTTCCACATCCTCCGCCGCGAAAAGCTGAATTCTGCTGAGGCGGTCAGTTTCCGTCAGACGGACCGTCAGCTTTACAGGTGCCTCGCCAAGTTCAAAGATCCAAGGGCCCTGCCCTGCCAACATGGCAGCAGGGTCGGACGCGCCTTCAATCGGATGTGCTGTCCAGGACAGTGCCTCGATCGGATCTCCTTCGGTTTCCGCCGGTTGTACAACATTTCGACTTTCGCCCTGCCCGGTTTGGCGACTTCCGAGAAAACGGGTCAATTGAGCAACGATCTCATCCATACGCAGCGCCAAAGCCGCACTCGTATTCTCCGCCTCTAACACCATGCCTATTGGCATTTCCCCCAAGAACACCACAGCCCCGGAGGTGCCCCCAAAAAGATCGCCTGTCGCCCCACCGGCGGGGACCAACCGCATCAATCGAAACCCCGAAGACTCTATGACAAGCTGCCGGCCTTCCAATACGCGTTGTCGGGGGCGACGCAGGATCACGTCTGTACCAGGCAAGAGACGACCTTCAAGCTGCCTTGGTAAATCTCGCCAAGGGACACCACAATCCCGTGCAATGCCACCGCGCACCAGACCAAGAGAAATATCGACATCACCCGGAACGACATGCACGATCTTCGCCGTGCCGATGGGCCCTGTAGAGCGTTCCGACCCCAAGCGAATTCCATCTTGGCGGCGTCCATGCAAGTGAGTTGGCAGAATTACATAACAATTCCCACCCTGTTGCACCAATAGACCGGCACCACTGCCTTCTTCCACCGTTACAACCCGCGCATTCGCCGCAGAAACAAACACTAACAGTAACAGCCACGCTAGGAATCCGCGCATGGGTGGGTTACGATAATTCATAATTGCAGTAATTGAGGGGATCATGGGCACGCTGTGTCGACTTTTTATCGCGATTGCAATTTCTGCCATCGTTATCTTTTCTCATCCATTTGCCAATGCCCAGAATACCGGCTTTGCGCATGTTGACGGTAAATTTTTTGAACGCCTTGATGAACGCGGTCGCGTCAGCGGTGACATTGTGATGGGCGTTATGATTGGCCCCATCCAACCGGATGATGACAAGTCTTTCGAATTCGCGGACCTGGCCCCTCGGACCACCGCAGACATCACAGCGCAACATCTGCCAGAGGCTGACTCGGTATCCAATCCAGACCGGCAAGAATATTGCGTTCGCATCAATTCCAAAGATGGGCGTTTTGAGGCAGAAAATACCTATGCCGTAACGGTTGGCAAAGATGACCCCAAAATGCCGTTTCTCTATGGCGGTGAATACGCTCCCGACCTGACCGGAATGCGAGCCGTCACGTTAGTCAAAATCGGACGCTGCGGCGAGCGAACAGAAGTCGTGGTTCCTTCAAATTGGGCCGACGCCACCGCCACGCGTGACGAACAGGCGCTGCATGTGTTTGTAAATTCCGCAGGTAACCCGACGGGTTTGGCCGTCGGGAATTCCCCATATCAGGAATGCCAGGATGTGGCCGATGCCACCACACTGAAATATACCGCAGCCTGCGTGGTGCCCGTTGACCTGCTTCAAACCCACCAAAGCAATGGCCGTGTGGAACTGACCTTTTACGTGACGCGTAGCTTGGGCGAAGAGGTTTTTGGCTTGGCCATCGCATTGCCGAACGATGGGAGTTGAGATCTGAGCAAGGAAAGCCAAATTTGGTCGGTTATATTGGCGCCAATAAGGTCGCCGATAATTTTAATCATTGCTCTGTTGCTGATGGTTACAGCATATTGGCTCGCCCTGCATTTCGTGTTGGGGCGTACAATCGTCTTGGATGTCGAAACCGGATCTCTTGAAATTGAGTTGGAGGCCGAGCTTAGCGGCAAAGCCTTCCGGGACCTTTGGATTTGTTCCCGCCGCGATGGCGACCAAGCAGAAACAGAAAACAGACCTGCCATCCCAGTTGGCTGTCCAACCCGGACACATTTCTTTTCGGATGGCGCCATCCCAATTGCAACGCCCGTAATACCGTTAGGGTCGAACCTCAAGATTACGTCTAGTCCCAACCTCGTCCGGATAGATGTGGAACATGTACCGGAGCAATATCGGGGGACTGATGCCGGTCGCCTGGAAGGCGGCGCGCTCATACTAACGGGAGATGCGCTTGACGCGTTTGGAACTCTTCCGCTGAATGGCAAAGTCACCTTGGGCGCATTGTTTTCCGAAACGGATCGCCTCTCGACTATCACAGGCCGGTACCAAATTCGCGGTTGGACGCCCTGGGGGCTGCTCGATTGGGATATGCGCGTACTCCGTGAAGGCGACTTACTGGCCGGTGCGCGAACCCGGTTTGTTTCAGGTCAAGGCGATACTGCTACAGGGCAAATCGTCGTCACTTTACCCGACCCAGCCACGCCCTTGATGCGGGTGACAGCAATATCCGACCATTCCCTCAGCAATCTGGGAATTCAATACTATTTCACAGACGAAGTTATCGTCAGGCCATCGCCGATAGAGGCACTCATTCTGGACCCGTTTGTTCAATTGGCCCTAACGTTTTTCGGTGCCATCGCCGGTTATGGCTGGCTCAAGAATTTGTCGAATGGCAATGAACCCCCCGGATAAACCGCCTTGCTGGTGGCGGTGGTCCTTGGAGTGCATGATAGCGACCCCGCATCCCTCATGAATTGTCCGGGACAGCCGTCCGGAAATGGTCGTTGATGGCGCCGGCGGTCGTCCACCAGACCTGCTCCCCTGCCCTATCACGCATGTACCGTAGCGCACGGTCCAAATGCTTTAGTCGGTGGGGGTGGCCCATCAGATAGCCGTGCAGAGCAATGCCCATCACAAGCGGACGGCGCGCGCTTTCGTCGACCATGACATCGAATGCGTCGCAGATCATATCGCCAAATTCTGACCCTTCCCGTTTTCGACCAACGATCTGCGGAATGTCATTAAGCTCTTGTGGATAGGGAACCGATAGAATGCGCCCTTTCCGCGTTTTCATCCAAACGGGCTGGTCATCATGGCACCAGTCGAGCAGATAATCGTAACCCGCTTCATCAAGCAGATCAGGTGTGACGCGACTTTGGCTGATCCAAGGCCCAAGCCAGCCTTTGGGACGAACCCCGTGTTTAGCTGTCAGAACATTCGTTGCCTCGGAAATTAAGCGGCGCTCCTCTTCCTCTTCCAGCACACCTTGGCGTTCAGCATTGGTTCGACCATGGCCGGCGATCTCGTCACCTCTGGCATGGAAGGCCTCGGCAAGCCCCGGTGCCTCTTCGTACAGGTGCGAATTGACCAGCGCGGTTGTTGGCAGGTCCAGTCGGTCGAACAACTCCAGCATCCGCCACGCCCCCACCCGGTTGCCGTAGTCCCGCCAGCCATAATTAAGAACGTCAGGTTGGGGTCCGCCCGGCGCCAGTTCTGCGCCCAGCCCTTCGCCAAAGGCGAAGCATTCCAGGTTCACGCCAAGATAGAGGGCCAATCGCTTCCCATCGGGCCACTCGAAATCAGGGCGATCCGTTATGGCCGAGTAGGCGTATCTGCCGTGCTGGGGCAAGGGTGACACCCGCGTGCTCCTGTCCGAAAAGGTTAACACTTCCCCGCCCATTATTTCACCGCATCGCAGAACGCGAGCATTCTTTGAGGGCAATTACGGCCACCTGACATTTTCTATCAACCAAAAGAGCGAGGCCTTCTCGCCAATGATCGACGGAAATCTAAGCCCAATGATGGAGTTAACAGGAAGACAAAGAGGGGAAACATGGATCGCCGCAAATTTCTGACCACAGCCACGATGGGTACGGGTGCCGCAGCACTTGCTGCACCAACTATCGCAAATGCTCAGACTCTGAGCTGGAAAATGACCACGGCCTTTCCGCCGGGCCAACCGTTTTATTCTGTCGGGCCTGGATCTCTAACCGATTTTGCCGACCGCGTGCGGGCCATGTCAGGTGGTGCGCTCGATATCACGGTCTATCACGGCGGCGAGCTGGTCCCGGCTTTCGAGGGCTTCGATGCTGTCCGCCAAGGCATCGTCGAAATGAACAGCTGGGTCAGCTATTTCGGCGCAGGCAAAGTGCCTGCAGCGCAGTTCTTTGGTGCCGTGCCATTTGGCATGTCGACGCAAGGGCAGAATGCCTGGTTCTACATCGGCGACGGCATCGACCTTTGGAACGAAACCTACGAACCCCTCGGCCTGGTCGCTATGCCCATAGGTGCAACGGGCGTTCAGATGACGGGCTGGTTCAATAAGGAGATCAATTCCATCGAGGACATGCAGGGCCTCAAGATGCGTATTCCGGGCCTCGCTGGTCGGGGCTATGCGCGGGTCGGTGTGGATGTGCAACTTCTGCCAGGTGGCGAGATTTTTCCTGCCCTCGAACGCGGTGTTATCGATGCTGCTGAGTGGGTTGGGCCCGCGCAAGACAAGATCCTCGGCCTGAATACAGCGGCGAAGTACTACTACACGACCGGCTGGCACGAGCCAACCACGGTGACAGAACTGGCCATCAACAAGGCCGCCTGGGAAACCCTGGGCGAAGAGCTTCAGGCAATCGTCACGAACGCTGCCGCTGCCTGTAACGTAATCTCACATAGCTGGGCAGAGGCGAACAACGCCGCCGCATTGGAAGAGTTTCGGGCCAGCGGTACTGAGGTACGTGTTCTGCCAGACGATGTGATTTCCGCGCTGAAAAAAGAGATGGGGCCGGTCTACGACGAACTGGCCGCAGAGGATCCGCAGTTCAAGAAGGTCATGGACAACTACTTTTCCTTCAAAGAGCAGCATGACATCTGGGCGTCCGCGTCCGAACAGGTCTGGCATTCACAGCTGCGCGACGCCTGATCCTCTTTCACAGGAACAATTGACGGGCGGCCCCCACCCTTGGGCCGCCCGATTTGCTGACGACCGGAATATAGTCACATGAACAAAGCACTTGCCGCCGCGGACGCGATCGACCGCATCACACGCGCTGCCTCCCAACTTGCATCGGCGCTTTTACTTCTCCTGATAGCACTGGTCTTCTTCAACGTGTTTGGCCGGTATGTTGTTGGGGCCAGCCCGGTCTGGGCGCAGGAGCTCGAATGGCACCTGATGGCCCCCGTCGCTCTTCTGGGGATCACTGTTTTGATGCTGGAAAAAGGCCATGTCCGGGTAGACATGTTGTTCGAACGTTTGCCCGAACGGATCCAGCATCTGCTAGATGCGTTCTCCATGCTATGCGGATGCGTTATTGCTGTACTTTTCATCAAATATTCGGCGGGTTTCGTAGATAGCGCCTGGTCCATCCGCGAGGGTTCCCCAGATCCAGGCGGGCTTCCGGCGCGGTATGTGGTCAAGGCGATGATCCCTGTTGCTTTCGGTCTGTTCGCGCTCCAATGCCTCGCGAACGCGATCCGGCATATCGCAGCGTTCCGCAGCACGGGAGCCTGACGCCATGGACGATATGCTTGCTGTTTACATGATCCTTGGTTTCATGTGCGCGCTGCTCATTGGGATGCCGGTCGGGATTGGTATCGCCGTAGCAGGGTTCACCTTTGGTTGGATGGGTTTCGGCGACTTCTTATTTAACCTCGTGCCGTCCCGCATCTATGGGGTCGTCACCAAGTACGAGTTTCTTGCCATTCCGCTTTTCGTCTACATGGGTGTGATGCTGGAAAAATCCCGCGTGGCCGAAGATATGCTTGAGGTGATTGGGCGGCTCTCCGGTCGGCTCAATGGTGGCATGGCAATCGCGTTGATCGTGGTGGGCGTGCTCATGGGCGCCTCCACCGGCATCGTCGGCGCGACTGTTGTCACTTTGACGATGCTGACTATGCCAATCCTGTTGAAGCGCAACTATGACGGTGGCATCGCCTCTGGCGCCATCTGTGCCAGTGGGACGCTTGGCCAGATCATTCCGCCGTCCCTTGTCTTGATCCTCTTAGCCGACATTATGGGCGAAAGCGTTGGCACCCTCTTTGCCGCCGCCATGATGCCTGGGCTGATGCTGGCCGGACTTTACATCGGTTTCATCCTGATCCTTGGTCGCTTCCGGCCAGACCTGATGCCACCCATTCCGGACGAGGAGCGCGCGGAAATCGTAGGCTGGGCGCTCGTCTGGAAAGCGATCTACGCTCTGGCGCCACCTCTCCTTCTGGTGGCCGGGGTCCTTGGCACGATCATAGGTGGGATCGCGGCCCCAACCGAAGCAGCAGGTGTTGGAGCCGTCCTGTCGATAGTCATTGCCCTGATCTACAGGCGGCTCACGTTCGGCATGATTTGGAGCGCCGCCCATGCGACCCTCCGGATCTCTGCCATGATTTTCTTCATCCTAATCGCCGCTCAGGTTTTCTCCGTCGCTTTCCGAGGGCTGCAAGGAGAGGATCTTGTGCAGGAAACCTTGGCGCTGTTGCCAGGTGGGGAATTTGGCGCCCTGCTCTTTCTGATGGCGCTGCTATTCGTCTTGGGCTTCTTCCTGGAATGGATCGAGATCAGCTATATTGCGTTGCCGCTTCTCCTGCCCTTCTTCGTGGCATCTGGGACAGACATGGTGTGGCTTGCAGCTTTGATCGCTCTCAATCTTCAGACGTCTTTCCTGACACCGCCCTTCGGGTGGGCCTTGTTCTTTTTGAAGGGGGCAGCGCCTCCACAGGTGACAACGGGGATGATTTACCGAGGTGTCCTACCCTTCATAGGAATTCAGGTCGTTGCACTGGTTCTGCTCCTCAATTTTCCGGCCATCGCCACATGGTTACCGGAGGCGATTGGCTGGTGAGACCACGGCTTGCGCTAACATCAGCCATTTAATGCGCATAAGATTTGCAACTATTTGAATTTAATGTTCATTTTCGCGGGCGCCGGAATGTGCTATCGGCGCCCCGCCCGCCTCCGGGCAAGCTTCTGGCTACTCGTCCAGCGCATCAAAGAAGGCGTTGACCGCGACTTCTAACCGGGCTGTTTCCATGCTGCCAAAGTCACGATCAAGCCGAAGCTCTATCCGACCGTCCGCCGCAGTGCATTTAGCCATCCCGTCCGGTCGTGGCAAACGGAAGGTCGTTTTGGCGGTCTTTTGGACTTGGCTTTTTTTGACGGGCGCCGGTTGCTGCGCCACGAAGGCACGCAGAATGTCGAGCTCTCCTGCCGCGTCCCGATCCGGGCGCATCGCCAACGCGGCTTCTAGCTTTTCCGTCCCCGCAGGGTCTTCATCCAATCGCTTCAACAATTCGAGCCCCAGAGCGCGAGGCAGTGCTTCTATGTGAACCAACGTTCCATCCGTGTGTTCCAGCAGTCGAGCGAAGGACTTAATGTAGCTTCGCTTCTGTCGACCGGCCGATCCGAACAAAAGCTCCACCGCGTCAGAGTAGCTGCCCGCATCTGGCTCCGTAGTCGCATAAGCCATCGCCAATTGGGCGAGTTCGCCAAAGCTCACACCCCGGCGCACCATGTTCTCGTCAACCATCTGGCGGTAGAGCTTAAGCAGCGCTTCACCTTGGGCAACAATCGCTGCAGGAATTTCTTCAAAGCCGGGAACGCCCTCCTCCCGCAACTCGCGAAACGCTGTCAGTCTTCTCCAGCCTTGGATCAACTCGTATCCATCGGCGACGGGCTCCACCCGGATCGGATTGGACAGGCCAATTTCACGGATCGACGACTTCAGCTCGTCCAGCTCATCGTCCCGCCCGGCCGCCCTATCTCTGGTGAGCTTGGTGGTGTGGATATGATCCAGCGGAATGACATTCGTCACCAATCCCGCTTTCTTCAGGCGAACCAACTCATGGGCCAGCGCGTCATTTTCGGCTCGAATGGCCGCCTCGGCGGACCTTCGCATCTCCAATGCATCGGCATTTTCTGCAATGGCGGCAGCCATCGGTGCCCTGCGCGTTTCGTCTGTCCCCGCGGGGACAGCCTCATTTTCATCTTCGAAGTCGATATCAAACACGCGTCGTTTCTTGCTCATGATGCATCCTCCAGCTCTTCCCAAGCCGCCACGACATGTTCCCTGAACTCTTCATATGCGCGATCAAACGATGTACGCGCCCGCCGCCAGGTTTCTCGGGTCATCTCCCGATAGTCTATTTCGTAGATCGAACTGAGAAACCGGCCAGATTGCTCGACGGCACGAGTCATTTCTATCGGGTTCTTTGTGACGCGGTCGCCAAACACTTTTCCGAACGCTGACAGCATCGCTTTATGCAAATCATTGTTCGGCTCGTATCTGGTCAGCAGGAAGCGAACATCCCTAAACGCCTTCGGAACGGACAATCCGCTCGCACCCAGTGTTTGCCCGAACCGATCGAGATCCTCTAACGCCTCTGCCAACTGACCAACAAAACTGGTCGTCGAGTCATATTCCCAATAGCCCGGCCCGGACGGGATGTAGAGAACATCTGCCGCAAAGACCGCATTCATGGATTGATAGCCGATTGCAGGCGGGCAATCGAACAGGATCAGGTCGTAGCTGTCAGCGGGCAAGCCATCCAACCAGCGGGACACAGCAGCAAAGAACGACCATTCAGGATTAAGATGGCGGTACTGCGCACTGGCAAACTCAACGAACGCCGCATTGGCACAGGAGGGCAAGATATCAATCGTCGGCCAGCAGGTGGGTTTTATGAAGTCGGAAACCCTAAGGTCTGCAAGCCCCATATCAGTAATAGAGGATGGCAGACTCCGCCGGGGCAGGGCGGCCCCGCTTTCGGCACCTTTCGGGGCACTGTTCATCCGCTCGGTCTCTCGGATCAGGTCGCGGGCCATCACCCCCCAAACGGTATACTCCTCTGTTACATCGCTCAGTCCCATGGAATGGCTCAGCGTGGCCTGCGGATCGAAATCAATGCACAGAACGCGATATCCGTCCAACGCCGCCGCATGGGCAAAATGTAACGCGACCGTCGACTTTCCGGCGCCGCCCTTGAAGTTGGCGATGGCGGCACGCACTGCCCGTTTCCCAGCGGGACGCGGCGGCATAAGCGAACGTCGCTTGATTTTTAGCCGCCGTCGAAGCTCGTTTATCTCTTCCAAACTGTACCAACGCTGCCGCCCATCTTCCTCAACCAGCCCTTGCGGCATGGTCGGCTCCGCAGCCAGCCGGCCACGCATGGTCGACTGATTGACCTTAAAGATTAGCTCAGCCACTTCCCAACTTGAAAAGCGCCGAAGGGTCTTTTCTGCTTCGGGGGAAAAGGTCTGTTGTCGAATGAATCCCTGCATCTTCAAAGACTGCGACTGCCACTGAACCAGATCGCGATGTGTAAACATTTTGCCTCCTGTCCCCGCGGGGACACTGTTTTTTCTACGGATTTACGCTTTTCCGGACGTTGATCTTTGATGTTTGTCGATTTACGCTGTTTCGGCGTAAAAGACAAAACATAAATTCGACTGCTCAAACCCCATCTATTGGAGAATTTACGTCCAGAAATCGTCAGAGGTCGCAGGTCACAGAAGCTCGCGGCCCTACGGAGTTTGCCCTAGAACTAGGGGACAGCTCTTGACGCACAGCACACCAAAGGGGCCAAAAGTCATAAAACAAAGGGACATACTGTACGGCACCCAATACCATTAGAACCGTTTTTCGATAATGTATTTCAGGCCTTTCAAAGCGAGGCACAAATGCCACTTGACAGAATCGTGCTTCCGGACGCAAATCAATCCAGATCCGGGATCTACGTTGGGATTCTGGTCAAACACAGGGGCGTAGATCCCGATTTTGAGGTTTGCCACGTGGCATACAAAGGAAAAACATATGGGCGTTTTGAAACCCGTGGGGCAGGGGGCGGCTTCCCGGAAGTATGATCTGATAACGGCATTGGGGGCGTATGCCCTGTCGCTTGGTAAGCCAGAGCAACGGTTGGTCCTGAGGTTCATCACACTGCTCACAGCGCGATACAACTGGAAGATCGACCGGCTGACGACCGGCCAAGCGGAGATTGCGCGACTTTGGTCGTGCAACACCCGAACGGTCAAACGAGAAATGTCGAAGCTTCGTGGTTTGCGCTGGCTGCGCGTTGTGCGGCAAGGCACCCGCGGGCGCGTCACCGAATATTCCCTCGATGTCGAACAGATTATGGACGCAACACAACGGCTTTGGCCAGCGGTGGGACCAGACTTCGAAGAACGGATGACAGTCACCGGAACCGCCCGATCCGATGTTCTCGTCCGCAAATCTAAACCGTCCCCGCCTCCTTCACCGGATGGAAGTGACTGGTCTTTGGTTCAAGCTACTCTTCATACCGAGGATTCGTCTTTGTACCGGGCATGGTTTGCTGCAATGACGTGCGTCGGGAAGAACGATGATCAATTGGTCCTGTCCGCCCCGAGTCGGTTTCACGC
>JBCBGY010000075.1:0-19770 GCA_038526275.1 Pseudomonadota bacterium | reverse complement strand
TCACAAAGGATCCGATGGTTGTCCCGTCTGCAGGCGCATTTGCCACCTCAACGGCCCCAGGGAACGGGCCCCCACCGCCGCCGGGTTTATTGATGACGGCCGTCGGGACGCCGTATTCGTTTTGGAAGTCCTCGGCAATCATCCGGCTTAGCACATCTTCAAGATCACCGGGCGGGAAGGGGACGACGATCGATACCGGTTGGTCTGGGTATTCGGCTGCGGCCATCGTTCCCGCCAACGCAAGGCCGGTGGTGAGGACGGCTGTCATCAAGCTTCTCATACACTTCTCTCCTTGTTGAGCAACTTCGGTTTATTTATTGAACCAGTAGTTTGTAAACATGTTGCAAATGAAACAACGTTGTGTCAACTTATTTTTGTGACTGTCAAAAGACGACAGAAAACCGGAAGCGGAGTTTGCTATGACAACAGGATCGGGCACGGTCGAAAAGGCGCTGGCGCTGCTTCCATTTTTTACAGAGCAGTCGCCGACTTTAGGGCTGTCACGGCTCGCACGGCTGAGCGGGATCAATAAGGCAACAACCCTGCGTTACCTTCTCGCTTTGCAGTCCGCAGGGTTCATCGAGCAAGACGCAGAGACATCCGCCTATTACCTCGGACCGGCTTTCAGCAAATATGCCCGCATCCGCATGGCCGCAAATCCGTTTCAGCGGGTCGTCGACAGAGTGTCGGCAAGTTTGGCGTCTCTGACCAACGAGACCGCGCATGTCTCTAGGCTGGGTCATGAGGAATTGGAAACCGTTGCTTTGGTCGAGGGAACGCGGTCGGCCCGCGTGATCCTGGCCCAAGGGGAACGCCTTCCGCTGCACGCCACTGCGTCGGGTCTGTCGCTCTTGGGTTGGGCTACGAATGAGGTGTTAGATGCTGTTCTTGCGTCTGAGCTGGAGGTGTTCACGGAGCATACGATATCGACAACAGAACAGCTTTTGGCGGTGGTTCAAGAAGTGCGGACCAAAGGCTTTTCTTATGGAAATCAGGGTTTCGAACTTGATGTTGTGGGAATTGCCGCGCCGTACTTTGACGAAAGTGGCTTTGCAGTGGGAGCGGTTGCTGTTGCCTTTCCTGTCTCGCGCAGCACGCCTGACTTGGAACGCAGAGTAGCAATAGCGGTCACGGCCGCCGGCAGAGAACTGACAACGGCTCTTGGCGGTGTTGAGCCACCCACATTCCCAAAAGCACGATCAGACACCGAACCTTCGAGGGCATCAGAAGTCGTGACCATAACTTCCTGACCGAAAACAACGTAAAACTTCGTCGCGGCGCCATTTGTTGACGGCGTAGCGGAAATCCCGTCTGATACAGTTCGCAATGCCTCAATCTTGACCAGCTTCTTTGCCAAGTCACTCCGATGTCACTAAGATCTTATCTGCAGATGTTCGATCTCTTGTTGGGAAGGCTGATCGCGCTGATCATAGGCGGGGTAGGAGTGTTTCTGCTCTACGTGGCATGGCATCTTTGGGACGGTGTCTTTTGGGTGACAGTGATTGGCTGCGTCCTTGTCGTCCTGTCTGTGTTGATGCTCATTTGGCGGGTTACCTTATTTCGGATTCTTGAGCTATTTTCGTTTTCAATATGGAGCTAACCCACCCGAACAGCCCGTAAAAGAAGGGTTGCCTGCTCCCAAAACCGTCATCGCAACAGGCGCAGGCCTAAAGGATCGCCTTTGCCAACCAATGTCTTTCGGCTTCGCAACAACAGAAGGCTGAAGAAGACCAAATCAGATCGTCGCGGAAATGGCCGAAGCTGTGAATTCGGAAATCAGCCGAAGTCTCGCCCGGTCCTTCGGGGCGACCAACCATGTGCCGTGTTCCTGGTCGAAATCGCTTAATTCCAGTTCCACGAGGCCTTCTTTGATCAGGCTGCTGTTGCGCAGGAAAATGGCAATTCCGATACCTTGCAGCACGGCTTCACACATCACCGGGAACGTTGTCATGCTGACCGATTTGCGGAGCGTCAGACCGTGGGCCTGCAAACGTTCGCGAACAATCCGTTGGGTCAAAGACCCTTTCTCGGGCAATATCACAGTGCGATCTGCGATTTGATGCAGCGACAGCTCTTTTTCACCCGCCAAAGGGTCGTCCGATCGGCAGTAAGCGACGTATCGTGTGGATTGAAGCAAATGCCGTTCCCATTCATCGGCCAGGGGAGGGTCGGTGATTAGGCCCACATCAGCGAGCCGATCCCGGATCATGGACGTTGCCGTCGTCCAGTCATGCAGCCCGAAATCGATATGGATCTGAGGGAACGCTTTGTTGAACCTTGCGATGATGCCCAATGCGGGCTGCGGCGCATTTGCAATCACCTTGATCCGCCCATCCTTCATGGAGGCAAAGCCTTCCAAGCGTTCACTGATTGCCATGTCGACCGCGACCAAACGATCTGCCAGATCATACAAGGCTTGACCGGTGGCCGTAACTTCTACGCCATCGCGCCGGCGCCACAGAAGTTGCGCGCCGACATTCTGTTCAAGCTTGGCCACATGCTGGGTAATGGTCGACTGGGTCACGCCAAGCTCCGATGCAGCCGCCGAAAAACTGCCTTCGCGCACGACATAGGCGAACGCGACGAACTGATGGTGGTTGGGTCGCATGACAACTCCTTTGGCGAGACAAGTAGGCGCTATCGGTTTCACTAATATGACGTCACGGATCTGACGCTCAGACCCAATAGCGTTTCGTCAGCAAGGGGGAATCGATGTCAGGCCTAAACTTAAGAGAGGTCAAAAAGGACTTTGGCGGCACACCTGTCCTGAAAGGTATTTCGCTCGACATTGCGGATGGCGAGTTTGTTTCCCTTGTCGGTCCTTCGGGTTGTGGCAAGTCGACATTACTGCGGATCATTGCCGGGCTCGAGGAACAGTCGTCGGGGCACATTTTGATTGGCGACCAGGACGTTTCCGGCGTTCGCGCGGCGGACCGGAATTTGTCGATGGTCTTTCAGTCCTACGCGCTTTACCCGCATCTCTCCGTCGCCGAGAATATCGCGGTTCCCCTCAAAATGCGTCAGATGTCTGCGTGGCAGAGGCTGCCGCTTATCGGTGGCCTGATGCCAGGGGCGCGTGACAAGAAAGCGCAAATTGGGCAGGCGGTGATGAGCGCCGCTGAAACGCTTGAAATTGCGGCTTTGTTGGATCGCAAACCTGGGCAACTTTCCGGTGGTCAACGGCAGCGCGTCGCATTGGGGAGAGCGCTCGTCAGGGAGCCCGCAGCATTCCTTTTGGACGAACCACTCTCGAACCTGGATGCCAAATTGCGGGTTCAGACCCGTAGCGAGATCGCGCAGTTGCACCGGCGACTGGGCGCGACCTTTATTTACGTGACGCACGATCAGGTCGAGGCAATGACGATGTCAGATCGGATCGCTGTCATGATGGGTGGGGAGATTTTGCAATGCGCCCCGCCGCATATCGTCTACGACGATCCCGACGATATTCGGGTCGCAGAATTCATTGGCTCTCCGAAGATCAACATCTTGCCGGTGGAATCGCGCGGTGGCGCGGCCATTTTGATGGATCAGCGGCTCCCCATGGCCTTGCCTCTGCAAGACCAAAGCGATCTACGGATGGGCCTGCGACCGGAAGCCCTGCACCTGTCTTCTCATCCCGTTCTGTCCGGAACCGTGGTGCATATGGAAAATCTGGGGTCCGAGATCTTCGCGCAGCTTCAGGTGCCCGGATTGTACGATCCCGTCGTGTTCCGGGCAGATCCGTCCGAGCGGGCCCGTTTGGCAATGGGAGCAGAAGTTGGACTGGGATTTGAACCAACAGCGGCCCTGTTGTTTGGCGCAGATGGCCGACGGCTGCGGATCCAGCAACCGGCCAGCCAACCTGAGGTCGCCTGAAGATGAGCTCGGCGACCAAACTCCAACAGCGCACGGCCTGGTGGTTGACCGCGCCGGCACTGTTCCTGATGTTCGTGATCCTGCTTGTGCCGGTGATCGTGGCGGGCGTGTTGTCGTTCACGGATTACTCGCTGGGCAATAGCAGCTTTGAATGGGTGGGCGCCAAAAACTACGACCGGCTGTTCAGCCGCTCCACCTACGAAAAGATGTTTGTCGCGACGTTCACCTATGTCCTGACGGTAGTGCCCATTTCCGTCGGGCTGGGCCTAGGTGCGGCACTGCTGATCAACTCGCTTGTCCGGTTCCGCGATCTCTATAAGACGATCTATTTCCTGCCGGTCATGGCCACACTGCTGGCCATGGCCATTGCATGGGAATTTATGCTGCACCCGTCCATCGGGATGGTGAACCGCACTCTGGAGATGACGTGCGGCACTATTCTGGAGATCATCCCTTTCCTCGCCAATGGTTGCGCGGACCAGTTTCCGCTATGGCTGGGCGACCGGGACTATGCGATCTGGGTCATCTGCTTCATCGGCATTTGGCAGGGATTTGGCTTCAACATGGTGCTGTACCTGGCGGGGCTGACCTCTGTGCACCGGGAACTTTACCATGCCGCCGAAATGGACGGGGCGAAGTCCGGTTGGGAGCGGTTCCGCCTTGTCACCTGGCCTGCGCTCGGCCCTACGACCGTATTTGTGGTGACGATCTCCTGCATCCGTGCCTTCCAGGTCTTTGACACGATCGAAGCCTTTTGGCCGCAGGGCGGGGGACCGAACAAATCCGCCTATGTGATGATGTTCGCGATCTTCGAGAAAGGTGTTCAGCAAAACCTGATCGGGATCGGGTCAGCCATCACCATGCTGTTCCTCGTCTTTGTGATGTTCCTCACGCTGATCCAGCGGTGGCTGGTCGAACGGAAGGTCCATTACGGATGACCCGCGACTGGTGGAAACATCTGATCCTGATCATAGGGGCGATCATCGTCATCGCGCCATTCTACATGATGGTCAGCTATTCCTTCAAATCTCCGGGCGAGATCGACCGGGGCGAAGGCGGCTTCTTCGGCGCGCAAGAACTGATGGTCGACGAGCGATGCGTAAAACTGCGCGACCCCAACCGCGATGACATTGCCACCGCTGCGCCGAACTTCCCTGGCAAGACGGACAATGAAATCCGGGAGGCCCTGGTCGCGATCGCCGAAGCCGATTGCTCCATGCGGCCCGTGGTTTTCAACTACTCGAAGGCCTTCACCGAAGCGCCTCTGCTGCGGTACCTGCTCAATGGTGTGATCGTAACGGCCTCGATCTTCCTGATCCAGATCGTCGTCGCCTTGCCTGCGGCTTATGCCCTGGCCAAGTTGCGGTTCTGGGGGCGTGAGGCGGTCTTTTCCCTTGTCCTCTTTTGCCTGCTGATCCCGGTCCACGCGATCGCGCTGCCGCTGTACATCATGCTGGCCAAAGTTGGGTTGACCAACACCTATGCGGCGCTGGTCGTGCCCTGGACGATCTCTGTCTTCGGCATCTTCCTGATGCGCCAGTTTTTCCTCACTGTGCCCGATGATCTGATCGATGCGGCCCGGATGGATGGCATGACCGAAATGGCCATCGTCTGGCGGGTGATGCTTCCCACGGCCATACCCGCCCTTCTGGCTTTTGCCATCTTCAGCGTCGTGGCCCACTGGAACGATTACTTCTGGCCGCGCATCGTTGTGACAGGCAACCGCAATCTGTTCACCCCGCCTCTTGGCCTGCGAGAGTTCAAAGGGGACGGGGACGGGTCGTTCTTCGGCCCGATGATGGCCACAGCCACCGTCATCGTTACTCCGCTTATCGTGGCCTTCCTCCTGGCGCAGCGGCGCTTCATCGAGGGGATCACACTGAGCGGCATGAAATGAACAGGGTGCGGGTCACCCCCGCACCCTCCACCCGAGATCCCAACAGGGATGAACCCGGAACGCCCTATCGCCAAACGGTTGCGTTCCAAGACACGGAGCGAGAGGAAAGAACATGAAAACGTCCGTTTCCGCAATGGTATTGACCGTTGTCGCCGGTGCCGCCATGGCCCAGGACAAGGTCACAATCGAATTTGCCTACCCCTATAGCCACCTGTTCGACGTAACCTACGAAGCCATGATGCCGGGCTTCAAGGAAGCGCACCCGAATATCGACGTCGTCTTCCGAGCAACTTACGAATCTTACGAAGATGGCACCAACACTGTTCTGCGCGAAGCTGTGGCCGGCAATCTGCCCGATGTCACGATGCAGGGTCTGAACCGTCAGCAGCCGCTGGTCGAAAAGGGCATCGCCCAGTCGCTTGAGCCCTACATCGCCAATGAAGCTGATTTCGAGAAAGACGGCTACCACCAGGCCATGCTGTCGCTTTCTACGTTCGACGATGAGGTATATGGCCTGCCATTCTCCGTTTCGCTGCCGGTCGGCTACTACAACATGGATATCCTGCGGGAAGGTGGCATCGAAGAGCTGCCCACCAATTGGGATCAGGTGATCGAAGCCTGCAAGACCATGAAGGCCAACGGGATCGACAACCCGATCTTCTGGGGCTGGAACATCACCGGCAACTGGTTCGTTCAGGCGCTGATGTGGTCCCAGGACAAGGCGATTGTGGAAGGCGGCCAAGTCACTCTGGACAGCCCGGAAGCGCTGGTTGCTCTGAACCAGATGCAGGAAATCTTCACCGAGTGCGAGATGCAGAACCTGGAATGGAAGGCCGCTTTGGCGTCATTCTCGGCTGGCGAGATCGGCATGATGTTCTGGTCCACATCGGCTCTGGGTGCTGTTGAGCGTTCGCAGGGTGATTTTGAACTGGTCACCGGCCCGTTCCCCGGCCTGGAAAATGCGCCGATGGGTCTTCCTGCGGGCGGTAACGCTGCGATGTTGACCTCCACATCCGACGATCCCGCCGTTCGGGAAGCTGCCTGGACGTGGCTGAAATACATCACGTCGGGCGATGGTGCGGCAGAGGTTGCCAAGACCACCGGCTACATGCCGCCGAACAAAGCGGCCAACGAGATCATCTTGGCCGACTTCTACGAGCAGAACCCGAACAAGCAGACTGCAGTAGACCAACTGCCGCTTTTGCGCGACTGGCTGGCCTATCCCGGCGACAATGGTCTGGCGATCACGCAGGTCATTTATGACGGTATCGAGCGGATCGTCACGGGCGACGCCACTGACATGGAAGAGCTGCAGGAAGAGCTGGTCGAAGAAGTCGCCGACCTTCTGCCCAACGGCTAAGAACACTGGCTCGGATCGCGCCAGATGCGCGGTCCGGCCAACTGGAGGGCCGCCGCGCCCTCCAGATTTCCGCCTGCGGGCAATCGATAAGGCCGACCTTATGAAACTCATCCATATCTCCGACATACATTTGACCATCCCAGGCGAGCGCATGGGCGGCCTGAACCCGCATCACCGTTTTGCCCAGGCCCTTGAAGATGTGAACACCAACCATGCCGATGCCGACCGGATTATCATCACCGGTGACCTAACCCATTGGGGGGAGGCCGGTGCCTATGGCGCATTGCGAAAGGTTGTGGACGCCCAGTCCATTCCCGTCCGCCTTTTGATCGGAAATCATGATGACCGCGCAACATTTCTGAACGCTTTTCCAGATCATCCGCGCGATGCGAACGGCTATGTCAATTACGCGGAAGATATCGGCCTAACGCGCCTGATCTATCTCGACAGTTGCGCGCCAAAGACCCATTCGGGACATTTCGGCCAGGACCGATGCGACTGGCTCACCCAGCAACTGGACAGCGCCAAGACGGCTCGGCTGTTTCTGCACCACAATCCGATGACACTCGGGCTGCCTGCCGGAGACAAGATCTCGCTTGTTCCAGACGACCGGAACCTGTTTCGTTCGGTCCTGGAGGCCTACCGCGACAAGATTGACTATATCCATTTCGGCCATGTCCATGCGCCAATCCATGGAACCTATTGCGGCATTCCTTTTGCGTGCGTGCCCTCCATCGGGAACCAATCGATCCCCGATCTTCAGGAAGAGACATTGCTGACCGTGGGCCCACTGCCGCCAGCCTACTTTGTCGTGGTCATTGACGACCGCAACACGACAATCCACAACATCCCGTTTACCTGGGACGGGCCCATCCATACCGCTGGCATCAGCTGGGAAGACTGGGCCAAGCCAGAGACTGTTGACTGAGCGCAGCCGGACTAGGTTGCGATCTTTAAGCCCAGCCATCGGATATGCGGTGAGCGCTCACTACTTCGCGCACAGTCTGCCTGGTCCCGAGGTCTTTCGCGCCGAGCAAGGTTGATGCGGCTGCGTTGAGTTTTAAACCCGACGACGGGGAACAGCGTTCCGTGTTCCCCAAGCTTCACACCCTTGTCATGAATCCGTTGCCTGTATGGCGCACAAACGGGCGAAATTTGCGCTGCAAAAAATGGCTGGGGGACAAAACATGGCGTCCGATATTCGGGTGGCGAGCTTCAACGCGTCTATGAACCGCTCTGTCGAGGGTGGATTGATCACGGATCTGACCACGCAAGATGACAGTCAGGCCCAATCGATTGCAGAGATCGTTCAGAAGACCGATGCGGACATCATCCTGCTCAATGAGTTCGATTTCGATGCAGACGGCGAAGCCGCCCGCCTTTTCTCGGAGAATTATCTGAGCATCGGCCAGAACGGCGCGGACCCGATCGACTACCCTTATGTTTATGTCGCGCCATCCAATACCGGTGTGCTCAGCGGTTTTGACCTGAACAATGACGGCGTGACGGCGACGGAGGAGGACAATGGTTCCTTCACCTACGCCAATGACAGCCAGGGATTCGGCCAGTTCGAAGGTCAGTTCGGGTTTGTGATCTACTCAAAATATCCCATCGAAACCGATGATGTCCGGACCTTCCAGGAGTTTCTCTGGAAAGACATGCCGGACAATCTGCTGACGAATGGTGAAGGCGAACCGCCGCTCAACGAATTCTACAGCGCCGAGGAAATCGAGGTGTTGCGGCTGTCGTCCAAGAACCATGTGGACTTGCCAGTCAACGTAGATGGCGAGATCGTGCACATTTTGGCCGCGCACCCGACCCCGCCTGTCTTTGATGGGGACGAGGATCGAAACGGCAAGCGCAACCATGACGAAATCCGGTTCTGGGCGGATTACGTCCAGGGCGCCGATTACATTTACGACGACAATGGTCTAACTGGCGGACTCGCCGAGGGCGCGCGGTTTGTGATTGTTGGCGACTACAATGCCGACCCGTTCGATGGCGACAGCTTTGATGGCGCGATCAACCAGTTGCTCGAAAACCCGCTGGTGCAGGGCTCTGCCACCGATGACGCGATTACGCCGGACGGACCGGGCGGCACCGAACAAGCCATCGTGCAGGCGGGCGACAACGAAAACCACCTCGGCAATCCCGCCTTCGACACGGCGGACTTTGGTTTTGCTGGCTTTGCCGATGATGGCACCGCGAATCCGGATGGCGCGCCCGGCAACTTGCGTGTCGATTATGCGCTGCCATCGACGGCTGGTCTGATTTATCGCGACGGCGCAGTCTTCTGGCCGGAAAGCACTGACCCCGATTTCGCACTGACCTCGTTTCCGACCTCGGACCACCGTCTGGTCTATGCCGATCTGACGATCACCGATCAGGACCGCCGGGTCGTCAATGACGTGGAATTCCTGTTCAACACCGAAATCGACAGCGGAACGACCTTTGAGGAAACGATCATCGGCGGTCTTTCTGGTGTTGTCTACAACCCGACGACGGGCACCTATTTTGCCGTGTCGGATGACCGGAATGCCCCCCGCTATTACGAGTTGGACTATGATTTCACCACGGGTGAGGTCGATTTCCTGAACGTTGTCTCGTTGGAAAATGCGGATGGAAGCTCCTTTGCCGATGTCGTCCCCGACCCCGAAGGCATTGCCATTGGGCCGGACGGCACGTTCTACATTTCGTCGGAACGCGATCTGAACGGCCTTCCGGCGGTTTACACGTCGTCCGACGGCGTGGCGGTTGATGGGGCACTGCCGGTCAGCGACAAGTTCCTGCCCGACACCGATGGCACCAAGGGCGTGCGGAACAATCTGGGCTTTGAATCCCTGACCATCACACCCGACCAGACCACGCTCTATATCGCGACCGAAAGCGCGTTGGTTCAGGATGGCGAACGCGCCGATCTGGAGACAGGCTCTGCCGCGCGCATCGTCAAGTATGATGTCGCCACGGGCGAGGCGGTGGCGGAATTCATCTACGAGGTGGACCCGATCGCAACGGAGCCAGACCCGGTGGACGGTTTCGCCGATAGCGGTCTGGTTGAACTGCTCGCCATCGACAATCAGGGCACGCTGCTGGCGCTGGAGCGCTCGTTCTCGGTGGGCGCCGAAGGCGAAGATCGCGGCTATACCGGCAAGCTTTACCTCGTCCGGACGCTGGGCGCGACCAATGTGATTGACGCCGAGAGCTTTGAGACCAGCATCGAAGATGGCGAACTGGAGATCAATGTCGATGAGATCGCCCAGAAAGAACTGCTGGTTGATTTGGGCGATCTGGGGATCGTGGTCGACAATATCGAAGGTATGACACTGGGTCCGGTGCTGGAAGACGGTCGCCAGTCGCTGCTGATCGTTTCGGACGACAACTTCTCGGCCTTCGGGCCGCAGGCGAACCAGTTCCTGTCGCTGGCGCTGGATCTGGGCGAGATCCCGACAATCACGCCGATCCTCGAAACACCCGACGAACTGCGTTATCCGGGGCCGGAGCCTATTGTGATCGCGCATCGTGGTGCCTCTGCCGACCGGCCAGAGCACACGCTTGAAGCCTACCAACTCGCTATCGACAATGGCGCGGACTTTATCGAACCGGACCTTGTCAGCACCAGCGATGGCGTTCTGGTGGCCCGTCACGAACCCTGGCTCGCCACCGTCGAAACCGACGAGACTGGCGAGGTCGTGCTGGACGACGAAGGCAACCCGGTCATCACCTTCGCCTCTGCCAACGTGGCCGACCTGCCGGAATTTGCCGACCGTCTGACGACCAAAAATATCGGCTTCAGCAGCGACGGCCTGTTCGGGTCGGTCACGGGTTGGTTTGTCGAAGACTTCACGCTGGAAGAGCTGAAGACCCTGCGCGCGGTCGAAGATCAGCCGGATGTGCGTCCACAATCGGCGGCGTTTGACGGGCAGTTCGAAATCCCAACGCTTCAGGAGATCATCGAACTGATCCAAGCCCATGAAGAGGCGACTGGCGAAGAAATCGGGATCTATCCGGAGACCAAGGAGCCGAGCTACTTTGACAGCATCGGCCTGAGCCTGGAAGAGCCGTTGATCCAGACTTTCATCGATACGGGCTTCACAGACCCGGATCGGATCTTCATCCAAAGCTTTGAGATCGCGAACCTTTTGGACCTGCAAGAGAATGTCATGCCTGCCGCTGGCGTTGACTTCCCGCTCGTTCAACTGCTGTTCAATGCCCCAACCTTCGCGACCTACGATCTGGTCGAAGAGGCGCTGACCGGCGGTGATTTCTCGCGCTATGCCAGCCTTGGCTTCGACGCCAGCACGGTTTCGGGCGATCTATATACGCCGGAAGGTCTGCAACGGCTTGCCGATGTCTATGCCGAAGGGATCGGCCCCTCGCTTAGCCTGGTATTCAATGACGACCTGACCCAGACCGATCTCGTCGCCAACGCGGATGCCGCAGGTCTGCTGATCCACGCCTACACCCATCGTGACGAGAACACCGTTGGCGACCTGACAGCCGAAGAGACCTACGAGCTTTATCTAAGCTCTGGCATTGATGGGCTCTTCACTGACAATTCCGATACCGGGCGGGCGGTGACCGACAGCATCTGGGGCAATGGCGGCGTCGATCCTGACGATCCGGCCATCTGGGAAAATCCCGACGATCCCGCCGCTTCGCTGGTCATCACCGCGATGAAAGAGGGCGGCTTGCGGGTCTACGACCTGCAGGGCCAGGAATTGTCGCGGTTGGAGCCCGAAGGCATCCGGTACAATAATGTCGAGGTCATCGCGGACTTTAACGGGCGGCCTGTGGCGGTTGTTTCCGATCGCGCCAATGACACTGTCGCGATCTTTGACATTAGCGCGGATGGCACGCTGACAGAGGTCACGTCTCCCAACATTCCGGCCTCGATCTTTGGCGTCGATGATGGGGAAGCCACTGCCTATGGCTTGGCCGCTTACAGCGACGAAAGCGCTGACGTCATCTGGATCACGCAGGCGGATGGGGCGAACCTGGCGCAGCTTCGGTTGACTGAAGACGAAACCGGCGTTGGGTATGAACTGGTCAAGACCGTGACCTTGCCGGTGGCCGATGGTGACGATCCGACCGACTACCAGTCCGAAGGGATCGCCATCGATGCGGAAACCGGCATCGGGTATGTCGGCGTGGAAGGCGAACTTGGCCTGCTGTCGTTCGACGGTACATTTGGCGGCAGCGACGGCTTCAATACCATTGCAGATTTCGACACGGGCTTCTTCGAGGCTGACATCGAAGGCGTTGCGATCCATTACGAAGAGGATGGCGAGGGCCTGATCATCGTTTCCTCGCAAGGTGACGCAACATTTGCCGTCTTTGACCGGGCGTCGACCGAATATCTGGGCTCCTTTGCCATCCGTGGCGAAGGCGACATTGACGGTGTCGAGGAGAGCGACGGCCTGGCCATCTTCTCCGGGTCGCTGCCCGGATGGGAAAACGGTCTGCTCGTCACGCAGGACGGATCCAACGAACCTGTGGTGGTCTTTGGCGACCCCGAAGATGGCGAGCTGCAGAACTTCAACGTGAACTTCAAATATACCGACTTGGGCGATGTGCTCGAGCTTTTTGACAGTGGAGAACCTGAACCAGTGGCTGATTATACTCTTGAATTGCTGCACTTTGCGGACCAGGAGGCGGGCATTCCCGCCCTGGACGACATCCCGAACTTCTCGGCTGTGCTGAATGCACTGCGTGAAGAGGATCTGGGCGATGATGGCGTTGCGGACAACACGCTGACCCTCTCTTCGGGCGACGCAATCTTGCCTGGCGTATTCTACAGCGCCTCCGAAGAGGTCTTTGGCGCGGCGGGCCGCGGCGACATTCTGATCCAGAATGAACTGGGTGTGCAGGCCATCGCGCTTGGGAACCACGAGTTCGACGCCGGCACAGAAGATCTGGCCGGTTTGATCGCCGCCGCCGACGGTTATGATGGGGCTCTTTTCCCCTATCTGTCAGCCAACCTGGATGTGTCCACCGACGACTTCCTGGCACCGCTGGAGGTCGAAGGCGGCCAAGCGCCGCAATCCAACACCATCACGTCTTCGGTTATCCTGTCGACCGCAGACGGAGAGCAAGTCGGTGTGGTTGGTGCGACAACGCCAACCCTGGGTACCATTTCCAGCCCTGGTGGCGTGACCATCCTGCCCGAAGACTTTGACGGCGATCCGACCGACGAGCAGCTCGAAGCCCTGGCCGCCGAAATTCAGGATGAAGTCGACGCGCTGCTGGCCGGGAACCCCGATTTGAACAAGGTGATCCTGCTGTCGCACATGCAGCAGCTCGATATCGAACGGGCGCTGGCCGAGCTTTTGACGGATGTCGACATCATCGTTGGTGGCGGGTCAAACACGCGTCTCTTTGACGAAAACGACGTGCCGCGCGCCGGTGACAGCGTTCAGGGCGACTATCCTGAATTCATCACCAATGCCGGTGGCACGACCACGGCGCTGGTGAACACCGACGGCAACTACAAATATGTGGGCCGCTTGGTTCTGGACTTTGACGAAGATGGCAACGTGATCGCCGACAGCTACGATGCTGACGTGTCGGGCGCCTATGCCACGGACGATGCTGGTGTGGCCGCACTCGGTGCAGAAGATCTGGCGGATGAAGAGATTGTCGAGATCGTTGATGCGCTGCGAGAAGAGATCGTCGCAAACGAAAGCAACGTCTTCGGTTTGTCCGATGTCTACCTGAACGGCGTACGCGGTTCCGTCCGGACCGAGGAAACCAACCTGGGTAACCTCACGGCGGATGCCAATTTGGCCGCGGCGCAAGAGGCAGACCCGACCGTGCTGGTTTCCATCAAGAATGGTGGCGGCATTCGCGACGATATCGGCGTGACCTTCGTGCAGGGCGACGGCACGGTGGTTGAGGCTCCGACCGAAGCAGTGTTCGACGCGGATGGCAACGAAGTGAAGCCGGAAGGCGGCATCAGCCAGACTGACATTGCCAATGCGCTGAGCTTTAATAACAACCTGACGCTGCTGACATTGACCCGTGAAGAGCTGGTCGCTGTCCTGGAGCACGGCATTGCGGCAAGCTCGCTTGATGACAGCAACACGCAGGGACGGTTCCCGCAAGTGTCGGGCGTTCAGTTCAGCTTCGATCTGGAACGTGACCCTGGCGACCGGATTATCTCGGCGGCGATCACCGACGAAGAAGGCAACGATCTCGACGTTCTGGTCGAAAATGGCGAGCTGCAGGGGGACGCGTCTGCCACAGTTCGGATCGTCACGCTGGGCTTCCTGGCCGATGGCGGCGATGGCTTCCCGTTCCCCGCGGGCGACGCCGTGGAACGGGTGGATCTGGACGAGGTCGAGAGCTTTACCGGTGGCGCAACTTTCGCCGCCGACGGCACCGAGCAGGACGCCTTTGCCGAATACCTTCTGGCCAACTTCGCCACCGAAGCCACAGCCTTCGATACTGCCGATGTGGGGCGCGATCAGGACACGCGCCTGCAGAACCTGGCCTTCACTGAAGACACGGTAATCGATGGGTCGACGGAGCCGACAATCATCCAAGGGACCGATGCAGCCAAGGAAACCCTGGTCGGCAGCGCAGAAGAAGAGATCATCCTGGGTGGCGTCGGTAACAACCGTGTCTTTGCGGGCGCGGGAGATGACCGGATCGATACCGGGGCTGGCAGCGACTGGAACGTGTTCGGCGGTGCAGGTGCCGATACGTTCGTCTTCGGCATTGGCAGCGACAATATGCGGGTGCTCGACTTCACCGATGGCGAGGATCTGATCGAGCTGACCGAAGGCCTGACCTTCGACGATCTGACCCTGGTCTTCAGCGACGCGTCCGGTGCCACCAACATCTTCACCGACGAAGGCGATCGCCTGATCCTCCGCAATGTCGACATCGCCGACCTTACGGCCGACGACTTCATCTTCGTCTAAACTTTTGAGGCCCGAAGATATTCCAGTCTTCGGGCCTTTTGCTGGCTGCCCTGTCCTTGGCCATCAAGGCATCGCCAAGTTGTTCGACGCGGAACGTTGTAGGCCTGACGGGATGACTTAAGCGTAATGCCGTAGGAAACGTCCGGCAGCCTTCGTATTGCGATGGTCCGGACCGATGCCTCAGATTGAAGACAATCCAGCATTTGTATTGAGCAGGAATTCCGCAAAAATCGGGCTGCTCGCAGCGCCAATCGCTCGGGCGTTTTCGCCTACGGTGCCGATTTCGACCGCTGGAGCAATCAATCCACGCTTGTCCTGATGCACCAGATACCGTCTGACCCGCTCAACCAATTCCTCGCGAATGTCGGGCGGGAAAGCGCCATCTATCAGGATCGCTTCGAAATCGATAACAGAGCAGATCGACAAAGACGCTTTGGCGAGCTCCTGTGCAGTTTCCCCGATCCATGGTTCAACATAGCGCGAAAGCCCGCTCCAATCCTGCGGTTTCTTCCGCATGAGGTCAGGATCAATGCCAGCCTCAATCAAACGCCCCTCGAGCAAATGCAGCGACGCCGTGTCGATTAATTGCTGACTTTCGCCGAGCGGACCCGTCGTGCGCATGGAGCCCAAGGCTCCGGCATTGCCCTGGTTTCCTTCGAATACAGTACCGTTCAAAACGATGCCGCCCCCGACAAAAGAGCCGATGTAGAAATAGGCGAAGTCGCGGTAGTTCTTGCCCAGGCCATACAGATGCTCGGCATGGCAAGCCGCCGTTGCATCATTGACCAAGTAAACAGGGAGTTCGCTAAATCTGGCGATCTCGTCAGCAAACTCGATATCTTTCCAGGAACTGAACTGCTTAGCAGCGGATCCAAACAGATCGTGCCATTTCCAAAGTTCAAATGGTGCGCCTATCCCGATGCCACAGACACGGTTCCTATGATCAGGCTGAACCAAATCAAGCAGGGAATTTAAGCCATCTTCGAGAAATCCGAATACCGCGTGGGGCAAAGGGTACTCATAGGTGGAATGAAGTTGGCCACGAACCGTTCCTGCGAAATCCAGCAGCAACAAGTCGGCGCTGCGTCTCCCCACCTTCAATCCAACGGCAAAGGCTCCATCAGGATCCAGCTCTATCGGAGTGGACGGCTTGCCCACTCTTCCGCGAACCGGGTCTCCGCGTCGGACCAAACCATCGTCTTCTAGCTTGCGCAGGATTGTCGAAACAGTGGGTTTGGACAATCCGGTACGACGCGAAAGCTCGGCAGCTGGGACGGTTTGGTGGCGTTGAAGAACCGACAAGATCAGGCGTTCGTTATGGTCACGTAAACCACTTTGGTTTACGCCTCCCCCTCGTTTTGCCGTCAAATCACCATCCATCGCTGGCACGATAGTTTCCTTGCAATTCAAAGGGAAGATAGACGTATACAATTAGTTAGTAAAGTTTACAAACTAATTGACAGGCAAGAGGGAATCAGGCTTGTGTGCCCCAACCTGCAGAGGAGCGGGTGCGTGGTTATCTCGAAGGTAACCACATTGACTAAAATGTTATGGATGGGAGGACATCATGAGAAAACTTCTGACACCTTCGGTGATCGCACTGACTGCTCTGGCCGGCGCGGCCTCTGCGGAGATCAACGCTTGCCTGATCACCAAAACCGACACCAACCCTTTCTTTGTGAAGATGAAAGAAGGTGCGACTGCAGCGGCCGGGGCCAACGGAATCAACCTGTCCACCTTTGCCGGCAAAATTGACGGTGACGTGGAAAGTCAGGTGGCCGCAGTTGAAACCTGCATCGCGTCTGGCGCCAAAGGCATCCTCATTACGCCGACCGACAGCCGTGCCCTGACGCCGGTAATCACCCAGGCCCGCGAAGCCGGTGCGTTGGTCATTGCGCTCGACACACCTTTCGAGCCTGCGGATGTGGCGGATGCGACCTTTGCCACAGACAACTTCAAAGCGGGCGAGTTGATCGGCCAATGGGCCGCTGCAAAACTGGGCGACGAAGCAGCAAACGCCAAGATCGCGACGCTGGACTTGAACCCATCGGAAATCTCCGTGGATTACCTGCGCAACAATGGTTTCCTGCAAGGCTTTGGCATCGACATCAAGGACCCTACGGATATCGGGGATGAAGACGACCCGCGGATCGTTGGTTCTGATGTGACCAATGGCAACGAAGAAGGTGGACGCACCGCGATGGAGAACCTTCTCCAGATCGATCCCGAGATCAACGTTGTCTACACGATCAACGAACCTGCTGCTGCTGGTGCCTATGAGGCATTGAAATCGGTGGGTCGCGAAAACGACGTGCTGATCGTTTCCGTCGATGGCGGTTGCCCAGGCGTGGAAAATGTGGGCGAAGGCGTGATTGGCGCAACCTCGATGCAATTCCCATTGCTGATGGCGTCGCTGGGCATCGAAGCGATTAAGTCTTGGGCGGATTCAGGTGAAAAACCTCAGAACACTGAAGGTCTGGATTTCTACAATACCGGCGTCGAACTGATCACGGACGAGCCGGTTGACGGTCTGCCTTCGCTGACCTCTGCGGAAGGCAAGGAGAAGTGCTGGGGCTAATCTGAACCACAGCCGGTGCCGGGGCCATGGCCTCGGCACTCTTTTGACCGCGCAACACTTTGACCCCACTCGATGCCTCAGCCTAATCTGGCCGGGGGAGGTTTCGCTATGACTAGTAAAGCAAGCTACGAGCAGGCACTGGACGGCAGTGATACGGAGATCGCCCAGTTTCAGACCCGCAAACACACTCCGTTGGAGCGAATCCAGCATGTCCTGCACAACAATCCGACCTTTGTGCCGGTGATCGTGCTGGTGCTGAGCCTCCTCGCATTCTGGATCATTGCGGGTGGCAGGTTCTTTACCGCCTTCAACCTGTCCCTGATCATGCAGCAAGTATCGATCATTGGAATGTTGGCGGCAGCGCAATCGCTCATTATCCTTACAGCGGGCATCGACCTGTCCGTCGCGGCGATCATGATCCTGATGTCGGTGATCATGGGAAAATTGTCGATCGATTTCGGCGTTCCGCCTACATTCGCCATCCTCATAGGGTGCGTGGGCGGCATGTTGGCAGGCGCAATGAACGGCCTTCTGATCACCAAGATCAAGTTGCCCCCGTTCATCACCACGCTGGGCACATGGTCGATTTTCTTTGCGCTCAATCTTTGGCTGTCTGGTGCGCAATCCATCCGGAGCCAGGACATCGACGCCGACGCGGCTTTCCTAAAGTTCTTCGGCAACGCATTCAACATCGGTGGCGCGCGGATCACCTTTGGCGTCATCCTGATGATCCTGATTTTCATTGTTCTATGGTACATGCTGAACAAGACAGCGTGGGGTCGTCATGTCTATGCCATCGGCGACGACATGGAAGCGGCCGAAATGTCAGGTATACGCACTGAGCGGACGTTGGTGTCTGTTTATGTCCTGGCAGGGCTGGTCTGTGCCATTGCGGGGTGGGCCTCTATCGGGCGCGTAGGCTCCATTTCTCCGCAGTCCTTCTATGAAGGAAATCTGCAATCCATAACCGCGGTTGTGATTGGTGGCATATCGCTCTTTGGCGGGCGCGGATCCATCATGGGCGCGCTCTTTGGTGCGCTGATCGTTGGCGTGTTCCAATCAGGCCTGCGCATGGCAGGCGTCGACGTGCTGTGGCAAGTCTTTGCCATCGGTTGGTTGATTATCATCGCCGTCGCAGTTGACCAATGGATCCGGAGGGTTTCCGCATGACACCTGTTGTTCAAGCACGCGGCATCGTCAAACGCTATGGTCATGTGACGGCAATCGATCACTCAGATTTCGAGCTGCGGCCCGGTGAAATCCTGGCAGTAATCGGCGACAATGGCGCAGGCAAAAGCTCTATAGTGAAAGCGATCTGTGGAGCGACCGTGCCGGATGAAGGCGAGATTCTGATTGAGGGTAAACCGGTGAAGTTTTCCTCGCCGATCGAGGCACGGGAAATGGGGATAGAGATCGTCTATCAAAATCTCGCTTTGTCCCCGGCTCTGTCGATTGCGGATAACATGTTCACGGGCCGTGAAATCCGTAAGCAAGGTTTTCTGGGAAAATACCTACGAATGCTCGACAAGCCCGCAATGGAAAAATTCGCGCGCGAAAAGCTGACCGAGTTGGGGCTGATGACAGTCCAGTCGATCAAACAGCCGGTCGAGACCCTGTCAGGGGGTCAGCGTCAAGGGGTTGCCGTGGCCCGAGCTGCGGCGTTTGCCACCAAGTTCATCATCATGGACGAGCCCACGGCAGCTCTGGGGGTCAAAGAAAGCCGGAAAGTGCTTGAACTGATCAAGGATGTTCGTGCCCGCGGCATTCCGATCGTCCTGATCAGCCATAACATGCCTCATGTGTTCGAAGTCGCAGATCGTATTCACATTCACCGATTGGGCAAACGCCTCTGCACCATCGACCCTAAGGACTACACAATGTCTGATGCAGTCGCCTTCATGACCGGGGCGAAAGAACCCCCGTCCGAAATCGCGATATGATCTTTGGTTGAGGTATCAGCGGCGCTGGCTGCAAGGTCTGAACCATCACACAACTTGGTCAGCTTGAGGTTTTCTGTCAGCCCTTTGGCTGTGGGCCGGTATGGTTTCGATAGTGTGGCGGTGACGGCCAAGGTGGCCCATGTCCGTCTCTGCCACAGTCGGATGTACCCTTCTTTAGAGTGGTGCGTCCGACGTTCGGCTATTCGTTTGAACCG
>JBCBGY010000074.1:12329-19820 GCA_038526275.1 Pseudomonadota bacterium | reverse complement strand
GCGCCTGGCTTGGTGCAGCTCGGGATCCCCTTGCTCACCGCCCACTTCTTCGTCTTCTACTTCGCGGTTCTGTCCGCCATCACGCCACCGGTGGCGTTGGCGAGTTACGCTGCTGCGGGCATATCAGGGGCCAACCCGATGGAGACGAGTGTCGCCAGCTTCAAGATTGGCATCGCCGCCTTCATCGTGCCGTTCATGTTCTTCTACAACGGCGCTTTGCTGATGGATGGCTCCTGGTTCGAGGTGCTGCGCGCCGGTGCCACTGCCGTCTTTGGCGTATTCCTTCTGTCCGCAGGCATGCAGGGCTGGTTCATGGGCGGTCGCGCGGCCTGGTTCATGCGCATTGCCCTTGTGGCCGCGTCGCTCTTTATGATCGAGGGCGGATTGATAACGGATTTGATCGGGATCGCGGTGGCAGGCGCAGTGTTTGGCTTGCAACGCCTTTGGAACCCGAGCCTGGAAATGGCCAACACTCAATCCGGCCAATAGACCCAAATAATGGGACGGCGATCCATGGCCGCCGTCCCTGCCCTGTGCGAGATCCTGCCGAGACGGGACTGGCAAAATGCGACGAAACAAATTTTAATCAATTGGTAGAACAATTCAGAAAGCATATGTGGCAGCCGCCGCCGATGGACCATTATGGCATGCATTCCCGATCCGAACCGCTGGGCAGATTGAACCCGCTGACCCCATGAAGATCCTGTTTTCTCACCAGAACTTTCCGGCGCAGTTCGGCGCATTCGGGGGTTTCCTGGCCTCCCAAGGTTGGGATGTGTCCTTCGCGACCGCGGCCGATGTGGGCCAAGGCCCAAAGGGGATCCGGATCTTGAAGATGACCCCGCACCGGGACCCGACCGAGGGCGTGCACCGTTTCGCCAGGGGCTTTGAGAAAGCCATCATTAACGGGCAGGCTTTTGCCAATGCCGCCATCCAGGCGCGGAAGGCGGGGCTGCAGCCTGACGTGGTGATGGGGCATGCGGGTTGGGGGTCAGGGACGTTCGCCAAGGCGGTCTGGCCGGACTGCAAATATGTGTCCTATGTCGAATGGTACTACCGCTACCCGCCGGTCGACTCGACCAGTGATACCGTCCAGCGAGAGGAAGATGGGCGCGCCATGGCGATTTCGCAAAATGCGCCCACTCTAGTGGACATTGCCCAAGCCGATCTTGTGCTTTGTCCGACCCACTTTCAGGCCGAACAGTTCCCCAGCCACATCCGGGACAGGTTGGTGGTGATGCATGACGGGGTGGACATGACCACCCATGCGCCTGCCGAGACCCCACAATTGCCCGCCTCCATCGACAGCATTCCGGCGGATGCCGAGATCATCACATACGCCACCCGAGGGATGGAGCCGCACCGGGGATTCCCGGAATTCATGCGGGCGCTGGAACGTCTACAGGCCCGGCGGCCAAATCTTTATGCCATCATCGTTGGCGCTGACCGGGTGGCCTACGGCAAGTCGCGTCAGGACGGCAAAAGCTGGAAGGAACAGATGCAAGGAGAGCTGACGCTCGATGAATCCCGCATCGTCTGGACAGGGCTTTTGAGCCGCAACGATTACATCAAGGTTCTGCAATCGACGCATGCACATGTCTATCTGACCGTGCCGTTCGTTCTGTCTTGGTCCCTGATCGAAGCGATGAGCATCGCCTGCCCGCTGGTTGTGTCAGACAGTCCGCCGGTGAGAGAGGTCCTGCAGAACGGCCACTCGGCGGAGATGGTACAGATGCGCGACATCGATGCGATTACAGACCGGGTGGAACATCTGCTGACAGATCGGGACGCGGCACAGCGCTTGGGGCGAGCCGCGCGTACCAAGGCCCTAACGTCTTATGACAATCGTTGGATCTGGCCCGCCCGCAAAGCGATGCTGGAAGATCTGCAGCACGGTCGGCTGAAATAGAACGACCTCGCAGAGCAGAACGATCCAAAACCATCCTTTGGGTGTTTAGCTACCTTCTGCTAGTCTGAGATATCAGATGTGCAGACGAGGCGAATTCCCATGGCAGCTCAAGCATTCTGGCGGGAGGAAACATCGGAGCCGACAACGGCACCACATCCCAAACTTGAACCCGTCAGCGGCTGGCTGTTCCGCCGTCAAAGCCCATTTCTGTCAGCAGGTGGCTTTACGCCAGAAGGTACCGGGCTTTTTGCCATGCCCATCGATGCGGCGGGGTTCGATCCAACCAAAGAGAATGTCTGGCGTGCCTGGTCCGTGAAAGAAACCATAAAGGCCGGCCAGGAACATTATTTTACAGTTGAACTGCTGCAAGATCATCTGGACGGATTTGCAAAGGACATTCCCAATCCCAGGGTCTACGTCCTTCCCTTGCCCCTAAGCAGTCTAAGCGAAGATATTGCAACGGGTCGGGAAAGCCTTCGTCATTCTCCCCACCTCACGCTGAGGCCGCTTTCGGGCACGCCGCCCAAGCGGATCATAGGTGTGATTGATCACGGCATAAACCTGTTTCACCGCCGATTTCGGATGCGGAATGGCGGAACACGGATCCTGTCCGCATGGGTTCAAAATGCAAACTGGCAGGAGAAACCCAGCGGCCTGCCCTTCGGCCAAGAATGGATCCGCCCCGATCTTGACACTGCCATGCAGCACAAAGGCGCAGATCAGGATGACCAGTTGCGCCACCTTGAAAAAAGCTACGGGCAACACGGCTTTCGGCCGCTCTCTTCGCCGATCAGCCATGGCACGCATGTTCTGGATCTTGCCGCCGGGCTGGAACCTAACGATCCAGCGGCCAATGACACGGCGATTGTTGCCGTCCAACTCCCCCCAGAAGTAACCCGGGAAACCAGCGGCTCTATGCTGGCATTGCCCTTGATCATGGGGCTGGAATACATCCTGGAACGCGCCCGCGCCGAGATGAAGGATGGGCCGATCCCCGTTTTCGTCAATCTGAGCTTCGGCATGACGGGCGGGCCACGGAACGGCATGCACCGGATTGAACGCTCCATCGAACGGATGGCTCGGGCGCATGTCGAGACAGTTAGAGCGCAACATCCCGACGCGGGTACTATTCCCAAGCCCAAGGTGGTGATGGCCGCGGGCAACCGCAACATGGCGCGCGGCCACGCGGCGGCCCCCATGAACCAGAGCGCATTGAAACTGACCTGGCATCTGCAGCCGGGCGATCCATCTGCCAACTTCCTGGAAATCCGATTTGAACTGGCCGACTTTTCATCGACCGGGTCTGTCATTTTCGAAGTAACCCCGCCCGGTCGGGCAGCCGCTCAACTTAAGAGGTTTGAGATCGGGCAAAACGCCATAGAACCTAAGGCCTTCCTGCTTGAACTCGGCGGAGAGGTAATCGGTCGGGCTTCTGTCATCCACGAGCCTCGGCAACCTGCCGTTCTGACGCTGGCGCTGGCGCAAACCGATCCGGGTACCACTGGCAGGCCTGTTGCACCGTCGGGAGATTGGCAAATCAAGGCGTGGGTTGATGGCGCGCCGGTTCACCGGATTGACGCATGGATTCTGCGAGACGATGTACCGGCCGGGTTTCGCGATACCGGGCGGCAAAGCTATTTCGTCGATGCCGACTATGCCGCTCGGGACGAACGAGGATTCCCGATCGCAGAGGACCCGCCAACGAGGCACGGAACCATCAAGCGTTCCGGCACCGTAAATGCTCTTTCAACCAGCCCGGCGAAAGAGGAAGACCCTGTGATCTGGAGCGTCGGCGCCTATCGCGGGCGGGACGCATCCGCAGCGGACGCGGCACCGTATAGTGCCAGCCCCGACCAACCGAGCACGGAACATGTTGACCGCAGCGCGCAAGGAGACCGATCCAATGTGCTGCGCGGCGTTCGTGCGGCGGGGACGCGATCCGGCACACGTGCAGCACTGAGCGGAACCAGCGTGGCCGCGCCACAAGTGGTCCGCCAATTGGCGCTGGACGAAACCACCTGGCACGATGTGCCGACGCAAAAACAGCAACGCATGGGGCAAAAATCCCTTGCTCCGCGCATAGAGAAGGGAGCGACCTAGGGCCGCTCCCAAGAGGTAAGCCTAGGCAATGTCGACAAATGTCGACCCAAACGCGCTGATATCAATGCTCAGCGTATCGTCGAACTGCAGGTCGCCTTTCGCCCCATGGAAACGCAAGTCGCCTTGCTGGATGAAGTTCTGACCGTCAAACACCAACGCCGCATTCTCGAGCGTGAAGTTTTTATCCACCGCCGACAAGAACCCGTCGCCGTTGGTGTCAAGATCCCCCATATCGTTGATCAAAACGCCATTGGCACCGCGGGCATTCAGGAACTGGACCGTGTCTTCCTGAAACGACCAGTCCGTGATCCGGGTCAGATCCCCATTTGCGGAGGAAAGCTGGGCGGCATCAAAAACAAACGTGTCGGCACCGGTCCCACCCGTCAGTATGTTGTTTCCTTCCCCACCCCGCAGAAGGTCGCTGCCACTTCCACCCAGCAGGCTGTCATGGCCGTTACCACCGTAGAGTTCATCCTGCCCATTGCCGCCGGTGATGTAGTCTCGGCCGTCATTGCCATAGAGATCATCATGGCCAATGCCACCATGGATGATATCGTTGCCGGCAAAGCCGCGCAGCCAATCATTGCCGCCATTGCCCCAAAGGACATTTGATCCATGGGTACCGGCCACCTGATCGCGACCCGAACTGCCATCATAATTTTCGAAATTCACGATGGTTTCGGTGCCCCCCACGGTCAGATTTGTGGCTGTCCCGTTAATCAGGCTCACGTTCCAACGGTGGGTGCTGTAAGTGTAGTCGACGGTGTCGATGCCGCTGCCACCATCCATGAGACCGTCAAGACCCAGACCGCCCGAAATACGATCATTGCCGCCTTCGCCGTAGAGGAAATCGCGTCCGCCGCCTCCATAGAGTACATCATTTCCAATCCCACCGAACAAATTGTCGTCGTCCGTGCCGCCCGACAGCGTGTCATGGCCCTCTCCGCCGACCAGGATGTCGTTGCCGCTTCCACCGCGCAGCAGGTCATTGCCATTTTGGCCATATAGGCGGTCTGCATCATTGCCACCTTCGAGAGTGTCACTGCCAGACCCCCCTTCCAGCCGGTCACGACCGGCCTCGCCTCTCATAAGATCCTTGCCGTTGCCGCCGAACATGCGGTCATCGCCGCCACGACCCCACATCCGATCATGCCCGACATCGCCCCACAATTCATTGTTGGCGTTGTTGCCATAGATCCTGTCAGCGCTGGTCGAGCCAATGGCATTTTCAAAACCGGAGAAATTCTCCACACCCGGTGCGGACAGGTTCGTCGCCTTCTGAGCAGTCAGATCGATCTCGAACGCGTTCGACGTATAGCTGTAGTCAATCGTGTCGATGCCTGACCCACCACTCAGAACGCTGTCTTGGTCGAAGCCTCCGGAAATCCGGTCGTCACCGGGCCCGCCATAGATTTCATCTATGCCAAAGCCACCAAAGATCGTGTCATTCCCGATCCCTCCATAGATCACGTCATTGCCGTTTCGACCGTAGATCCGGTCGTGCCCCGCAAAACCATTGATGATGTCGGCAAAGTTGGTGCCGTTCAGCAGGTCTGCACCCGCGGTTCCAAAAATCGTAGCCACGTCTCAATCTCCTCATAAAATCGCGCCTCGAAAATGCGTGGCGCTGGGGGAGGTTCGAACGTGTCCCGTCAGACAAGTGTCAGGCGTCCGACAGGCAAACGTCAGATTGGCGCGGGAAATTCGGCAAAATACCGTCATTTCGAAAAAAGTTGACTGTGCGACTTGTGCGAAGGCGCTTTCAACGTCACGCTACCTCCAGAATTTAGAGATTTAGACCTTTGATTTATGATTGACGTTGTTCAAACGCAGATCGTTGTCCGCGTTTTCGGGCCGTTTTCCGTTGGTTTTGCCAACGGGCAAAAGCTCCGATTGTCCAGCGGTCGCCAGCAAGCTTTGATTGCCCTTCTGGTCAGTGCGCCGGATATGAAGCGCACACGCGGATGGCTCATCGACAAATTGTGGTCCGATACGGCTCAGGATCGTGCCCGGGCCAACTTGCGCCAACTGCTCCATGCAACACGGCAGAGTTTTGGCGAAACCTTCGACGACATCTTTGAGACGACCAGCGAGTCTGTTGCGTTGAGGTCAACCGCTGTGACCGTTCATGGGCAACCGGCAGACGGCGAGTTCCTGGAAGGATTTGACCTGCCGCTGGAAGGGTTCGAGGAATGGTTGCGAGATCAGCGCTTGTCAGGCGGCGGGCGGTTGGCCACGCGATCGCAATCCAGCGAGGCTTTGTTGCCTCGGATCACTGTTTTGCCATTCATGACCATAGGCGACGGGCCAACGACGCTGGGCGATTGCTTGGCCCACGAAATCACGTCTGTCTTTGCCCGGTCCCAGATGGTCGAGGCCGTGTCCTATTATTCGGCCCGTTCCGTCACATTGGGGCAAGCCAGCCTGGATGTACTAAACGCAGATTTAACCTTGGCCGGGCATTGCCGTTTGGTTGACGACCACCTGACCTTGGATCTGTCGCTAGAAGAGACCGCCAACGCTACGACCATTTGGTCTGAGCGATACCAAGTCAGCCTGAAAAGCGTCCTGGCTGGCGAGGATCACTTGGCAGACCGGATCGTAGGCGACGTCATAGGCCTCGTCATGTCCCGGTCTTTGGCCAAAAGCTTGGCCACGCCATTGTCCGATCTGTCGGCCTACGTGATGTTGTTGGCGGCCGTGCACCTGATGCATTCGTTCAACCGGCAGCATTTCGAACGTGCGGGCCGGCACCTCGTCGAAGTCATCAAGCGTGTGCCCCGGCATGCTGTTCCCCACGCCTGGTTGGCGCAGTGGTACCTGCTTCGCCTGTTTCAGAAATGGAGCCCTGCCGCGAAGGAGGATCACGCCGCGGCCCAGGATGCGGTGCATCGGGCCTTGGATCACGATCCGTCATGCCCCCTGTCCCTGGCCATCGACGGCAATATCGCGACGGTCCTCGATCACGACTTTGCCCGGGCCGAACAAAGGTTTGCGGCAGCTATGTGCCTTAACCCGTCCAGTGCGATGATCAGGCACTTGGCTTCTGTCCTGGCCACGTCCCAGGCCGATGGGCCGCGCGCGCTAGACCTGACGGAGTCCGCCTACAGACTTTCGCCGCGTGATCCGCGCAAGACCTTCTTCGACGGGATCAGTGCAGGCTGCCACGTGGCCGGAGGGAGGTATAGTCGGGCTATCGATCTGGCAGAAGCGGCCCTGCAGCATAATCCATTACACCTTTCCGCCCATCGCAGTCGGGTGATCGCGCTGCAGTTGGATGGCCAGGCTGAGGCAGCCCATCAGGCAGCCCAAAAGCTTCTTGAACTCGACCCTGATTTCCGGGTCGGCGACTATCTCAACACCCATCCCGCCGCAGCAACTGCCGCTGGCAAGTCGTGGGCGCATGCGCTCGGCGATGCTGGAATTCCCTATTCCTAACCCCTGATATTTCGGATCCGAACCATGCCGTTAGAGCAAAATCT
>JBCBGY010000074.1:0-12229 GCA_038526275.1 Pseudomonadota bacterium | reverse complement strand
TGCAGAACTTGCAGAATCTGCAGAATTTAGGCGCGGCCTCCGCCAGCCTTCCGGGTCTACTGACCGCGCGCGACGGGATGCTGCCCGGCACTTGGGGCCAGCCTGCAACGCCTCCAGACCGCCCGTTCGGTGCGCCTGAGAACCTGGCCGCCTGGCCGGAGGCGAGCCAACGGGCCATCCTAACGGCAGAGGTTCTGTCGCGCCTCAGCTTCGGCCATGACACGGACACGGTCCGGGTGTTCCTATCCACCTTTACCGGTTTGAACACCGAACAGCCCGCGGCAGCGATCTCCCCCCTGGCGAGCCTGACCGCCCCGACACCGCCAGACTTCGCCCATCAGGCAGAGGTTGTTTACAACTACGCCGATCTCCGGCCGGACCGGATTGCGGAAATTGCTGACCAGCTGGGCGGCCTGCTACCTTACTTTGCATCGGTTTGTGGATTTGAGCCGGGCCGGATGCCACTGACGCTAAAGCTCCTGACGCTGGCCCAGGACTGCGCGGTGTTCGTCGCGCAACAATGCAAACACCGTCTGGCCTGCCGTCGCCCGGATGCGCTCTCGCCGCTGATCCAACCGATGATCTCAACCCCCGGGCATGGCAGCTTGCCGAGTGGCCATGCGACCGAGGCCTTCGCGACGGCAGAAACGTTGCGGCGACTGATCCCAGATGCGCTGAAAACCAAAGCGAAGGACGATGGAACGCGGGAAACCGATACGCAGCTCATGCATGTCGCCGCCCGGATCGCAGTCAACCGCACGGTCGCTGGCGTGCATTTTCCAGCCGACAGTTTCGCAGGCGCACTCCTTGGCCTGACCGTGGCAGATGCAGTCGCCGCGCGTGCGGGCGCGGACGTGCCCAACAGCTTCGCCGCTTTCGATGGCCGGGGCATTGGTCGCGAGGATTTCTATCTCTCTCGCATCTGGCAATCCGGCACCCGCCACAACTATGCGACCGACGAAGGATCACAGATCACCCGCTTCGTAACAGGCGGCCTTCAAACCGACAGGTCCGATCTGCTGCAGCACCTTTGGAGCGGCGCGCAAGAGGAATGGCTGCTTTGATCGCTCCGAAATGGAACGCTTGCATTACGCGGTTCGAACGCTTATCTCCCCGCAGAAGAAATAGGAATCCCATCTATGAAGCTGGTTTTGGAACAACTGAACGTGGCCCCCGCCGTAGCCTTTGCTGCGGCTGATGTCGCGTCTTGGACACTCCCCCAGCCTCTGTGATGACACTCCGGAGGCTTCGGCCTCCGCACGGTTTCGACTGACGTAACCCCGGATGGCCACCGCCGCCCGGGGTTTTGTTTTCGGTCCGACCTGCCTTTCGCACCCGGATCGATCTGAGATTGGCGCGCCAATGCCAATGGCCGCTTCGCTTCTGTCTGGCCAACGGAAGCGGGGCGGCATCGAAGCCAAAGGAGATGAAAGATGGCTACGAAACTGAACCTGAATGTCGGCACCATCGGTCACGTTGACCATGGGAAGACCACGCTGACCTCTGCTTTGACGCAGATCCAGGCTGCCCGGCTGGGTGGTCAGGCCCTGTCGTTCGACCAGATTGACAAGGCACCGGAAGAAAAAGCCCGCGGGATCACGATCAACACGTCCCATGTGGAATATGAATCCGAAAGCCGGGTCTATGCGCATATCGACTGTCCGGGTCACGCTGACTATGTGAAGAACATGATCACCGGTGCGTCCCAGATGGACGGGGCGATCCTGCTGATCGACGGCACGGAAGGTGCAGCCAAGCAGACTATCGAACATGTTCTGCTCGCGCGGCAGGTCAACGTCGCCAACATGGTCGTCTTTGTGAACAAGATGGACATGCTGGATGAAGCGGACCGGGCCGATATGGCCGAACTGATCGAGCTGGAAACCGGCGCGCTGTTGGAAGCCCAAGGCTATGCGGGAACGCCCTTTATCTTCGGGTCGGCCTTGCAGGCGCTCGACGCTGCTGCGCGCGGCGATCTGGATGATCCGGCGGTTCAGTGCGTCATCGATCTGGTCAACGCGATGGACAGGCACTTCCCCGATCCGGAGCGGGACTATGACAGCCCGTTTCTGATGCCGATCGAAGGCGTGCATACCATTTCGGGCCGGGGCACGGTTGTGTCGGGCCGGGTGGAGCGCGGCGTGATCTCGGTTGGCCAGCCGGTTGAAGTGGTCGGGCTGGATCATGCCGGGGCTGAGGTTGTGGTGACGGGCACGCAGGCCTTTCGCAAAGACATCCCCGAGGCTCAGGCTGGCATGAATGTTGGCCTGTTGCTGCGCGGGTTGAAGCGCGACGAGGTTCAACGTGGCCAGATCCTGAGCGCGCCGGGCGTGATCCGACCGTATCAGGAAGGCCGGGCCGAGATCTTTGTGCTGACGGCGGAAGAAGGTGGGCGTCACACGGCGTTTTCGTCAGGCTACAGCCCGCAATTCTTCTTCGGCGTGACGGACATCACTGGCGTGATCGATGTCCCCGATGACTTGCCGGTTCTACCCGGTGGTCAGGCTGATATCGGGTTTGTCCTGCACAAACCGGTCGGCATTGAGAAAGGCATCCGTTTCGCCCTGCGCGAAGGCGGCAAGACCGTCGGTGCCGGTATCGTGACCGACGTCACGGCCTGAAAGACAAAAACGCCATGGCCTGGGCAAGCTCTGGGCCATGGCTCTTGGCCACGGCCAATAACATGGTATCAATCGCGTGAGGTGGAAACTGTCGGTGCGTTTGCAATGGATGGCACCTAATGGCGTTTAACTCCTTCAGCCTCGCATTGGTTGTCCTGGCGACGATGGCCAGCAGCGCGATGGCAGGCCTTGTTCGCATAGACTTCTCAAATGTCGTGATGACGGCCAATGATCCCGGGCTCGAGCCTGAATACCAAGCCGACTACGTCTTAGATCTTTACCTGAACAACAGATACTTTCCCTACTTCGATGCTGATGGCATCAGGGGCGTGAAGTACCCGCCACCTACCTACAATGCGTTCAAGGAATTTTACCGGCCCAACCAACTCTCTGTAAAAGGCAGGTTCGGGCTCTACGATACCCCGCAGGTAGCCGGCCAGACCGATGTGGGCAACGGTTGGATCTTTTACGCGACAACCACGAAAACAGAGGGAAATATTCAAACAACTGCAGGTCTGTACTCTTTCTTCTTCGATAGACCACAGGAGATCTTTGACGGTCTTCCCGGAGATACCTTCATCTACACATCCTATGAGTTCTGGTCAGGAGAATACTTAGACATCGTCGATTTGGAGACAGGCGAAATGACCTCGCTCTCCTTCGACAGAAGTCCGGAGAGCTTTCTGGTTGTCACTGTCCTGACCGGACCAACGCCGCGACCGAAAATCACCTTACGGTCCACGTCCGCTGTGCCGTTGCCCGCTGGAGGGATCCTTCTTGCGACAGGACTGTTCGGTCTTTTGTGGCGTAGCAGGCGCGCAGTCAATTCAACCGCTTGACCCAGAGGGCGCCCTTTTGCTAACCCGACGGTATCGGAGCACATCATGAAACATCGTCACACACATTCTGCTTTTATCCCAGCCTTCGCGAGCTGGGAGGGCACGTGTGGTGGTGTGTCTCCGATGGGTGAACAAATCTAGACCAAAGATCCTTCATCCCCTCGCAGCACGCCGCCTCCCGCAAGAGGCGGCTTTTTCATTTTGGAGAAACGCAAATGATCTTCGCATCCAACTTCACCGCTCACGCGCAAACTTATCTGCTTGCAGGTGAAGGCCACGGCCATGCCTGGCCCGCATCGCACCGACCAAACCTTCCAAGCGACCGCGAAAGCGAGCTTCGCCGGGTCACCACGCAGCCTCCTTCAAGACGGAACCGATTGATATGCCACTGAGATCTTTATTGAGATGGGTGCTGCCATTGACGCTCGGCATGGCCGTATCTTCAAACCCCGCTTTACCCAACCCCGGCCCGATTGCTGAATTCCTGTGTGAACCGTCAGAGCAAATGCGGGCGAAACTGACCCAACAGTTCCGTGCCCATCGCGCCTGGCAAGGCCTGCGCAGCCCGGACCAGATCATGGAGCTTTGGGAAGACGATCGCGGCGACTGGACCTTCGTCATCGCCTATGCAAGCGGCAAGATCTGCATCGTCGCCATGGGTACACGCCTCACCGGCTTTCCGGACTTTGGACAAGGATAACCGAACAGCGCGCCTCCACCCGTGCCGACCCGCGCGGGCTTTGGCTTTTTTATAGCGTGTCACGTTTAACCGGACATAAAGCATCAGACTTCGCGTTCGAGCCAAGGGCGAAAGGCAATGAAATCTGAATGCTGTTGAACGCGACATGTTCTCGCGAGAGGGATGAAACCTGCCCAGTTTCTGGTGCAGCATTCATCCCTCTTACGCATAGGGGCGTTTAGCCTGCTCTTTCCCCCATGGCCGATTTGATCTTTAGTGGTCACGGCTCCTTTGAAAGGATGCGACAGTCTTGAGGGAAGGATCGGACAAATGGCGGATAACCCAGATTGGTGGCGTGGGTCCGTCACCTACCAGATTTATCCGCGTTCCTTTATGGATGCCAATGACGACGGTGTCGGCGATCTGAAGGGCATCATTCAGCGGCTGGATCATGTGGGTTCGCTGGGGGTCGACGCGATCTGGATCAGCCCGATCTTCCCCTCGCCCATGGCGGATATGGGTTACGATGTGTCCGACTATTGCGACATTGACCCGACCTTTGGGGACATGGCTGACTTCGATGCGCTGATGGCAAAGGCCAAATCCCTGGGTCTCAAGGTGATTATCGATCAGGTGCTCAGCCACGCATCGGACCAGCATGCGTTCTTCACCGAGAGCCGACAGAGCCGCGACAACCCCAAGGCCGACTGGTTTATCTGGGCTGATCCCAACCCCGACGGTACGCCGCCCAACAATTGGTTGGCGATCTTTGGTGGTTCCGCCTGGGAATGGGATGCACGGCGGCGTCAGTACTACTTTCACAACTTCCTGAAGGAACAGCCCGACTGGAACTTTCACAATCCGGAGGTGCAGGACTATCTGCTGAATTGCGTTCGGTTCTGGCTGGATCGGGGCGTTGACGGGTTCCGGTTGGATACGGTCAACTTCTACTTCCACGACCAGCTTTTGCGGGACAATGCCGCAAACCCCGAACCTTGGGCGCAGGAGGCCGTGCGCCCCTTCGAGATGCAGTACACACTGTTTTCAAAAAACCGACCTGAAAATCTGGGCTTTCTGAAGCGGCTGCGTGCGCTGCTGGATGAATATGACGGCAAGACCATGGTCGGCGAAGTGGGCGACAGCCACCATTCGATTGATATCATGGGGGAATATACGTCGGGCCACCGTCTGCACATGGCTTACAGCTTCGAGATGCTGGGGCCGGATTTCTCGCCTCGCCATTTCCGCGAGCGGATCGAGGCCTTCTTCAAGGGCGCGCCCGAAGGGTGGCCCTGCTGGGCCTTCTCCAACCATGATGTGCCGCGCCATGTGGGCCGGTGGCTCGACCACGGGGCCGACCAGGATGCGCTGGCCAAACAGGCCGCGGCGCTGCTCCTGAGCTTTGAAGGATCGATCTGTCTTTATCAAGGCGAGGAACTGGGGCAGGCCGATACCGAACTGACCTTCGATGAACTGACCGACCCTGAAGGCATCAATTTCTGGCCCGAGAAGAAGGGGCGTGATGGCTGCCGAACGCCCATGGTCTGGGACGCCGCCGCACCCAATGGTGGATTTTCGGCGGCTAACCAGACCTGGCTGCCCGTCAAGGAACCACAACGGGCCCGGGCCGTTTCGACCCAAGGCGAAAACAGCGTTCTGGCCTTCTATCGCGAGATGCTGGCGCTGCGACGCGCGACCGATGATCTGCGGCGCGGCAAGACGGAGTTTCTGGACCTGCCCGAACCTGTCCTGGGTTTCAAACGCGGGGATGGCACCTTGTGTCTTTACAATCTTTCGCCATCGCCGGTTACAATTGATCAGCCCGAGGACATTGAGATCTTGCTGCAGCAAGCGGCTGAGTTGGGAACCGGATCGGTCACCTTGGGTGGTAGCGGCTTTCTGATCGGGCGGTTGAAGGAATGACAACGCTGCCTCCGCATATGTCTGATGAGGATGTCGCAGCGCTTTTGTCAGCGCGCCATGATCGCCCCTTCGATGTGCTGGGCGTCCACAAAACCGGAAATGCGGCTTGGTGCGTTACACTGATACCGGATGCGAGTGATGTAACAGCGACCTTGGGCAGCGAAACAGTAACGCTTGATCGCGTCGATGGCCCGCTTTTTGCCGGTGTGGTGCCGGTTTCCGACGAGCCATATCAGCTTTGCGCCACGTTCGCGGACGGAACGGAGTGGACCTTCGAAGACCCTTATCGCTTTGGCCCCGTCCTCAGCGAACTGGACCAGCACCTGATCAGCGAAGGCACACATCGCAAGCTTTGGCAGGCCCTTGGGGCCCATGTGATGGAGATTGACGGGGTCCAAGGCACGCACTTTGCCGTTTGGGCGCCGAATGCCGCGCGGGTTTCGGTCGTGGGCGATTTCAACATCTGGGACGGGCGGCGTCATCCGATGCGGCGGGTTGGCGTGACCGGCGCATGGGAGATTTTCCTGCCCGGGGTCGAGGAAGGTGCGCTCTACAAGTACGAAATCGCACCGCGAGATGGCGCGCCGTTCACAAAGGCCGATCCAATGGGGTTTGGCGCCCAACATCCGCCCGAAACATCCTCTGTCGTGCGCGACATCACCGGCTATGGCTGGGACGATGTTGCCTGGATGGCAAACCGCGCCGAAGCGCACCAGCGAGACAAACCCATTTCGATTTACGAAGTCCATCTGGGGTCTTGGCGCCGGGCGGCGGAGGGCCGACGGCTGAGCTACAAGGAACTGGCCACAGACCTTGTAGACTATGCCAAATGGATGGGCTTCACCCATCTGGAGTTCCTGCCTGTCAGCGAATTTCCCTTCGACGGCTCCTGGGGCTACCAACCGCTCGGGATGTACGCGCCAACGATCCGATTTGGCCCGCCCCACGAGTTTCGCGATCTGATCGAGGCCGCGCACAAGGCAGGGCTGGGCGTGATCCTGGACTGGGTGCCCGGGCATTTTCCATCAGACGCCCATGGCCTGGCACAGTTCGACGGCACGCACCTTTACGAACATGCGGACCCGCGAGAAGGCTTCCACCAGGACTGGAACACGCTGATCTACAATTACGGGCGGACGGAGGTCAAAAACTACCTGACCGCCAATGCGCTTTATTGGCTGGACGAATATCACATCGATGGTCTGCGCGTGGATGCAGTGGCTTCGATGCTTTACCGAGATTACTCGCGAGACGCCGGGGCCTGGATCCCGAACCGCGATGGTGGGCGGGAAAACTACGAAGCCATCGATTTCATGAAAGAGATGAACAGCCTGGCCTATGGCGAAGTGCCGGGCATCATGACCGTGGCTGAAGAAAGCACAGCCTTTCCGGGGGTTTCCACACCTGTCGACGCAGGTGGCCTGGGCTTTGGCTACAAATGGAACATGGGGTGGATGAACGACACCTTGCGGTACATCGAAAAGGACCCGATCCACCGCAAGTACGACCACCATTTGATGACCTTCCCTATCGATTACTCATTCTCGGAGAATTTCATCCTGCCGATCAGCCACGATGAGGTGGTGCACGGTAAGGGGTCCATGATCGAAAAGATGCCCGGTAACGAGTGGGAGAAGTTCGCCAATCTGCGGGCGTATTACGGGTTCATGTGGGGCCATCCGGGCAAGAAGCTGCTGTTTATGGGCTGCGAGTTTGGCCAATGGTCTGAATGGAACCATGATGTGTCGCTGGACTGGGACGCCCTGCATGGGGCGCATCAACGGGGCGCGCAGGCGCTTGTCCGAGACCTGAACCACCTTTATCGCGACACCCCTGCCCTGCACCGGCGGGACTGCGAACCTTCAGGTTTTCGCTGGATCGCCAATGACCCTGAACAATCGTTAATGGCCTTTGCCCGGTTCGGCGAAGATGGCGACGCGCCCGTGGTTGTGGTTTGCAATTTCACCCCGGTCGAGCGCCACTGGCGCATCGGCTTGCCTCTGCCTGGCGCATGGGAAGAGGTACTGAACACTGACGCGGGGTCCTATGGCGGCGGTGATCGCGGGAACGGCGGCCAAGTCCAAAGCGAAGACGGGGAGCGGGATGGGCTCCCCCAGAATGCCGAAATCACCGTACCGCCTTTGGCGACGCTGATATTCCGGCACATATCTTAGGGAGGAATAGTGAATGGCAGACACAACGCGCCTGGCGCAACGATCCATGGCCTTTGTGCTGGCGGGGGGGCGCGGATCGCGCCTGAAGGAATTGACGGACAAGCGGGTGAAACCTGCCGTCTATTTCGGCGGCAAGACCCGGATCATCGACTTTGCCCTGTCAAATGCGGTCAATTCCGGCATCCGGCGCATGGCGATTGCAACGCAGTACAAAGCGCATTCACTGATCCGCCATTGCCAACGTGGCTGGAACTTCTTCCGCGCGGAGCGGAACGAGTTTCTGGATATCCTGCCTGCGTCGCAACGCGTGTCAGAAGATATGTGGTACCGTGGGACGGCTGATGCCGTGACCCAGAACATTGATATCATTGACAGTTACGGCATCGACTATGTCGTGATCCTGGCGGGCGATCACATCTATAAGATGGATTACGAAATCATGATCCGTCAGCATGTGGAGGCCAAAGCCGATGTTACCATCGGCTGCCTGACCGTGGACCGGGAAGAAGCCTCCGCCTTTGGTGTCATGGCCGTGGATGCGAAAAGCCAGATCACGTCTTTCCTCGAAAAGCCCGCCGATCCACCGGCCACGCCAGAAGATCCGACCAAGGCTTTGGCCTCCATGGGGATCTATGTCTTCAACTGGACATATCTGCGGGACCTGCTGCTGGCTGATGCAGAGGACCCGAATTCCAGCCACGATTTCGGCAATGACCTGATCCCGGAGATCGTGAAGAACGGCAAAGCCGTGGCTCATCGGTTCGACGATAGCTGCGTCAAGGCCGAAGGAGCGGCGAGCTACTGGCGGGATGTGGGCACCATCGACGCCTTTTGGGCCGCCAATGTCGACCTGACCGATTTCACGCCCGAACTGGACCTGTGGGATCAGCAATGGCCAATCTGGACCTATTCCGAAAGCGTACCCCCGGCCAAATTCATCCATGACGAAAAAGACAGGCGCGGCATGGCGATCTCATCCATGGTTTCGGGTGGCTGCATCATCTCGGGGACGGAAGTGCGCAATTCGCTGCTTTTCACCCGGGTCCATACAAATTCCTACGCGATGCTCGATCATTCGGTTGTGCTGCCCGATGTGGTGATCAACCGGTCGGCCCGGTTACGGAAATGCGTCATCGACCGGGGCGTCGAGATCCCCACCGGATTGGTTGTGGGCGAGGATCCTCGCGAAGATGCCAAGTTCTTCCGCGTGAGCGACAAGGGCACGACCTTGATCACTGCCGAGATGATCGCGGCCTGGGAAGCTGCCCAATGATCAAGGTTTTGTCGGTCGCGTCGGAATGTGCCCCGCTGGTGAAAACCGGTGGGCTCGCTGATGTGGCCGGCGCGTTGCCCGGAGCCTTGGTGCCCCTGGACGTAACCATGCGCACGCTGCTGCCGGGCTACCCTGCTGTGATGGCCGGGTTGGGACCTGCGGAAGAAGTTGGGCAGGTTGCAAACTGCTTTGGCGGCCCGGCGCGGCTGCTTGCGGCCAAACCCAAGGGGTTGGACTTGCTGGTGCTGGATGCGCCGCATCTCTTTGAACGAGGGGCCGGGATCTATCTGGGTGATGATGGCAAGGACTGGCCGGACAATCCGGAACGTTTCGCGGCTCTCTGTCGGATCGCCGCCGATATCGCCACGGGCCTACTTGGCGATTGGTTGCCCGATCTGGTCCACTGTCACGACTGGCAGGCCGGGCTTGTCCCCTATTACCTGCGCGGGGCCAATGTCCCCACCGTTTTGACGATCCACAATATTGCGTTCCAGGGTCTGACAGGCACAGAACGTGCGGGCGCTTTGGGGATCAATACCGCCGATCTGACCGTCGATGGGGTTGAATATTGGGGGCAGATCTCCGCCCTGAAGGCAGGGCTGGTCTTTGCCGACCGTTTGACCACGGTCTCGCCGACCTATGCCCGCGAACTAATGACCCCCGAATTTGGCATGGGGCTCGATGGTGTGCTGCGGGACCGGCGCGCGGATCTAAGCGGTATCCTGAATGGTATCGATTTGGGCACATGGTCTCCGGCAGTTGACCCCCATATCCGCACCTACAAAACACCCCGCGGAAAGACCGCAAACAAAACGGCGCTCCGAGAAGAGTTCGGTTTGCCGGACGCCAAAGGGCCGCTTTGCGTTGTCGTTTCGCGCCTGACGCCGCAAAAGGGGCTGGACCTGCTGGTGGAGGCTTTGCCGACCCTTCTGGCGCGGGGCGGACAGCTCGCGCTGCTCGGGTCAGGTGATCCGGAACTGGAAGAGGCTTTCCGGGCCATCGACGATCCGAATGTTGCTGTGCGCATCGGCTATGATGAGCCCTTGTCCCATCGGATGATCGCCGGCGGCGACGCGATATTGGTGCCCTCCCGTTTTGAGCCGTGCGGTCTGACCCAGCTTTATGGCCTGCAATATGGGACATTGCCCTTGGTCGCCCTGACCGGTGGACTGGCCGATACAATTATCCCGGCCACCCCCGCCACATTGGCACGGGAAGCGGCGACGGGCCTTCAATTCTATCCGGTGACGAGCGAAGCCTTGCGCAACGCGCTTTCCCTGCTTTGCGACCTTTTCGACTCGCCAGAGCTGTGGTCAAGGATGCAGCGAAACGCTATGACACACCCGGTGGATTGGGCGCCCTCTGCGGCAGGCTATGCCGCGCTGTACAAGGATCTGGTCAAGGCTACTGGATGACACCATTCCAACTAAGCGCGGGACGTCCGCACCCGCTGGGTGCGACGTTCGACGGCGAAGGGGTCAACTTCGCCATCTTTTCCCAACATGCGACACGGGTCGTGCTTTGCCTGTGCGACGATCAGGGGCGCGAGGCCCATTTCGTCGATCTGGCGGAGCGCGAAGGACATATCTGGCACGGCTACATTTCGGGGCTGAGACCGGGTCAGCAATATGGATACCGGGTTCACGGCCCCTACGCCCCTGCCGAGGGGCACCGGTTTAACTACAACAAGTTCCTGCTTGACCCCTATGCCAAGCGATTGACCGGGCCGGTCAAGTGGCACGACGCCCTTTACGGGTACCAGATCGGACATGACGATACCGATCTCAGCTTCGATCCGCGTGACAGTGCGCCTTTCATGCCCCGCTCGGTCGTCGTGGATCCGGCCTTCACCTGGGGACGGCAAGAACGCCTTCGGTTGAACACGCCCTGGACAGATACGGTTCTTTACGAAGCCCACGTGAAGGGCCTGACCCAAGGCCGCAACGACATTCCCGACCGCGGCACCTTCCTGGGAATGGCGTCTGACCAGATGTTGGATCATCTTTCAACGCTGGGCGTGACCGCCGTTGAACTGATGCCGGTCCATGCCGCCGTCGATGACCGGTTCCTGGTCGACAAGGGGCTAAGCAACTATTGGGGCTACATGACGTACGGGTTCTTTGCACCGGAACCCAAATATCTGAGCAATCACGAGATCTCGGAATTCCAGCAGATGGTGGCGCGGTTCCATTCCGCTGGGATCGAAGTGATCCTGGATGTCGTCTACAACCATACCGCTGAAGGCGACCAGCTTGGCCCCACCCTGTGCTTCCGCGGGATCGACAATGCCAGCTACTACCGTCTGGCCGACGATCCGCGCTATTACATCAACGATACGGGCTGCGGGAACACGCTGGATCTGGAACATCCGTTTGTCTTGCGCATGGTGATGGATTCCCTGCGCTATTGGGTCGAAGTCATGCATGTGGATGGGTTCCGGTTCGATCTGGCCTCCACCTTGGCGCGTACGGTGGGCGGATTTGACCGGGACGGCCCGTTTTGCCGGGCGATCCGGCAGGATCCTGTGCTGAACAAGGTGAAGCTTATTGCCGAACCATGGGATGTAGGCCCGGGCGGCTATCAGCTGGGCGCGTTCCCGTCGCCCTTTGCCGAGTGGAACGACAAGTACCGCGACAATGTTCGCAAGTTCTGGCGAGGCGACGACGGCATCACCCACAAACTCGCTGGCCATGTCGCGGGGTCTGCCTTGCGGTTTGACC
>JBCBGY010000073.1:0-19851 GCA_038526275.1 Pseudomonadota bacterium | reverse complement strand
CCCTGCCGCTGATCTTCACCGGTCTGCGCCTGTCGCTGGGTGTTGGCTGGATGGTTCTGATCGCTGCCGAGATGCTGGCCCAGAACCCCGGTCTTGGTAAGTTCGTCTGGGACGAGTTCCAGAACGGCTCCAGCCAATCGCTCGCCAAGATCATGGTTGCGGTCTTCACCATCGGGATCATCGGCTTCCTGCTTGACCGGATGATGTATGCGATCCAGTCCGCCTTCACCTACTCCGCGACACGGTGATCGGTATGGGAATCCTAGAACTTTCCAACGTCACCAAAGGCTTCGGTGAGGGCACGGCCCGCACCGACGTCCTGAAAAACATCAGCCTGGACATCGAGGATGGCGAGTTTGTCGCCGTCCTGGGCTTCTCCGGCACCGGCAAGACAACCCTGATGAATCTGGTTGCAGGTCTGGAAATGCCCAACACCGGCAGCGTGTCGTTCAAGGGCGCGCCGGTCACCGGGCCTGGGCCTGAGCGCGGGCTGGTCTTTCAGTCCTACTCGCTGATGCCGTGGCTGTCGGTCAAAGGGAACGTCGGTCTGGCCGTGGACGCGGTTTTCCCGAAGCTCGCCAAGGCCGAACGCGAAGAGAAGGCGCTGCACTACATCAAGATGGTGGGGCTCGGCCACGCGGTCGACCGGCGCCCGGCGGAACTTTCGGGCGGGATGCGCCAGCGGGTCGCTGTGGCCCGCGCCTTGGCCATGTCGCCGGAACTGCTGCTACTGGACGAGCCTTTGTCGGCGCTCGACGCCCTGACCCGGGCAAATCTGGCCGATGAGATCCTGCAGATCTGGGAACAGGACAAAAAGACTGTCCTGATGATCACGAACGATGTGGACGAAGCCATCATCATGGCCGACCGCATCATCCCGCTGAACCCCGATGGTACGCTGGGTGAGGCCTTCACGGTCGACATCCCGCGCCCCCGCGACCGGGTGGAGATGAACCACCATGAGGGCTTCAAAAAGCTGCGGGCCGAAGTCACGAACTACCTGATGGATGTCGGGATTGACGCCAAGGTTGAGGGCTCGACCAAATTGCCAAACGTCACTCCGATACACGGCCTACCGTCGGCAGTGGCCAAAGCTCAGGAAGGGCTGATCGACGAACGCTATCTGGATTTCAGCCAGCTCCATAAGGTTTATCCAACGCCCAAAGGTCCGTTGACAGTGGTCGAGGATTTCAACCTCAAGCTTGATCGTGGTGAGTTTATCAGCCTGATCGGTCATTCCGGCTGCGGTAAATCCACCGTGCTGACCATGGCCGCAGGTCTGAACGACATCACCAAGGGCGCTATCAAACTGGATGGCCGCCATGTGGAAGGCGCCGACCCGGAACGCGCCGTTGTGTTCCAGTCGCCGTCCCTGTTCCCGTGGTTGACCGCACGCGAGAATGTCAGCGTCGGCGTCGATCGGGTTTATCCCAAAGCCAGCCGCGCCGAACGGCAGGACGTGGTTGACTACTACCTGGAGCGGGTTGGCCTTGGCGACGCGATGGACAAGCCCGCCGCAGACCTTTCGAACGGGATGAAACAGCGGGTTGGTATCGCGCGGGCCTTTGCGCTTAGCCCGAAGCTGCTGCTGCTGGATGAACCGTTCGGAATGCTCGACAGCCTGACCCGTTGGGAGCTTCAGGAAGTTCTGATGGAGGTATGGTCCCGCACGAAGGTTACCGCGATCTGCGTCACGCACGATGTGGATGAAGCGATCCTGCTGGCCGACCGTGTGGTCATGATGACGAACGGGCCTCAGGCCACCATCGGCAAGATCGTCAATGTCGATCTGCCGCGCCCCCGCACGCGCAAGGCGCTGCTGGAGCACCCCGATTACTACACCTTCCGGCAAGAGGTCCTCGATTTCCTCGAGGAATACGAGCACGGCGCCAAGCCGAAGCCGAAACCTCAAGCCATCGCAGCGGAGTAAACCATGGCCCAGAACCTGGTTATCATTGGCGCTGGTATGGCCTCAGGCCGGGCGCTGGAGCATCTGTTGGAGGCAGACCGCGACGCCTTCAACGTCACGCTCTTCAATGCCGAACCGCGCGGGAACTACAACCGGATCATGCTGTCGCCGGTTCTGTCGGGAGAGAAGGCTTTCGACGAAATCGTCACCCACACGGCGGACTGGTACGAAGAAAACGGCGTGACCTGCCGGTTTGGCGAGAAGGTTGCCCAAATTGACCGGGCCACCAAGACGGTGACATCCGAGGCAGGCGACATCGTCCCCTACGACAAGCTGCTTCTGGCAACGGGTTCGAACCCGTTCATGATCCCCCTGCCCGGCCATGACCTGGACGGCGTGATCGCCTACCGCGATCTGGAAGATACCAACCGCATGATCGCCCTGGCCGACAAGCCGGGCGCCAAGGCGGTGGTCATCGGTGGCGGCCTGCTCGGGTTGGAAGCGGCGGCTGGCCTGAAGCTGCGTGGCGTTGACGTCACGGTTGTGCACCTGATGGGCCACCTGATGGAACGGCAACTCGATGAAGCGGCGGGCTATTTGCTGCGCAAGGCGTTGGTCGAGAAAGGCATTACGGTCAAATGCTCTGCCAATTCCAAGGAGATCATGGGCGAAGACGGTCACGTGACCGGACTGCGCCTGGACGATGGAACCGAACTGCCCTGTGACTTGCTGGTCATGGCGGTTGGGATCCGGCCCAACGTGGCCCTGGCGCAGGGCGCGCAACTGGCCGTGGGCAAAGGCATCCATGTGGATGATCAAATGATCACCTCCGACCCCAATATCCTGGCCGTCGGAGAATGCGTCGAACATAATGGCGCGCTCTTCGGCCTGGTGGCCCCCCTTTACGAGCAGGCCAAGGTCGTGGCCCAGACATTGCAAGGCGAACAGGCCGCCTTCATCCAGAAAGAGGTTTCGACCAAGCTGAAGGTCACGGGCTGCGACCTGTTCAGCGCAGGCGATTTCGCCGACGGGCCGGACCGTGAAGATATCGTCTTCCGCGACCCAGCGCGCGGCGTCTACAAGCGGCTGGTTTTGGAAGAGAACCGGATCAAAGGTGCGGTGATGTACGGCGATACCGCCGACAGCAACTGGTTCTTCGGCCTGATCAAGGACGGCACCGACGTGGCCGAGATGCGCGAGACGCTGATCTTTGGCCCCGCCTACCAGGGAGGGACCCCCCTGGACCCTATGGCGGCCGTTGCAGCCTTACCGGATGACGCAGAGATCTGCGGCTGCAACGGCATAACCAAAGGCACAATCGTAAAGGCTATCCAGGACGGCGCAACCGATCTGGCCGCGGTACGGACGGTCACCAAGGCCAGCGGGTCGTGCGGCACCTGCACCGGCTTGGTGGAACAGGTGTTGGGCGTCACGCTCGGCGATGATTTCGTGATCCCCACGGAACAGCCGATGTGCGGCTGCACGGACCTGACACACGAAGATGTGCGCCGCCTGATCAAAAGCCAGGAGCTGAAATCCATGCCGGCCGTCTGGCAGGAGCTTGGATGGAAGACGACCTGCGGCTGCCATATCTGCCGCCCGGCGCTGAACTTCTATCTCTTGGCTGACTGGCCGCTTGAATATAAGGACGACCCTCAAAGCCGCTTCATCAACGAACGTAAGCACGCCAATATCCAAAAAGACGGCACGTTCAGCGTGGTGCCTCGCATGTGGGGTGGGATCACCAACCCGGGCGAATTGCGGGCCATCGCGGATGCGGCTGAGAAATACAACGTACCGACAGTGAAGGTAACGGGCGGCCAGCGGATCGATCTGCTGGGCGTCAAATCAGAGGATCTGCCCTCCATTTGGGCTGACCTCAACAAGGCGGGGCTGGTTTCGGGCCACGCCTATGCAAAGGGTCTGCGTACGGTGAAAACCTGCGTGGGCACCGACCATTGCCGCTTTGGCACCCAAGACAGCACCGGGCTTGGCATCAAGCTGGAAAAGGCGCTGTGGGGGTCCTGGACCCCGCACAAGGTCAAGCTCGCTGTGTCCGGCTGCCCCCGCAACTGCGCGGAGGCGACCTGCAAGGATGTCGGCGTGATCTGCGTCGACAGCGGTTATCAGGTGGGTGTCGGCGGTGCTGCCGGGATGGACGTGAAAGAGACGGAGCGGCTAGCCGACGTGGCGACCGAACAAGAGGCCATCGATGTGACAGTGGCCTTCGTCCAGCTCTATCGCGAACATGCCAAATATCTGGACCGGCCTTACAAATGGATCGCGAAGGTTGGGCTCGACTGGGTGAAAGAGCGGGTGGTCGATGACCTCGAAAACCGCCAGGCCCTGATCGATCGTTTCGCGCTGTCCCAGTCGATCTATCAGAAGGATCCGTGGGCCGAACATGCCCAGGAGAAAGCTGAAAGTTTCCAACCTCTTGCCAATCTCACTTTGGAGGCCGCAGAGTAATGACAAACTGGATCGATATTGGCCCGCTTACCGCAGTTGCGCCCCGTGGGGGGCGCGTCCTGAAGACGGCCTTTGGGTGTGTCGCCGTGTTCCGGACGGCGGACGATCAGGTTTTCGCGCTGGATAATGCGTGCCCCCATAAGGCAGGCCCCTTGGCCGAAGGGATCGTGCATGGGCACAATGTCACCTGCCCGTTGCACAACTGGGTGATTTCGCTGGAAACCGGGGAAGCTCAGGGCGCCGACGAAGGCGCGGTGAACACCTACCCCGCCCGCGTTGAGGGCGGTCGGATCCTTCTGGATGCGGCCTGCCTCGTGCGACGCGCGGCATGATAAGTAGTGCGACGCGCGGCATAATGAGTCGTGCGGCGCGCGGCATGATAAGTCATGCGACGTGCGAAATAGAATGTCGCGCGGCTTGAACGACCAAGACCGGGCCAACCTGGCCCGGCTTCGAAAAAAGACAGGGATACGGGGGATGGACAGCAACAATCCGGCATCGGACCCAGCACAGGTGCGAACGACCTGTCCCTATTGCGGCGTTGGCTGCGGGGTTCTGGCAGGAGCCGACGGATCCATCGCAGGCGACCCGGAGCATCCCGCAAACTTTGGTCGGCTTTGTTCAAAAGGCGCAGCCCTTGGCGAAACGCTTGGGCTGGAAGGTCGATTGCTCCACCCGAAGGTCGATGGACAGCGCACCAACTGGGATACGGCGCTTGATCTGGTGGCCCAGCGCTTTTCCGCGGCCATCGCCGAACATGGGCCCGAAAGCGTGGCCTTCTACGGTTCAGGCCAGTTGTTGACCGAAGATTACTATGTGGCCAACAAGCTGATGAAGGGCTTCATCGGCGCGGCCAATATCGACACCAATTCGCGGCTTTGCATGGCCTCCTCCGTCGCCGGGCACAAACGCGCCTTCGGCACGGACACTGTGCCCGGCAGCTACGAGGATCTGGAACTGGCCGATCTGGTCGTACTGGTCGGCTCGAACCTAGCTTGGTGCCACCCCGTTCTCTATCAACGGATCGCGGCCGCCAAGGCCACGCGGCCCAAAATGCGCGTCATCGTGATCGACCCACGCCGGACGGCAACCTGCGACATGGCCGAAATGCACCTGCCCGTCAAACCTGATGGCGACACGGCGCTCTTCAACGCGCTGCTCGTGCATCTGGCGGACCAAGGGCTTTGGTCGGCGGACTATGTGGCCAGCCACGTGGACGGAGCCGAGACCGCCCTGGCCGCCGCCCGGAAAGACGCCCTGGCCAAAACCGGGCTGACGGCAGAACAACTCATTGAGTTCTGCACCCTTTGGGCCGAAACCGAGAAGGTCGTCACTGTCTATTCCCAAGGCGTGAACCAATCCTCCGGCGGCACGGACAAGGTCAATGCGATACTGAACTGCCACCTGGCCACGGGGCGGATCGGTCGGCCCGGAATGGGCCCGTTCAGCGTGACGGGACAGCCCAACGCCATGGGCGGGCGTGAGGTTGGCGGCCTGGCCAATATGCTCGGCTGGCACCTGGATCTGGAAAATGCCAACCACCGCGCCGCCGTGCAGAACGCCTGGTCAAGCCCTGGTCTTGCGGACAAACCCGGGCTGAAGGCTGTTGATCTGTTCCGGGCCTGCGCAGATGGAAAGATCAAGGCGCTCTGGATCATGTCGACCAACCCCGCTGTGTCGATGCCCGATGCGGCCAGCGTTGCCGACGCGATCCGAACTGTTCCTTTCACGGTGGTCTCTGACATTATCGAACGGACGGATACGACCGCTCTGGCGCAGGTATTGCTTCCTGCCGCGGGATGGGGCGAGAAGTCCGGAACGGTTACGAACTCCGAGCGCCGGATCTCGCGCCAACGGGCCTTTCTGCCAGCGCCGGGCGAAGCGCGCCCCGACTGGCAGATCCTCAGCGATGTCGGGCGCCGCATGGGCTGGGAGACCGCTTTCGCTTTCCAAAGCCCGGCGGAGGTTTTTGACGAATATGCACGCCTCTCCGCCCTGGCGGTGGAATTCGAGCGGGACTTCGACATTACCGGCCTCGCGAACCTCGGCGCCGATGGATATGACGGGTTGGACCCGATCCAATGGCCGGTGCCGAAAAACGCTCCATCTGGCGGGCGGTTCTTCGCCAAGGGGCATTTCTACACCGAGCAGGGCAAGGCCCGGATGTTGCCTGTGACCGCGCCGGAAGATGCGGGACAAGAAGGGTATCGCCTGAATACGGGCCGCGTGCGGGACCAGTGGCACACGATGACACGGACAAGCCGCGCCCCCCGCCTGAACGCCCACATGGCCGAGCCGTATCTGGAGATCCACCCACAAGATGCGCTTGTCTTAGGTCTTCGGGACGCCGATCTGGCCCGGGTGTCCGGGTCTGGCGAAACCGCTCTTCTTCGGGTGCTGATATCGTCTAATCTGCAGCCCGGTCAGGTTTTTGTGCCAATGCATTGGACAAGCCAACTGGCCCCTGCGGGTCGGTCTAATCCGCTTGTTCCTGCCGTGACGGACCCGTTTTCCGGCCAACCCGCCTTGAAAGCAGGCGAAGTAGAGATCGTAAAGTTCGAAGCCGCTTGGTATGGCTTTGCCGTGTCCACCGTTCGCCCCTCTCTGTCCCACCCTTACGCCGCCATTGCGCCGACAGAGGCGGGCTGGCGCGCCGAAATTGCCGACACGACATTGCCCGCAGACTGGGAAGCCGAGGCGAGATCCCTCACAGGGCTTGCAGGTGGCGAAGTTTCCATCCTGTCTGACCAATCGAGCGGGCTTGCCCGGATCGCCATTTTGGAAGACGGACGCGTGGCTGGGCTGGTCTTTGCAGCGCCTCAACCGGTCGCAGTGGCCCGTAGCCATGTCATTAGTTTGCTGGGGCAAGAAATGTCCGCGCTTGAGGCATTGGCTGGTCGCCCCGGGGCGGACAGACCCGACCCTGGTGCGACGGTCTGTTCGTGCTATGGCGTGGGGATCAACATTCTGAAGGCAGAGATCGCCGCCGGGGCAGCGACGGTTGAAGAGTTGGGGCAGCGCACGTGTGCCGGTACGAACTGCGGGTCTTGCAAGCCTGAACTGGCCGCCCTTCTGGCCCAGGCCGCCCCGCCCTTGGCAGCGGAATGAGCCTCGCGCCCTATATCAGAACATTGGGCCGGGGTCCCAGTCGCGCGCGGTCACTGACCCAAGACGAAGCCAGGGCCGCGATGGAGATCATCCTGTCAGGCGAGGCCCCCGGCGAGGCTGTTGGTGGCCTGCTGATGCTGCTGCGGTATCGCGGTGAAAGCGCGGCAGAGATTGCCGGATTAACAGAGGCCGTGCTTGCCGAGATGGACGATTGGAGCTCTGTGCCTGCGACCCTGGACTGGCCAACCTACGCCGCCGGGCGATCTCGCGGACGCCCCTTGTTCTTGCTGTCAGCCAAGCTGTTGGCGGCGGCTGGGCAGCGGGTTTTGTTGCATGGCTGGAATTCCCACCAATCGGCAATCGCCTCGGTGCGCGATGCGCTGCCAAGCCTCGGGATTGGAGTGGTGGAAACGCCAGATGCGGCCCGCAGGGAGATGGCGACTTCCGGCTTGGTCTACCTCCCCCTGGAAGCTCTCTCTCGCCCTGCTTATGACCTGATCCGGTTGCGCGATGTGCTGGGGTTACGGTCGTGCATCAACACGGTTTTGCGCATGGTGAACCCCGCTGGCGCTCCGGCCATGGTGCAAGGCGTGTTCCATCCCACCTACCGCAATCTGCAAAGCGATGCCGCCCAGCTTTTGGGCCAGGCATCGCTTCTGGTGCTGAAAGGCGGCGGCGGCGAGTTTGAACGCCATCCCGGCAAATCGATCCAAGCCTATGGGCTGATCGGCGGCGAAGAGCAAACATTCAGCCCTCCGATTTTGATGGAGGAAACCCGCCGCCTGCACGAACCGGACATGCCTTCACCGCCACTGGCTGATCTTTGGTCGGGTGCTGCGCGGGATCCATTCGCGGAGGCCACGGTGATCGGCACGGCAGCTTTGGCCCTGATTGCTGCGGGCCAGTGCAAAACCATGGCGGAAGCAGACAAAACGGCGGCGGCTCTTTGGGCCAGCCGCAGTCACAAGACGGCTGCCTGAGCGAGAAGGACAAGACCATGAAAACCTTTCCCATGTTCCTGAAGATGGCGGGCCGACGGGTCGTTATCGCTGGCGGCGGGGAACAGGCGGCCCAAAAGTGCAGGCTTATCCTGAAGACCGAAGCCCAGATCACCATTCTGGCACACACGCTCGACGATGAACTGGAAAGCCTGGTCAAAGAAGGCCGCATAGCGTGGCGCACGGGGCCCATTGGTGTTGAGGCGTTCCGGGATGCAGCGCTCGTCTTCATTGCCACCGGATGCCCGGGCACCGATGCTGCGTTGCATGATCTGGCCCAATTGGCTGGGGCGGTGACCAATGTTGTGGATCAACCGGATCTGTGCGACGCCCTGACCCCGTCCATCGTCGACAGGGACCCGGTGGTTGTAGCCATTGGGACGGAAGGCACTGCGCCAGTGCTGGGCCGGCAAATCAAGACACGTCTGGAACAGCAACTGGAGCCACGCTTGGGCGACTTGGCGGCCCTGGCCGGACGGCTGCGGGACCGGGCGGCAGCCCGTTTGGGGCCAAAGGCCCGCCGCGACCTGTGGCGCTGGGTGTTCAATGGTCCACCACGGGCCGCCCACGCAGCCGGTGCCGAGCGCGACGCCGCAACTCAGATCAAGACGGCGATTGAAACCGGCGCGTTTGGCCAAGCGGCCCCTGCCCCGGTTGCGCTGGTGGGCGCCGGACCGGGCAGCCGGGATCTGATCACGCTGCGCGGTGTCCAACGATTGCAAGAAGCCGATATTATCTTCTACGACCGGCTGGTCGACCCAGACATCCTTGAACTGGCCCGGCGTGACGCGGAGCGGGTTTATGTGGGCAAAGCTCCGGGCTGCCACAGCTGGCCGCAGGATAAGATCAACGGCGTTTTGGTTGCTGCCGCACGGCAAGGCAAGCGGGTGGTCCGGCTCAAATGCGGCGATCCTGGCATCTTCTCCCGCGGGGCCGAAGAGGCCGCAGCCCTGCAGGATGCAGGCATTGCCTATGAGATCGTGCCGGGCGTGACGGCGGCCAGCGCGGCCTGCGCTGCGGCAGGCGGTTTTCTGACCGAGCGTGGTGCAACAGACACGCTGGTTCTGACCACAGGCACCTTGGAAACGGAAGGAGACCGGCCGGACTGGACCGTACATCTGGCGCGTGGCACCAGAGTTGCCGTTTACATGGGGGTGCGCGCCGCAGGGGAAATTGAAAAGGCCCTGCGGTCGGCCGATCTGATCAACGGGACCGAAGTGATGGTGGTAAGCCGCGCCGAACATCCAGACCAAACCATTCTAAACTGCCGCGCAGATGAATTGGCAAAGTCTATGAAAGAAAATGATGTTACCAACCCTGCCGTGATCTTCCTAAGTCGGCCCAAGAGCACGGCATCCAATGCATCAGTTGATCAGAGGTTGGGCGATTACCGCCCTAGATCAGATGACAATTCCGTGCCGAGCCTAATGCAAATCACTGCATAAACTTTTGATTTACATTACCATTTCGGCCACGAGCAGCAAAGCGTTAGTCAATTGTCACAAAAGTGAATTAAGACCGTTACAATTGGCGCGTTTTAGGGGTCCACCAACATTGGAGGGCTCCACAAATGAAAAAGACAGTCCTGCTGGCCGGTGCCGTTGCCACCGCCGCATTCTCGGCGTCTGCCGAACCCGTACAAATCGATTGGTGGCACGCCATGGGCGGTGCTTTGGGCGAAACGGTGAACGAGATCGCCGTCAAGTTCAACGAAAGCCAGTCTGACTACCAGATTAACCCGGTCTACAAGGGCACCTACGAAGAGACCCTGACCGCAACAATCGCTGCCTTCCGCGCAGGCGAACAGCCGAATGTCGTACAGGTTTTTGAAGCTGGCGCCGCAACCCTGATGGGCGCGCCCGGCGCGCTGATCCCGGTTGAGGATCTGCTTAGCCAGAACGGCATCGAGTTCAATATCGACGAATACATCTCGGGCGTCCGTTACTTCTATGCCGACACCGAAGGCAAAATGGTCGGCATGCCCTTCAACAGCTCGACCCCGATCCTGTACTACAATGTCGAGGCTTTGGAAAAAGCCGGTGTGACCCCGCCGAAGACCTGGGAAGAGTTTCAGGAAGTTACCGCGCCTGCCCTGAAAGAAGCAGGCTATGTACCGGCGGCTCAGTCGCACTTGCCCTGGATCTTCACCGAGAACTTCTTCTCGCGTCACAACATCCAGTTCGCCAGCGACAATAACGGCTATGACAGCGCCGCCCCGTCGATCATGGTCAACAACGACGCTGTGAAGGCCCACTTCACCGCCGTCAAAGGCTGGGTCGATGCAGGCCTCTTTGGCTACTACGGTGCCGGCTGGTCGGACAACCAAACCCCGTTCGAAAAAGGCGAAGTCGCCATGTGGATGGGCTCTTCCGCCTCGTTCGGTGGCCTGAAGAAGTCGGTCGATTTCGAATTTTCCGCCACTTACCTGCCCTACTGGGAAGGTGTGAACCCGGAGCCGACCCAGACCTTCATCGGTGGCGCTGCACTTTGGGCACTGACCGGTCATGACGATGCCGAGAACAAGGCTGCCGCCGAGTTCTTCAACTTCCTGAAGTCCGCAGACGTTCAGTATTTCTGGCACAAAGAAACCGGTTATGTGCCGATCACCGAAGCGGCCTATGACCTGGCCAAATCAGAGGGTTGGTACGAAGAAACCCCGCAGGCTGAAATCGGCATCCAGCAGCTGACCCTGCCCGCCGGTGAGTGGACCAAAGGCTACCGCCTGGGCTTCTACGTTCAGATCCGTGACGTGATGAACCGTGAATACGGGCGCATCATGGCGGGCGAGACCACTGTCGAGGAAGCCTTCGACGTGATCGAAGAAGAAGCCAACCAGCTTCTGGAACGCTTCGGCAAAACCGCCGGCTAAAGCCGCCTCTCCCAATCCTGACGCGCACCCGGACGGGTGCGCGTTGCCTTGCGCCTCACACCGATCAGGATCCGATGAAGAAATCCGTTTTCACCCAGCCGGTGTTGCCCTATCTGCTGCTCGCGCCGCAGATGATCATCATCGCGATCTTCTTCATGTGGCCAGCGGCAGAGGCAATCTGGTCCTCCTTCTTCATCCTCGACCCGTTCTTTGGCAAAGCGACCTATGTGGGTTTCGAAAACTATACCGACGCGGTTTCGAAATCCGACTATGCCCGCACTGCTATTTTCACATTCTGGTTCACCTTCTTCGTCGCGCTGCTTTCCCTTGGCTTCGGTCTGTTGTTTGCCGTGTCCGCCGATCAGGTGATCCGTGGACAAGGGCCGTACAAAACGATCCTGATGTGGGTTTACGCCATCGCCCCGCCCGTCGCGGGTCTGATTGGCATCATGCTGTTTGACCAGCATATCGGGCCCATCGTCGACTTCTTTGCACTCTTTGGCTGGCAAATGCAGGTCGGCGTCAAATATTTCGACACGGCCTTTGCGATGACCGTTGTCTCGGCCTGGAAGCAGATCCCCTACAACTTCATTTTCTTTCTGTCGGGCCTCCAGTCGATCCCGCGCTCGGTCCGCGAAGCCGCAGCCATTGACTGCCGCGATCCGTTCCGCCGCTTCTGGACAGTGATCTTCCCGCTTCTGGCCCCCACCAGCTTCTTCCTTCTGATCCTGAACATCACCTACGCCTTCTTCGAGACGTTCGGCGTTGTCGACCTGATGGTGAAAGGCGAGCCCGGCAATAACCCGGTCACCCTGGTCTACAAAGTCTACCAGGATGGGTTCCGAGGCCTCGATGTGGGCGGTTCTTCAGCCCAGTCGGTGATCCTGATGATCCTCGTTCTTGCCCTGACCGTCTTCCAGTTCCGCCTGATCGAGCGGCGCGTTCACTATTCCTGAGGTCCCATGCAAAAGCCCCGCCTTTACGATCACATCGTTCTGCTGTTCGGCGTCGTCCTGATGATGGGTCCGCTGGTGGTGGCGATTACCACCTCGTCCTACCTGCCGGAACATATCCACCGAAACGGCATGCAGCTGGGCTGGGGCGGGCACGCGGCTGAGACCTACTGGTCGGTGCTGACCAAAAAGGGCGGCTTTTCGGAAGAGGTCACGGGCCTCCTGATGACACAGAACTCATTTATCTTGGGGCTCGGCTTTGCCATCGGCAAAATCATTGTGTCCATGCTCGCGGCCTACGCCATTGTCTATTTCCGCTTCCCGCTTGCCTCCTTTTTCTTCTGGGTCATCTTCTCGACGCTCCTGTTGCCTCTCGAAGTCCGGATTCTGCCGTCCTACGAAGTGGTGCAGGGGCTGGGCATGCTAAATACCTACACCGGGTTGATCCTGCCCCTGATTGCCTCGGCCACGGGCACTTTCTTCTTCCGGCAATTCTTCCGCTCCGTCCCGGATGAACTGGTGGAGGCCGCACGGATCGACGGCGCGGGCCCGATCCAGTTTTTCATCGATATCTTGGTGCCGCTGTCCAAGACGATGATCGCGGCCATCTTCATCATCATGTTCGTGGTGGGCTGGAACCAGTATCTGTGGCCCACCCTGATGACAACGGACGAAACGCTCTACACCCTCGTCCGTGGCATCAAGCAGGTCATGAACGTCTATATCGGCGCCAATATCCCCGACTATAACGAAGCATTGGCCATGGCCGTGCTTGCCATGCTGCCCCCAGCCCTAGTGATCGTCATCTTCCAGCGGATGTTCATCAAAGGCCTTGTGGAGACCGAGAAATGACCACCCTTCGGATCAAAGATGTCGTCAAGCGCTATCCCAACGGAGCATTGGCCGTCAAAGGCGTCAGTGTCGACGTGGAAGAGGGCGAACTGGTCGTCTTCGTGGGCCCGTCTGGTTGCGGCAAGTCCACCTTGCTGCGCATGGTCGCGGGCCTGGAAACCGTGACGGAAGGCGAGATCGAACTGGCGGGCAAGGTGGTCAATGACACCGAACCGGCAGACCGCAACATTGCCATGGTCTTCCAAAATTACGCGCTTTATCCGCATATGACCGTACGTGGGAACCTGGCCTATGGGCTAAAGAACAGGAAGATGCCCAAGGACGAGATCGCCGCAAAGGTCGATGAGGCCGCCTCGTTCCTGCAGATCACGGAGTTTCTGGACCGAAAGCCCAGCCAACTGTCCGGCGGTCAGCGTCAACGGGTGGCCATGGGCCGGGCTATCGTGCGCGACCCTGCGATCTTCCTGTTTGACGAGCCGCTGTCAAACCTCGATGCCAAGCTGCGCAACCAGATGCGGCTGGAAATCAAGCGCCTGCAGCGACGCCTCAATACGGCTGCCATCTATGTGACCCACGATCAGGTGGAAGCCATGACGCTGGCCGATAAGATCGTCGTGCTGAATGCTGGCAATATCGAACAGGTCGGCACCCCGGGGGAGGTATATTCCAAACCCAACACCACCTTCGTCGCCAGTTTTATGGGTTCTCCTCCGATGAACCTTGTCACCGCCCATGCCGACCCCGGCAGTTTGCGGATCGGGGATGTCACATACGAATGCCAGACCCCGGTTTCCGGCCCGGTAACCCTGGGGTTGCGACCCGAGAAGATTGAATTCTTGCCGAACGGGTCCGGCCTGCCCTTCGATATCGATACGGTCGAAGAACTTGGCGCCAACCGTCTGATTCATGGTCGCGTAGGCGGTGTGGACCTGACCATGAATGTTGATGCCGAAACGGACGTGCCCGTCGAAACAGCACGCATAGGATTTGCCGAAAAATCCATGTCCTTCTTCGATCCCGAAACCGGCAACCGTATCTGACGGCGCTCTTTCTTACTGGCAAAAATATCCCCGCCGGAGGCAACCGCAAGATCGCACAAGCGCGGTAGATCGACTGGAGACGCCGCCCTTAATGTCTGGGCTTATCGCCGATACATTAGCATCTGTGATTTCGTTATCTAGACCAAAGCCCTATAGGCAATCCGCCCTGCCGACATGGTCATCCGAACGGCTGGTGTTCCGGCCTCCGGCCAATCCACCAAAACCAGATCCGCGCGTTTGCCGACGACGATCTCGCCCCGGTCCAGCAGGCCAGACGCTCGGGCGGGGCCGCAGGAGACAAGGGACCATAACCTGTGCAACGGTGCGCGCTTCTCCGCATGAAGCCGCGCCACAGCAGCAAGCATCGCCGGGTAGAAATAATCAGAGGCCAACGCATCGCACAATCCGGCCTCCACCATATCGGCAGCCGACGGTGAATCGATGTGGCTCCCGCCGCGCACGACATTAGGGGCACCGAAAACGATATGATCGCCGTGATCCCTTGCGGACTGCGCCACATGCACCTGCATCGGGAATTCCGCAATGCCAGCGCCCAGCGTCCGGTAATAGTCACGGGTTTCGACCTGCGTGTCGTCATGACTTAGCATCGGTACGCCCTTGGCACGGCCCAGCCCGGCGATCTGGGCCATGACCCCCGGTACATCAGGGCGCCGCTCCCAGACATCGAGCAGAAGTTCGGCATAGGCTTCGGGGCTAACGCCCGCCCGCTCATAGTTGCCTGTCTTCCGGACAAAGCGCGGATCCTTGGGATCCGCCGCCTTGAATTCCGCCGAATGCTCGAACGCTCGGGTTTGCACCGGCACGTCGTAATCCCGCATCGACATGGATGTGTGGTCGTTGAATGCAATCGAAGGCCGGAGCGGTGCCTCCAGCGCTTTTTTGATCAAATCAACGGCCTCGAAGGCGAAGGTTTCCCAGCGGAGCTGCACCCGGTTCTCAACCGTCAACCGCCCGTCCAGCGCCGCCAACCCGTCGATAAATGCCTGACCGCGCGACACTTCGCGCAAGCCCGGTTCCCAACTGAGCGTCAAAGCATGGTAAGCTGTGGCGATCCCGTTGCCCGCCAACTGCCGATCCGTGTCAAGCAGCGCCGCATCCATCGGAAAGAAGACCTTGGGCCGCGGCATCACCTGGCGTTCAAACGCATCACCATGGATGTCGACCAGCGCTGGCGCCAGGAACAGGCCGCGCCCGTCAACCTCGACATCGCAGGAATGGCTGCCAATTTCGACAATGCGCCCGTTGCTGACCGTCACCGACGTTTCAACCACATCATCGCCCAGAAGCACGCGAGCCCCCGTAATGCAGATGACGGCCTGATCCCTGTTGTGATCCAACATGCGCGTGAAACCCTTTGATGTGAGACGGCCAAGCAACCCTTGTGGGCGGCCTGTAAGCAAGGTCTATCTGGAGGGATGCAGCCCGCGTCAAGGGCGCGGGGGCCATTCGGCAGACTTGTCCCGAAGAAGATTACCCCCCCGCCACCTTCTGTCAACGAACGGTCATGGAGCGGCAACAAAACTGTTTCAAAAGCGTGGTGAGGGGTCGCTATGCACACCCAACAAAGGATCCAGATCATGCGGCAGACCCTGACAGCGCTTGCTCTTGTCGCGGCGATTCCCGCCGGCGCGCAAGACATGGTCCCTTCGGCCCTGGTGGGCCACGCCTTCATCCCCGCGAACACCATGTCGACCCCGCCATCCGATGCGCCACAGGATGCCTGGGTCAGCGGCAAATTCACGGCCGGTGCGGATCAGCGCAGCATGCAACCTATGAGCAACATGCGCGACAGTGGTCTGGCCTTGCCCTTCATCGGTCAGCCGCTTCAAGGCATCTCGGGTTATGCCTACAACCGCGCCGAGGATGGCAGCCTCTACGCACTGATCGACAATGGCTTTGGCTCCAAACTGAACTCGCCAGATGCGCTGCTCAGCTACACGCGGATCACACCGAACTTCGACGAAGGCACGGTAGCAGTTCATGACCGCATCTACCTGCACGACCCGGATTTCGTCGTCCCGTTCCGGATTGCCTATGAGGGAACCGAGAGCCGGTACCTGACCGGTGCGGACTTCGACCTCGAAGGCATGCAGGTCGTCGGCGATACAGTCTGGATTGGCGAAGAATTCGGTCCATACCTGATCAGCGCGACGCTTGATGGCCGGATCACGGGTGTCTATCCGACGGTTCTGGACGGCACCGAGCTGCGTTCGCCTGACCACCCGGCTGTGCGCGTTCCCGCCGTCGCAGGCCAAGACTGGTCCGTGCCCCGGTCCGGCGGCTATGAGGGTCTGGCATTGACGCCCGACCAGTCGAAGCTGTGGGGCATGCTTGAAAAGCCGATCCTGGGTGCTGACGGCGAGGCGGAAGGCGATTTTCTGCGGGTTATCGCATTTGATCCGGCCACCGCTGAATGGACTGGCGAAAGCTTCAAGTTCGCCTTGACAGAAGGTGCCGTGGCGATCGGTGATTTCAACTTCATCGATGATACGCGGGCGCTGGTGATCGAACGCGATGGCGGTCAGGGCGACCCAAGCCTTCGCTGCGAAACCGAAGGTGCCGAGAACTGTTTCAACCGCCCCGCAGAGGTGAAGCGCATCACACTGATCGACACCGCCCAAATCGATGCTGATGGGTTCGTCGCGCGCCTGAAACAGATCGACCTCATGGACATCAACGACCCGGATAACATCTGGCGCGGCGAGACCTCCATGGCCGAGCCTACCCCAGGCAAATTCACCTTCCCCTTTGTGACCATCGAAAGCGTGATCCGGGACGGGGATGAGCACATCATCGTGGGCAACGACAACAACCTGCCCTTCTCGGTCGGGCGCAAATTTGGCGCGGCAGACAACAACGAAATGATGCGCCTCCACGTGCCAGAATTACTGGCCAACTGACGCGAAGGTGCGGCCCCGAGCGGGCCGCATCACTCTCTACTGTCGGCAATGAGAGCAGTGGTCAGCCTTTCGAGCAAACGGGCTTTTCCCCGGCCGAATTTCGTTTTCTCGATCAGCCTAAATAGCGGACCTCGTTGGTTTTTACGTCAATCGAGGGGTTCCAAAGCCTGCATGCTTTGCTCGAACGTTCGCTTCAAGGCAACGTCCAAATCGTTCATTGTCACCGGCAGGCCAAGATCGACCAGGCTGGTCACCCCATGTCCAGACACGCCACACGGAACGATACCGTCAAAATGGCTCAGATCGGGATCCACGTTGATCGAGATCCCATGGAAGCTGATCCATTTTCGCAGCCGAATACCAATGGCCGCGATTTTGTCCTCCCGCTCAGTGCCATCAGGCAGAGTTGGCAATTCAGGCCGCGCAACCCACACGCCGACCCGACCCTCGCGCAGTTCGCCGCGAACGTTGAACTGATCCAAAGCGGAAATGACCCATGCCTCCAACGCCTGGACGAAGGCGCGCACATCCCGCCCGCGTTTCGCCACATCCAGCATCACATAGACCACACGTTGCCCCGGCCCGTGATACGTGAACTGCCCCCCGCGCGCGGTCTTGATCACGGGAAATCGGTCGGGATCGACAAGGTCTTCCGCCCGCGCCGAAGTGCCAGCCGTGTAAAGCGGCGGATGCTCCAATAACCACACGGCTTCCCCCGCTCGGCCCGCGACAATAGCCGCCACCCGCTGTTCCATCAGGGTAACTGCCTCTTCATAGGCGACAGATCGGTCAGATGTGATCCATTCAACCATGGCCGGGGGACCTTTATTTCTTGACTCTAAGGCATGCTGTCGGTCGTATTAGAGCTATGCTCAATCGGCGCAGCCTTTTGAGGTTTGTGCAGTAATTTCAAGCGAAGGATGTTTTCATGTCTCGCACGCTACCCACCAAACTTCCACTGAAAATAAGTGTCATTGCTCTATCCGCCGTTTTGGCGGTGACCGGTGCCGTTGAACAGGCAGAAGCCGATGCCGGAGATTTCGTCGGCGGCGCCATTGTCGGCGGTCTGCTCGGTGCCGCGATCCAAAAGGATGTTCAGCGCAAACGCGCCGCTCAAACACGCCGGTCGACCAGCAGTCGGAGAACAACGTCGACACGCCGCTCGACGATCCCGGCAACGCAGCAAGGCCGCGAAATTCAGTCTTCGCTGAACTATTTCGGCTTCAATGCAGGCTCCGTCGATGGCCAGTTGGGCCGGAAATCCCGCGCCGCGATCAGCCAGTACCAAGCCTATCTCGGCTATCCTGCCACCGGCCAATTGACGCCGTTTGAGCAGAACCTGCTGATCACCTCCTGGACCCGCGCCCAGGCTGGCGGTTTCGCAACCAATCAACTGATTGCGCAAAGCCCAGATGGAACCCGTGGCCTACTGAAGACCTACCGGGCGGAACTGGCAGGACAGTATGCCTCTGCGCCGACCACCGGCCTGGCCCCCGCGGCTTCGACAACTGTGGTGGTAAACCCGACGGTTTTGCCCACGACCGTGACGCCACCAACACAAGTAGCGACGCCAACAGTTCCTGAGCCAGCAACGCCCACCGTCGAAGCATCTGCCCCGGCCCTGCCTAATTTCCTGGGAGAAACACCGGAAGCTTCCCTGGCATCGCATTGCAACAAGGTCAGCCTGGTCACCAATTCAAACGGCGGCTTCACCAGTGCGGCCAACTTGACCGATGCAAGCTTTGCGCTGAACGAACAGTTCTGCCTCGCCCGAACCTTTGCCATCACCCGAGGCGAAGAATTGGCCGGCCAGATTGCAGGTTTCACACCAGAGCAAATCGAAGGCCAGTGCGACGCGTTCGGCAAGACGCTCAAGCCCTATGTGGCGGCCTTATCGCTGAAGCCCGCGGGCGAGGTGGTAAAAGATGTATCTGGCTTTGTGCTGGAAACCGGCATGTCTCCATCTCAAATGTCCGGTACCGCTCAGATTTGCCTGTCGGTCGGGTACCGTACCGACAATATGGACGTGGCCATCGGGTCGGCGCTTCTGCTGACAGCTCTTGGGGAACCGGTCTACGGCGAATTCCTGGGACATCATCTGGCCCACGGCTTTGGTGCAACCGAACGCGTGGATCTGGCCGCTCAGTGGTATCAGATTGGCCTGGACGCCTTGGATAGCGGTGCAACACCGGCTGTTCTACCTGGCATGCCAGAGCGCAACGATCTGATCCGCAAAGCTTCGCTGATGATCAACAGCAATGCTGGTGCAACCCCTGCGCCTGCTGCATCGCAGGGCGCTCAAGTCCTGCCGGTCTTCAATCTGGACTAAGACCGCCTGAGGCTATTTTCAAACGCTGGGGCTGGCGCGCGCTGGCCCCTTTTTTGCGCTTCACATATCCGGGGCGCTCGTCTAAATGATCAGACGGTCACGGGCGGTCGTGGCGGAATTGGTAGACGCGCAGCGTTGAGGTCGCTGTGAGGTAACACTCGTGGGGGTTCGAGTCCCCCCGACCGCACCAATCCACCGGTTTCGGTGGAAAAACCGGAAGTCCCCTCATTATAGTTCCAGGCGAGGTGTCAATGAATTGCGCGCACCCTGACCTCGGTTGTTTCGGACGAGAAGCCAAGTCTTGGCTTCCCTGTTTCCTTGAACCCAGCGCGTTCCGGCGGTCAGGCGGCCTGAGCGGAAAGGTTTTCGGTCTCGATTCGGACAGATCCGCGATCTTTCAGTC
>JBCBGY010000072.1:0-19854 GCA_038526275.1 Pseudomonadota bacterium | reverse complement strand
GCAAGGTACCGGTCGGTTGTCTCTCGCTCCGCCATCATCGAGCGACGTTCCGTTTCGGAGATATGTCCTCCTGTATCGTCGAGCGTCTCAATGTCATCCGGTGTCAGCCCGTCATCGCCCCATCCATGGGCGGTGACCAAAGCCCGGTGGACGACCAAATCGGCGTACCGTCGGATGGGCGAAGTAAAGTGGGCGTAAGTCCGCAAAGCGAGCCCGAAATGCCCGAAATTCTCGGTGCCGTAATAGGCCTGCGTCATGGAACGCAACGTGGACAGGTTGATAAGTTCGGCAAAGTCCGTCCCGGCTGCCGCATTCAGCAACTGATTGAGGTGCCGGGTCTGCAGCACCTGGCCTTTGGCCAAAGTCAGACCCGAGGCCTGCGCCGTTTCGCGCAAGGCATCCAGCTTCTCGGGGCTCGGTTCCTCGTGAACGCGGAACAGCAACGGTTGACGCTTTTTGACCAGCGTTTCGCCTGCAGCCACGTTGGCGAGGATCATGAATTCCTCAATCAGGCGGTGCGCATCCAATCGGTCCCGGAAATTCACCGACTGCACCTGACCCTCCTCTGACAGGACGATCCGACGTTCTGGCAGATCCAGATCCAGCGGTTGGCGACGCTCCCGAGCGCTGCGCGCGCTGTGATAGGCCGCGTAGAGCGGTTTGAGCACGGGCTCCAAAAGCTCTGCACACTTGTCGTTTGGCGTTCCGTCGATTGCGGCCTGCACCTCTTCGTAGGCCAGCGAGGCGGAAGACCGCATCAGACCGCGGTGAAAGCTATGACCTTCCAGGTCTCCCTCAGCGCTCAGGACCATCCGCACGGCGATACAGGCGCGGGGCACCCCTTCATGCAGCGAACATAGATCGCCGGACAAGCGTTCGGGCAACATTGGCACCACGCGGTCCGGGAAATAGGTGGAGTTGCCGCGCAACCTGGCTTCCTTGTCCAGCGCAGAGCTCGGACGGACGTAGTGCGCCACATCGGCAATGGCCACCCAGACAATGTGCCCGCCGGGATTGTCTGGGTCAGGTTCCGCGTAGACCGCATCATCATGGTCCCGCGCATCGCTGGGATCGATCGTGATCAGTGGCAGATCCCGCAAATCCGTGCGACCCGACAGGTCCGCTGGTGTGCTGCCATCAGCCTCGGCCAAGACCTTGTCGGGAAAGCTGTCCGGGATGCCGTGCTGATGGATTGCGATCAGGCTGACCGCCTTGGGCGCGGACGGGTCGCCAAGCCGGTCAGTTACACGCGCGCGGGGCAGGCCCATGCGGGCTTTCGGCCCAGATTGTTCGGCTTCCACCAACTCACCATCGACCGCACCCCCGGTGGCGCCTGCAGGCACCATCCATTCGGTCTCGTCACCTTTGGAAATCGGAACAATACGCCCACCTTCGGCGCCTTTTCGAAAGATGCCCAAAACGGTACGCGTGGTCTGGCCGATCCGCCGGATCAAGCGGCCTTCATATTGATAATCCTCACCTTTTACCTCTGCCAGACGCCCAAGTATCCGGTCGCCCGCCCCTAAAGCAGGGTCAGCCGTCCGCCCGACATAAAGCACCCGTGGTTCTGGCCCTTCACCGTGCCATTCCAACGGCTTCAGGAAGATATCGCCCTCCACGGTCGGGGCCAGAACATGCAAAACAGAGACCGGCGGCAGCTTATCGGGGTCGCGGTAGGTCCGGCGTCGCTTTTCCAGATGCCCCTCGGCCTCTAACTCTTTCAGCAACCGTTTCAGGTCAATCCGCGCCGCGCCCTTGATGTTGAACGCTTTTGCGATGTCGCGTTTCGATGAATGACCAGGATTGTCGGAAATCCAGTCCCGCAATTGCGTTTTGGTGGGGAGGTTTGCCATATTCGGCACGTATCACGGCGGTTCAGGCCTGTCATCGGGTCTATCGCCTAGACGTTTGCAAAATAGTCCTGCAGGATGCCTGAATACACCGCCTTGAGTTGATGGATCTGCGCGACTTCAACGTTTTCATCAATGGCATGCATGGTTTTGCCGACCAGCCCAAACTCAACGACAGGGCAATGATTTTTGACGAACCGTGCATCCGAAGTGCCCCCCGTCGTGGAAAGTTTGGGTTCCAACCCGGTTTCCCGCCTGACTGCGGTGACCACGAGTTTTGATAGATCCCCTGGGAGGGTCAGGAAAGCTTCGCCCGACACCCGAACTGTGCTGTCGATTGGCACGCCGGAGTCGCGCCCAATTTCATCTGCGATGCCGACCAGCCAATCCTGCAGACTTTCGCCCGAATGGAGGTCATTGAACCGGATGTTCAGTGTCATGTGGCAAGCGGCCGGGATCACGTTGGTTGCGGTGTTCCCCGTATCGATGGTGGTGATCACCAAAGTTGAGGGATCGAAATGCGCGGTACCTTCATCCAGTTTTTGACGTTGCACTCTTTCGGCGAGGCGGACGATTGTTTCGACAGGGTTGCGGGCGCGATGCGGGTAAGCGGAATGGCCCTGTTTGCCGTGGGCCGTGAATTTCGCAGTGAGCGAGCCACGTCGACCGATCTTGATCATTTCGCCAAAGACATCAGGACAGGTCGGCTCGCCGACCAGGCAGACGCTCATGGCCTCGTCCTGCGATTCCATCCAATCGAGCAGTGCTTGGGTTCCGTCAGTCGCGTCCCCTTCCTCGTCGCCGGTGATGAGCAGAATGATCGCGCCGTCAGTCGGTGGCCTGGTTTGCACCAGATCTATGGCGGATGCTGCGAATGCGGCGACCCCGGACTTCATATCAGTCGCACCCCGACCGAAAAGCTTGCCATCCGCGATTTCGGCGCCAAAAGGTGGATGGCTCCAGGCGGCCTCGTCACCCACCGGGACGACATCAGTGTGCCCGTTAAAGCCAAAGGTACGGGGATGACCCCTTGGACCCCACCGCGCAAAGAGGTTTGCAACGCCCCCACGATCGACCCGCGTGCAGTCGAACCCAGCAGAGGACAACCACCCCGCCAATAGGCCCAGCGCGCCGCCTTCCTCTGGTGTGACCGACGGGCATCGGACAAGTTGCGTGGTAAGTTCGACGGGATCTGTGGTGACCAAGTGCTCAGGCATATGGTTCGCCTAAATCATTTGGCGGATTACCGATAGCCGTTTCTGTTGCGTGAATGCCAGCCGTTGGCCCGCTAGAGGACCACGCGAAAAATCGTGGTCACCTGACGCTGCATGACACCAAAGATTTCAACGCATTAGGCGACACACCATGATCCAGGTATTGTGTTGTCTAGATCAAGCGGCGGTATGCGGTAACAGGTTATAGCTTCGGAACTGGGTCTGGCCGTTGCCGTTGGCCAGCATGTCGGCAATGCGTTTGACCTCTCGGTTGAAACCATCGATCTTACTGAGCCGCTGTTCAATTTCCGTCTGAAAACGGTCCAGTTGGTTGATGATTTCGGCCAGCCCTTCGGCTTCCCGGCCGAGCCGCGCGCCTTCGATCTTACACATCATTCGGGTGGAGCTTAGGCCCATAACCTGGCGTTTCATATGGCCCACAGCCGCGGTAAACTGTCCGGCCTGTTGCGCAATCTGGCGAAGTCCTTCGCGCGCCTCATCCTTAAACTTAGACGTAAGTTCCTTCAGTATCTTAATCTCGGCAGCGCCATTGATTTTATCCAGGTCACGACGTTCCTGCTGGAACTGGGTCTGCATTTCGTCCTGCAACAAGGATGCGTTCAACAAGAACAGCCCTCTGTCGATGATATCGCGCGTCTGATCAAAACTGTGGCCAGTGTCCCCACTAAAGGATTTCATCCATTCAATAAATTTCTTGGATATATCGCCGTAGTTTGAGGAGATTGCGCTGATTGGTCCTCCCAGGGCTTCCAACTGCGAAGCGAGGATTCGCATGTTCTGAGGAATAGCCTGGACCACCGCAAAGGTCTGAGACAGCAGAGTCGTTTCCTGACGGATCAGGGCAAAGGTTTCGATCATGCTGTCAAAGTTCTTGCCCGTCGGTGTAACGCGCGATCCCAGAGCAATTTCGCGGGCATCCATTTCTTGGCGCAAGCCTTGTGCCATAAACGCATTGTAGGACGGATACCCCATCTCTTGAAGGGCCTCCAAAAACCTATTGGAACTTGCTTCGGGCGTCAGTTTACCAGCCTGTTCCTCTTCACGAAGCTTTGCATAGATTTTTTCAACTTGCAGAAACAACTCACTTGAGGCGTTCAAACAAACCGAAAGATAACCGTTCGGCAACGGCGACATGAGCGCGAAAACCCAGTAATAGAGACCGTCTTTGGCCAGGTTCTTCACAAAAGCTCCGGTGACCTTGCCCTTTTTCAACCGATCCCAAACCAGGTAGAACGCCCCCTTTGGCATATCGGGATGCCGAACCACCTTGTGAGGTGCGCCCAACAGGTCGGTATATTCATGCCCACTGATCCGTTTGAGGGTATGGTTACAGGACTCAATCACTCCGCGACCGTCGGTCCGCGAGAAAAACAACTCATTGGGATTTGTGGGGACTGCCCCAGACTGCGGCCTGGTGTTGACGCGACGGGAGTTGGACATTAGCGATCCTTGGAATGCAGCTGGGGTGAACAAGCGTCGAAGCGAGATTTGCTCAAGGACTGCCAGAATCGAGTTGACGAGTGCTTAAGGCCAAGCCTTCAGGCAAAAAACGGCGTGACCTGGGCGACGATAACCGCATTCTCCACCAAGGCGCGATCCATCAACTTTTCCTCTTCCTCGGAAATGTCGTGACCATCCGCGCGCCGATCTTCCAGCGAGCCGTACCCGGTAATCTCCAGGGGAGCCATCTCAGCTTGCTTCAGTATTGCGGCAGTCTCGCGCACTGCTTCCGCCTCGTCTACGCCGCTTGCATAGCACATCAATGCGGCACCTGTGGCTTCGTCGGGCAGGCCGTCTCCCGCTTTGCGCCCAACCTCGACGAGCAAGGTATAAACTGTCTGACGGCCCTTTTTCTCCATAGGTTTAGCGCCCCGGGATCACACCCCTGCGGGTGCCTGCATTTTCCCAATTGTCGATGGCATTAACCGCCTCTTCAGCGGTCTCAACAAACTGAAACAGCTCCAAATCCGCCTCACTAATCGTCCCGGCATCCGCGAGCGCCCTGAAGTCGATAATGCTCTCCCAGAATGCGCGTCCAAACAGCAGGATCGGGATGATTTCCATCCGCCCTGTCTGGATCAGCGTCAGGCTTTCGAACAGTTCATCCAACGTGCCAAAGCCGCCAGGGAACACGGCGATTGCTTTCGCACGCATGAGAAAATGCATCTTGCGGATCGCAAAATAATGAAAATTGAAGCAAAGTTCTGGCGTGACGTAACTATTAGGGGCCTGTTCGTGCGGCAAGACAATGCTCAGGCCAACGGACCGACCACCTGCTTCCACCGCCCCCCGATTGCCAGCCTCCATCACGCCTGGTCCACCACCGGTGACGATCACACCTTCGGCGCCACCTGTTTCAAGCGATCGCGCTGTCATCATGTGGGAAAACCGCTGGGCTTCTTCGTAGAATTGCGACAGATCGGCCAGCGTCTGCGTTCTGGCTCCGGCCTTCTGGTCCGGCGCGGGGATACGCGCTCCACCGAACAAAACGATGGTTGAAACGACGCCAGCCTCTTCCAGCATCATTTCAGGCTTGAGCAACTCCAACTGTAACCGGACCGGCCGAAGTTCCTCGCGGCACAAAAACGCGTCATCCGCGAAAGCCAATTCATAGGCCGGGGCCTGCGTTTGTGGCGTCTGTGGCAGTTGATGGGCCGTTTCCACATCTTGGCTGGCTTCGCGAAACCCGCTGCGTCTGTCGTCCTTCATGGCACCTTCCTTCGGATTGCGCGCCCCACCCCATGCGTCTATAGCCAGCGCGACGCGAGGACCAGAGAGAACCCGGGGGAGACATGGCGCAGAATAATCTGGCGGTTGCAATTGAGGCTGCATGGGAAAACCGCGATGAAATTTCCCCCAACACTACAGGTGAAACCCGCGAAGCCATCGAAGATACGCTGAACGCCCTGGATAGCGGCACGGTTCGCGTGGCGGAACGACAGGACGATGGCACCTGGCACGTCAACCAATGGGCCAAGAAAGCCGTGTTGCTAGGCTTTCGTTTAAAGGACATGGAACCCCAAGGCGGCGGACCCCAGGGCACGGACTGGTGGGACAAGGTCGATAGCAAATTCAAAGGCTGGGGTGACAATCAGTGGAAAGCTGCAGGGTTTCGGGCTGTTCCCAACTGTGTGGTGCGCAAATCTGCCTTCATCGCTCCAGGCGTGGTTTTGATGCCATCCTTCGTGAATCTTGGGGCCTATGTGGATAGCGGCACTATGGTGGACACCTGGGCCACCGTCGGATCGTGCGCCCAAATCGGAAAGAACGTGCATCTGTCGGGCGGCGTGGGTATCGGCGGCGTGCTGGAACCCATGCAGGCCGGTCCGACGATTATTGAAGATAACTGCTTCATTGGCGCAAGATCCGAGGTCGTCGAAGGCGTAATTGTCCGCGAAGGCGCGGTTCTCGGCATGGGCGTCTTTATCGGGCAGTCCACCAAGATCTTTGACCGCGAAACAGGCGAAGTCCTGTACGGCGAGGTACCGCCTTACTCTGTCGTTGTCTCTGGCTCACTGCCATCGAGCGGCGGCGTCAACTTGTACTGCGCGGTTATCGTGAAACGTGTGGATGAAAAGACCCGCTCGAAGACGGCAATCAACGATCTGTTGAGAGATTAAGTTGGCGTAACGCGCGCAGATTTTTTCGACGCTCGTTTTATCCAAATTCCACAAAAATTCGAATAATAATAATCACTTAACATTACATTTTAGAAAGATCTTACTTTGTATTCCTCGGATGTCATCGACCGAGGACTTGATGTTGCCTGCGGTATGCCTTTCCGCAGAATGGGATCGGTTTGTCTTCGGTTCGGCCCACATAGCACCGAGGACTTTTGATGCCAGTTGTCTCTGATTACACGTCCATCCTCCCCGATCCAATTGACGGTTCCTTTCGTTGGAACGGCATGACGAACCTGCACACACCGGTGATTGTGACCTACAGTTTCCTCGAAAGCTCGGAATTGCCCACGCCTGGCAGCTACGGCTTCGGAGAGAAAAGCTATAGTCCCTTCACCGAGGCACAAGAAGACAACTTCCGGGACGCCGTCGACCAGTATGAAGCAGCCGCAGGTATCGTCTTCGTGGAAGTTGATGATGGCGGGATGATTGACGTGCACAACGCCAAGGGATCGCCCTATGGGGGTTGGGCGACGCTGCCTTACGTCACCGACTATTACACGGCCCCGGGCAGTTTGGTTGTCGACAATGCCGGGGCCTACAATGAAGGCTCGTTCGGTTTCGCCACCCTGCTGCACGAGCTAGGGCACACGATGGGATTGCTCCATCCCCATGACGGACCAAACATATTGGTCGATTCGCTGGATCATCCCGGAAACACCGTGATGACCTATCAGTTTGGTCGCGGTCCTACATTCTTTAGTTCGCTTGGGGCCTTCGACATCGAAGCGTTGCAGCACCTGTACGGCGCGCCCGTGGACGTGACCGGCTGGACATTTACCGATCTGGGTGCAGCCTTCGAGATTTCGGGTTCCGCGCGAGCCGACAAAATCATGGGTGTCGCCGGCGACAATATCATCAATGGGAAGAATGGGTTCGACCACATCTGGGGACGCGACGGAGATGACTCACTCGATGGAGGGAACGGAAACGACACGATCGAAGCTGGTGCGGGCGATGATGAAGTGTACGGCAAGGACGGCAACGACAGCCTTTTCGGAGAAAATGGCGACGATTTGCTCGTAGGCGGGGCTGGCGCGGATCTTCTGAAGGGCGACACCAATCCATCTGACTTCGGTCACGACGAACTCCGGGGCAATCAAGGCCGCGATACGTTGATCGGTGGTGGAGGCAGCGACCTTCTAAAAGGGGGCAAGGGGAAAGATCACCTGGAGGGTGGTGCCGGAGCGGACATCCTGATCGGCGGCGAAGGTGTGGACACCCTTCAGGGCGACAGCGGGTCGGATACTTTCACCTTTCGGGCCTTCAAGACGGTGACCGTTGATACGATCCTGGATTTCCAACTGGGCATCGATTCAATCGACCTAACGGATGGGAATTTTTCCGCCGGAGATATCAGCATCAGTGCAACAGGTAGCGGGTCGCTTGTCGTTGCCGCCAAGCACGGCAACGAGGTCCGGTTCATTGTCGAAAATGTCGCGGTTCACGACCTGACACTGGATCATTTTGAGTTCTAGGTCTGACCGCGACAGGCCCCTAAAAGCCCAACTTGGGCGCACTGCGCAGGATGGACTTCGTGGTGCGCACCAGCTCTGCACTGATCCCCGGCTCTGACAGAGCATGGCCCGCCAATGGCACCAACTGCAAGTCGCACCGAGACCAACGCTCGGCGAGGCTCCAGGCGGCTGAAGGTGGGCAGATCATGTCGTACCTGCCTTGGACGATCGTACCGGGCACATGGCTGATCAGCGGCACATCCCGCAGGATTTGCCCGTCATATTCCAAGAAGCCACCATTGGTGAAGTAGTGATTCTCCAACCGTGCAAAGGCCCTGGCATAATCGGCAGGACTTTCGCCCATCGGTCCGTCATTTTCGATGGAGGCCAAAGCGTTCTCCCACGCCGCCCAGGACCGGGCAAAACGGGTCTCCATCACCATATCGCCGGAAAATAGGCGCCTGTTGTAGGCCGCAATCAAATCCGACCGCTCATCTGCCGGAATCAGGCTGGTGAACTTTGCCCATTGATCGGGGAAGAACTGGGCCGCTCCGCCACCATAGAACCAATCAAGCTCCTGCGCGGTCATCAGGAAGACGCCACGCAGAACCAGATATCCCACCCGTTCCGGATGTGACTGGGCATAAATTAGCGAAAGCGTTGCGCCCCAACTCCCACCGAACACCACCCATCTTTTGATGCCTAGCGCTTTGCGAATGCGTTCAATGTCCGCCACCAAATGCCAGGTCGTGTTCTCGCTAACGCTGGCATGGGGCCGCGACCGCCCACAACCGCGCTGATCGAACAGAATGATTCGGTATTCCGACGGGTCGAAATAGCGCCGCATGGCCGGGCTGCAGCCGCCACCTGGGCCGCCATGCAGCACGATCACGGGCAGTCCCTCCGGGCTGCCACATTGTTCTACATAGACGCGATGACCATCTCCCATATCCATGACGCGCTGATCGAACGGGTCGATCGGCGGATACAAAAACTGGACTGCGCTTTTTTGACCGGCCCTTTTATCCATGCCCATCCTATATATCGCCCTGTGCCACCGCGCCATCGGTCTTGGCACCACAAGACGGGGGACACGCCATGACCAATACCACCATAGATCCAGAAGAGATCGCCAAATTTGAGGCGATGGCAGCTGAATGGTGGGACCCGAACGGCAAATTTAAACCCCTGCACATGCTTAATCCGTGCAGACTAGACTATATTTGTCAGCAGATCGCGGCAGAATTCGATCGGGACGTGACGGCACATGCCCCTTTTGCCGGGTTGCGGATACTCGATATCGGCTGCGGCGGCGGTTTGTTATGCGAACCGATGGCCCGCATGGGAGCAGATGTTGTGGGCGCTGACGCGGCTGCACGCAATATACCGGTTGCAGAACTCCACGCACAACAGTCTGGCCTAACGATCGACTATCGGCACACCGCCGCCGAAGATCTTGCGGCTGATGGTGAGGCATTCGATGTGGTTCTAAACATGGAAGTGGTCGAACATGTCGCAGATCCACTGGTTTATCTGACGGCTTGCCAGACTTTGCTGAAGCCAGGCGGGCTCATGGTCTGTTCCACGATCAACCGTAACCCAAAAAGTTTTGCGATGGCTATCGTTGGGGCTGAGTACATTATGCGGTGGCTGCCCAAGGGAACCCATGAATGGTCTAAATTCATCACACCCGATGAACTTTACGATTTGATCCGCCAAGCGGGGCTGGAACCAGTTGATCGCAGGGGATTCGTCTTCAATCCGCTGTCCTGGTCGTGGTCTCTCAGCGCGCGAGATCTCAGCGTCAACTATGTCACCGCCAGCGTGAAACCATCTCCCGACACATCGGCGGGTTAGTCCGACCCCGGCGCGTCCTCGGAAAGTTTCGCGCGCAGCTCGCGCAGCACCGGAAGAGACTGACGCACGCGTTCGACACCAATCTCATCCACGACCTCGCTGATGATTGGCGAAAGGGCTGCAATAGCCGCATCCCGCGCGCGCAGGCCCGCAGGACTAATTGCCACGAGTTTGCGCCTCGCATCCTCCCAGTCAGGCCGCACATGAACATATCCGGCCCATTCCAGCTTGGCCAAAGTGTTCGTCATCGCGCCGCGGGTAAGATGAAAGCTCTGGGCCAACTGCGCGGGCGTTCGTTCGCCGCGAAGACGGGCCAGATGGTTCAGAACAGAGAAATGGCTCAGTTCCATACCTTTGGGCAGAACCCGGGTGAGCCGGTTCCGCGCCAGCTGGTCTGCGGTAAAGATCTCGCTAAAGAGTGCAACCGCCAGAGGTTCGCTGGCGTCACTCATTGGGGCTGCGGTGCGGTGTAAACAGATCGCGCGGTAATCGAAGGGACTTTACCTCTGGCTTCCGCCACCGCTTCTGGTTCGATCTCCGCCCAGACGACGCCTGTTTCGGTGCCGCCATTCGCCAAAACCTCACCCCAGGGCGCCACGACCAGGGAATGCCCATAGGTTTTGCGGGCCTTTCCTTCGCTGACTGCATGAGTTCCGCACTGGGCCGGTGCAATCACGAAACAGCCGGTTTCAATAGCCCGGGCCCGCAACAACGGCTCCCAATGGGCCGCCCCTGTTACCGGAGAAAAGGCGCTCGGCACTGTCAGCATGGTTGCACCTGCCTGCGCCAGATCGCGATAAAGGTGAGGGAACCGCAGATCGTAGCAGATCGTCATCCCCAATGGCCCGATCGGTCCATCCACCACCACGGCGTTCTCTCCGGGGCGATAGCCGGCACTTTCGTGATAGCGCTCGGTTTCAGAGATCTGGACGTCAAACATATGGATCTTGTCGTACCGCGCTGCAATCGACCCGTCAGGAAGAATCAGGAACGAGCGGTTGACATAGCGACCATCAGCCGCACCGCTCTTGAGCGCAAGGGATCCAAGCAAAAGCCAGATACGGTGGCGCGCGGCCTCGTCGCGAAGCCGGGCGAGGGTCTGATCCTGCTCTTCCAGCTCCAGCACGGCATTCTGCCGGGCGCGACTGGCCGACACGCAATTCGTGACTTCAGGCGTCAGTACAAACGTCGCGCCGCCCTCCGCGGCCTCGCGAAGCATGTCGCACGTGACCGAGAGGTTGGCCGCCGGATCGTCGCTGGAATTGAGCTGGAGCAGGGCAATCCGCATCGGCCTCACCCGGCCAGCATTTGGTCCAGCTTCCCAGCATGTTCCAACGCATACAGTTCGTCACAGCCACCGACATGGCTGTCACCAATGAAGATTTGAGGAACCGTGTGCTTGCCGGATGCCCGGCTCAGCATTTCAGATCGTTTGTCGGGCTGCTTTGACAGATCAATCTCGGCAAAGCTTACACCTTTCTGACTCAGCAGCCGCTTCGCTGCGTGGCAAAATCCGCAAAGCGGGGATGTATAGATTTCGACATTGGGCATGCAATTCTCCTCGCACCTCCCGCCGAGACTTAAGGGGCCTTGGCCACACGTGCCAGAGCCAACACACGCACATCGCTGGCTCCAGCCGCGAGGCAAGCCTCTGCGGAGGCCGCAAATGTCGCGCCCGACGTCATCACATCGTCCACCAAAAGAATCTTGCGGCCAATCAGACGGTGCTTGCGCATGGGATTGACCGAGATTGCAGCGCTGACGTTGGTAAATCGGGCATCCCGGCCACGTCCTTCCTGCGTGGGGGTCGCCCGGTTGCGAATCAACAGGTCCGGGCAATGCGCCAGGTTCATTGCCTTTGAAACCGACTGCGACAGAAGCGCAGACTGGTTAAACCGCCGTCGCATCAATCTAAGCCAGTGCAACGGAACGGGGGCCACCAGCATTTCCGGGGCCAAAAGCGGTTGAGCGACCCGGTGCATCCACGCGGCCAGAACCGGCGCACTTTCCGTCCGGTCGCCATGCTTCAGCGACAGAACCATCCGCCGTCCGGCGCCTTCGTAAAGCAGGGCAGATCGCCCCTTGGACCAAGGCCGAGCGGCCGCCAGACAATCATCACAGACCAAATCAGGGTCGCCCGGTTCTGCCTGATCGCCGGGGAGCGGAACGCCGCATAGATCGCAAACCGTCCCGCTGATAAACGGCGTGTCGCGCCAACATGAGCCACACAAACCGCCTTCTTCGCCAACGACACACCCACAGGAAACGCATTGCGGCGGATAGACCGCCCGAAAAAGCCTCTGCAATGCCGCCATATGTGTAAGGATCCTTTCATGACCCGCCTGACCGACCGCACGCAGCTTGCACGCAATCGGATCCGCGCTGTCCGGATAGGATTGGCCGATTTCCTGCACCACGCCGCGAGCGACAATCTGAGAGAAAGACTTGGAGAGATTAACAAACGGTTTACCAAACCGGTTGTTGTGACGGGCCTGCCGGATCTTTGGGCGAGGCTTTGGCCCGAAGCCCGGATTGTGGCGGACGATGAAACTCTGGACCTGAAACCTCAATCAAGTGATCTCGTTATCCATGCCATGGCCTTGCACTGGGCGGACGATCCGGTTGGTCAATTGATCCAATGTCGCCGTGCCCTGCGCCCTGACGGGTTGTTCCTGGGCTGCCTTGCGGGCGGAAAGACGCTGGCCACCTTGCGCCGTGTGCTGGCAGAGGCTGAGAGCGCCGTCTCAGGCGGCCTATCGCCCCGCGTTGCACCCATGGCAGAGATACGGGATATGGGCGGATTGCTGCAGCGGGCGGGCTTTGCCATGCCGGTGGCGGATGGCGTTGCCTTGAACGTCACCTATCCCGATCTCATGGCGATGCTGCACGACCTGCGCGCCATGGGCGAAACCAATGCCCTGGCCAACCGGCATCGCGCGCCTGGCCTACGCAAACTCTTCGATCACGCGGCCATGACGTATCCCAAAGATCCATCCGGGCGACTGGCAATGGAGGTTGAGATACTCTACCTGTCCGGCTGGGCCCCGGCAGAAGGACAACCCCAACCGCTGCGTCCGGGTTCAGCACAGTCCCGTTTGGCTGAAGCCTTAGGCACATCCGAATTGACGCTTCCAACAGGTCCGCGACCCAAGGGTGACAATTGACGAATGATCCAGAGCGGTTATCTGGACGTAAGATGACCAGAAGTAGTAGACAGGCAAGCCAAATGTTAGATTCCGAGGCTGGCGCTCAGATCGAGGCGTTACCAGCGAGTAAGGGCGAGCCCATGGGCGAGCGTCATCATCTGCCAGCGGACCATCCCGCCGTAAAGCCTGCCAAGGTCGGCGTTTTGGTGGCCAATCTCGGGACACCGGACAACTACGATTACTGGTCGATGCGGCGCTATTTGAGCGAGTTTCTGTCAGACCGCCGGGTGATCGACTATTCGCCATTCATCTGGCAACCGCTGCTGCAATTGGTGATCCTCAGCAAGCGCCCCTTTTCGTCGGGCGAAGCCTACAAATCGATTTGGAACCACGAGGCCGGCGAAAGCCCCTTGATGACCATCACCAAGGCGCAAACGGAAAAGCTAAAAGCCAGCCTGGCGGACCGCTACGGCGACGATGTCGTTGTCGACTTCTGCATGCGCTACGGCAATCCGTCGACCAAGTCGAAGGTGCAGGCCCTGATAGATCAGGGCTGTCGGAAGATCTTGTTCTTCCCGCTTTACCCGCACTATGCGGGCGCGACGTCGGCCACGGCCAATGATGCGTTCTTCCGTGCCCTGATGGAACAAACCTGGCAGCCTGACAGCCGCACCGTTCCGGCCTACTACGAAAACACGGCCTACATTGATGCTTTGGCGCAGTCGGTTGAGCGGAGCTATGCGCTGATGGAGACCAAACCAGATGTCTTGGTTTGTTCCTACCACGGTGTGCCGAAGCGCTATCTGATGGAAGGCGACCCGTACCACTGCCAGTGCCAGAAGACGACGCGACTGCTGAAAGAACGCCTGGGTTGGAGCGATGATGCAATCGTTACAACCTTCCAAAGCCGGTTTGGCCCAGAGGAGTGGTTAAAGCCCTACACAGTAGAGGAAGTCGCTCGCCTTGCGGAGACTGGCAAGAAACGCATTGCAGTGATTGCGCCAGCATTCTCGGCGGATTGCATCGAAACGCTTGAAGAGATCAACGAAGAGATCCGGGAAAGCTTCGAGGAAGGCGGCGGTGAACATTTCACCTATATCCCCTGCCTCAATGACGATGACGCGCACATTAGCGCCCTGACCCAAGTGATCGGAGCCAATCTGAAGGGTTGGCTGGACTGAGGCGCTCCTGCGGGAACGGACCTGTCCAACATTTACGAAAAGGGCGGCCGCTTGCGCGACCGCCCTTTGTTGTAGTCTTAAATCGTCGTCTTAGTTCGACGCGGCAGCCGCGATCATTACCAACAGAATGATCGGGACAAGGACGCCACCGCTCGAGGATGCTGTTTCTTCTTCGATGATGGTTTCTTCGATCACCGGATCATCGAAACCGCCAGCGAAGGCGGATGTGGCAGCCAGCGAAACGGCAGCGGCCAGAGCAACTTTTTTCATTTCAACCTCCAATTAACGCACAGCAGGCGCCGACGAGACACGAACGCGCATGCTACGAACTTGTGGCCCAAGAATTACAATCGATTGGCAAAGTTGCAATTGACCGAGCCTTTGGACTCGGCCAAATCCGGCGCGATGTCGTCAAATTAGCAACACTTGGGCGCCAACTCCGACGATGGAAAAGAGTTCGGCGATGTGCTCATTATACAACCCAATACAACCGTTGGATGAACGACGCCCGATCTTGCGGGTATCATGGGTGCCATGGATTCGGTAGTATTTCCAGCTCAGATAAAGCGCGTGGGTGCCGAGCGGGTTATCCGGCCCAGGCCCCACGAAGTCGGGCCATTCGGGATTGCGTAGCTTCATCGCTGGCGTCGGTGCCCATGACGGGCCCTCCACCTTGCGTACCACGGATGTCCGACCACGCCGGGTCAGGTCCTCGGACAATGGCACCGATGACGGATAAAGTTTGTAGGTTTGCTGGTCTTCAGACCAGTAATGTACGGCGCGCGAGTCGATATCGACAAGGATCGCTCCGCCAGCAAGATTGCTGAAATAGGGTCGCCAGTCGCGGTTGCGGAAACTGGAGATGTTGCGCTCCGCGCGCTGGGGTTGGTCCAGGACACCTTGGCCGATGGCCGGAGCGGCCAAGCTTGCAGTGGCAGACGTCAATAGGAACCGTCGCGTCAACCGCGTTTTCATAGGAACCTCATTCCTCAAGACTAACTTTTTTGTGATATTATGGCTTCTGAGCCGCACCTGCAATTCAAACAAGCGTGTGCGTGCCAATATGGCCGCAGTTGGGTTTGCTCTCGCAATTGCGACCCTGTAGACGATGTCGGCACCATCGAGGAGCAAGGCATGGCACGCCGATTAGGATTGATTTTCGCAGCCGCACTGGCCGTGGCCGGATGTACCGCACCCCCCGTCGTGGATGACGGATCGGGGGTTTCGCGCAATCGCGTCTATCGGATTTCCCAAGGCGACGCGAGCCGCATCCAGTTTCGAATGCTGGATTCGGTCAACTCGCTTCGCCAGGCAGCGGGCCTTCCCGGGCTCGAGTTGAATTCGCGGCTCAACGCTGCCGCAGCGACCCATTCGCGCGACATGTCCCGGCAGGATCGGCCCTGGCATTTCGGTTCCGACGGGTCCTCTCCGCTCGACCGAGTGCGTCGCGCAGGCTACTCTGGCGTATTTCACGGTGAAAACATCTCCGAGACATTCGAGTCCGAACTGCAGACGCTTGCGGCCTGGATGGAGGTGCCCGCAACCCGCGCGGTTGTGATGAGCCCCGCCGCGCGTGACCTTGGCATTGCCTGGTTTCAGGAATCCAACGGCAAGATCTGGTGGACGATGATCACGGGTGGTTAAACCCGGTTTACTGCCTTTCGATCAACCTTTGGCTGAAAGCGCGCTAGCTGCGCCGCTGCGGCCTAAGTTTAAGGCATAATGCGGATCGGTGTGCCGTCTCGGACCATAGCATAGATCTCTTCCATTTCACGGTTGGTCACGGCGATACATCCCCAGGTCCAATCGTCGCCGCCGCGATCCCAAAAACTGCGCTGACCGTGGATAAAGATGTCACCACCAGGATCCACACCCGCCGCCAGGGCCTCCGCCAAGTCTCGTTCATTGGGATAGTTGATCCCGAGGGACAGGTGGAAATTGCTGTTCGGATTGCGCCGATCGATCAGATACATCCCTTCCGGCGTCCGACCGTCCCCTTCCTGCAGCTTGTCGCCAACAGGCGCGAAGCCCAGATCAAACGCGTAGTTCTTCAGCACCTGGTCATGGTGCATCAACAGCATTCGCCGTTGCTCTTTGTAAACCAAGATCCGGGTCACTTCTGGCCCGTCATAAGTTTGAAACTTGCTTGAACAGCCAGACACGGCCAGGGCCGCTGCGCCTGCCAACATGGCCCGTTTCGTGAAAATCATGATGTCCCGAACCGCTTCGTTGTTTTTTTCAACTGCTAGCGGAAAACCGCCTGTTCGGGAATCCCCTTTGTTTCGGTACCTTTGCGAGATTGTTGCCCGTGCGCCGCTAAGGTTTTGGCGACGCTCGCTGTTCTTGCAACGCCTTCTCGATGGCCTCCAGCCGGTGCAACACTTCGTCCCGATAGGCGTCTGTCTTTTCGTTCTCTTCCTCGGAATGCGCATCCTGCATGGAGTTGACGATAAGACCCACCAGAAGGTTCACCACCGCAAAGGTCGTCAGCAAAATGAACGGCACAAAGAACGCCCAGGCGAAGGGGTAAATCTCCATCACCGGGCGAACGATTCCCATGGACCAGCTTTCAAGTGTCATGATCTGGAAGAGCGAGTAGGCGCTCAGGCCCAAATTGCCGAACCATTCTGGGAAGGAGTCGGCAAAAAGTTTCGTGGCCATGACCGATCCGATGTAAAAAACGAGGCCCATCAGCAGAAAGACCGATCCCATACCCGGGAGTGCGGTGACAAAGCCTTCGACCACCCGCCGCAGGCGCGGCATGGCGGACACGACGCGCAGAACCCGCAAGACACGCAACGCCCTGAGAACACTCAGATTTTGCGCGCCTGGCGCCAGCGCAGATCCGACGATGACCGCGTCAAACAGGTTCCAGCCATTGCGGAAGAACGCCCAACGATAGGCGAAAAGCTTCAGGCCCAGTTCGGTGATGAAGACCACAAGGCACAACTGATCGATCAGTCGCAGCAGAAACCCCAGGGGCTCCGCCACAGGCGGCACGGTTTCCAGGCCCAAAATAATGGCATTCAGGATAATGACGCCGATGATGCCGTTCCGCACCAAGGGCCGTTCTAACCAGTCTTTAATCGTCTCGCGCACTGTCGTCTCCGGGCTGCTCAGGTCGCGATATGGCTCCTTGTAAGGCAGGCGGCAAGTTCCACATGCGGCGACCAGCGAAACTGATCCACGACCTGCACCCATTCCAGCCGATAGCCCGCTTGGGTGAGACATTTTGCATCCCGCGCGAAGGTCACCGGGTTACACGACACCGCCGCCACCACCGGAACGTGGCACTGTGCGATTTGCGCCATTTGCGCCTCTGCCCCGGCGCGGGGCGGGTCGATCACAATTGCGTCAAACCGGTCGAGTTCATCGGCCAGAAGCGGGTTGCGAAAGAGATCGCGCTTCGCGGTTTCCAGCGCGTGCAGCCCTCCTGCCGCCCGCCACCCCGCTTCCAAAGCGCTTAGCATCGCCGTGTCGCCTTCGACCGCGAGCACGGAACGGCGCCGCGACAACGGCAAAGCGAAGGTGCCGCAGCCTGCGAACAGGTCGACCACACTATTCGCGGCGCCAATGGTTGCCTCTACGGCAGAGCGCAAAGCCGCTTCCCCTGGCAGCGTGGCCTGGAGGAAAGCGCCTGGCGGCAAGGGCACGTCCAAACCGTCAAACGCGATGACGGGCGGATCTTCCTGCGCCACCAACTCGCCATCCCAGCTCAGCCGTGCAACGCCATATCCCCGGATGGCCGATGTCAGTGCTTCGCCCAACGCCGCGTCCACGGGCTTTCCTCCGGTGACGGCAATGTCGAGCCCTGTGCGCGTTTCCGTAACCGCAAAAGAAACCTCGCCCTTGCGGGACCCGCCGATGCAGGTCAGCGCCTCCAGCATCGGCAAAGCGGCCTGCAAAGCCGGTGTAACCAGTAGGCAGTCCGGCACCGGCAAGATGGCGGCCGACTGTGCGCCGTGGAACCCGACCAGCGCGCCCTTCTTTGTGCGGCGACCCGAGAACGTGGCGCGCCGTCGGCTGCCGGGCGGCGAAACGGCTATGGGCTTGAACGGCGCGTCCAGCCCTTGGGCCGCAAGGGCTGCTGCGACAACGCCTTGTTTCCAGTCCGCGACGAAGCCGTCATCCGCGTGCTGCAAGGCACACCCGCCGCAACCGCGATAATGACGGCACGGGGCGCTGACGCGGTGGTCCGAGGGCGTCAGAACGCGAATCTCTTGCAACCGGTCGCCGTCCAGTGCCCCGGTCACCACTTCGCCCGGCAATGTGCGGGGTGCATAGATCGGCCCCTCGGCCAAACCGTCACCGCGATGGCCCAGCCGCGCGATCGTCCAACTCATGCAGTCAGGGTCCGCAAGTCAAGCGACGACAGAAAGTCACGCACGGCGCGGGGCGAGGTCAAATGATGGACGGTCAAGTGCGGCGGCGGATCAGCCAGGATTTGCAGCCCCTTCTGCCGGCCCGTCTGCCGCGTTCGCCAGATCCATGCGTAGAATTCCAGGCTGACCTGTTCGGGACAGCCTTCGGCCATATCGGGCCGCGCCCGACCATAGCTGCCGATGGTGCGCTTGGCCACGCGCCAGGCTCGCAACCACAAGGGAAGATCGAGGAAGATGAACGTGTCGGCCCGTGCCGTTCTGTCAGCGAAGGTGCGGGAGAAATTGCCCTCAAACACCCATTCGTCTTGTGCGTGGATGGCAGCGACCCGCGCCAGTTTCTCATCCATGTCGCGTTCCTGCCAGCCGGACATCCAATAGACCTCGCGGTCGATGTGAAACACCGGCAGGCCGGTTCGCGCACCAAGTTCACGCGCCAGCGTCGACTTGCCCGACCCGGGTTGCCCGATGATCATGACCCGCTTCATTCCGCTGCTGCCTTCGCTCCCAGAAAGGCCCCAGATTGCCGTGCCCAGAAGCGGGCGTAAACCCCGCCAGCGGCCAGAAGGCTGTCGTGGTCGCCCTCTTCGACGATCCGGCCCGCCTCCATCACAACGATCCGGTCCATCCGGGCAATGGTGGACAGGCGGTGGGCAATGGCCAGGACGGTTTTGCCCTCCATAACGCGTTCGAGCGCTGTCTGGATCTGAGCCTCAACCTCGCTGTCGAGCGCACTGGTCGCCTCGTCCAGCACAAGGATCGGGGCATCCTTCAGAATCGCGCGCGCCAGAGCGATGCGCTGCCGTTGTCCGCCACTGAGCTTCACGCCGCGCTCGCCGAGCGAGGCCTCATAACCGACATTGCCGTGATGGTCCTTCAGGCCAGTAATAAACTCGTGCGCCTCGGCCCGTTTTGCCGCCGCGATGAGTTCCGCCTCACTCGCATCCGCACGACCGTAGAGGATGTTTTCCCGGGCCGTTCGGTTGAACATGGCCGTTTCTTGCGTGACCATCCCGATCTTTTGGCGCAGGCTTTCTTGGCGGACGTGGCGTACATCCTGGCCGCCGAC
>JBCBGY010000071.1:15434-19909 GCA_038526275.1 Pseudomonadota bacterium | reverse complement strand
TACCATCCGGGTAACTTTCGTCGGTGTCCTGAACTTCGCCGTTGATATAGAGAACCGTCCCTTCTGGTGAGAAGCTGAAGCTGACATGGACCTCTTCGCCCGCCTCGAACTTGTCGTCCGACTGAAGGAAGAGCTGCGCGTCGGTGCTTTGGAAGCGCACTTTCAGCCGTCCGTTGCCGTCCAGGTAGATGTTCAGGTGGCCACCATCCTCAAAGTTGCTGTGATCCTTCGAAACCAGAGCCTGGGTTTCACCAATCTCATCCGCAGTGAAGGAGAAGGCGTAAGTCCCGGATTGCAGCGCCATTTCCGGCGTATGCTGAACCGTGGCGTAGGTTTCACCATCGAACGTTCCGGCGGTGTCGAGTTCGTAGAATTCAGGCTCTTCGACATCACCTTGCGACGAGGCCAACGCGACTTCGCCGTCGTTGTACCAGTCGTTTGAGGTGAAGTCTTCGGGCCGCGATCCGATTGGGTCGCCATCGATATCGCGGGTATCGTACCCGAAATATTCGTCTTCCCGCAGTTCACCAGACGGTGCCACAGCTTCCTGGATTTCATCGATTGTGTCGACGATGCCGTAGTGGGCACCCGCATCGACTTCGATGTCGTCTTCGTTGACCAAGTCACCGTAGACCACGATGTAGCCGAGGTAGTCTTCGTCATGCGCCCCGCCATTGCCCTGCTGGGAATAGGCGGTGATGACCGAGACCATATCGTCGACCAGGCCGTTCCCGTCTGTGTCGACCGTGTGATAGTCGACTTTGACCTGGGTCGTATGCCCGATGACGCTGATCTTGTCTTCGTCGGCGTTGTAGTCGGCGATGATATCGATCCCGAACGCGTCAACCCAGTGATCGTGCAGGCGCTGGTTTTCGCCAGCCACGCCGTGCCAATTCACCGTCCGGCCATCATCCTGGAGGTTGTCCATGATGATGTCTTTTTTGCCGTTGATCAGCGTTTCGAACTTGAAGTGGTCGTTGCCTTCGCCACCGATCAGGATGTCGTCTGCCGTGATGGGCTGATCCACCCAATCGACCAGTTTCAGATAGACAGGATCGATCGACGGATCGGGGAATTCGCGCGAAGGCTCACCCAGCACGAGCTGGCCCAACCGCTGTTCGCCAGCATCCGAGCGCGAGTAGAGCACATCATCGCCATCGCCGCCGACGAGCATGTCAGATCCGCGTCCGCCGTCGAGCGTGTCGTCGCCGTCACCGCCATGCAATTCGTCGTCGCCGTAACCGCCATGGATCTCATCATTGCCGTCACCGCCGTCGACAGTGTCATCGCCGGCACCTGCATCGACCGTGTCGTTGCCAGCGCCTGCGTCAAACATGTCGTCTGCGGCCTGCATATCCTGGATGCCTGACGGATTTGTCAGCGCCGCACCCGGGCCATTGTCGATCAGGTCGTTGACCTCGGCTTGGGTCAGGGCATCCGTCGGCTCGAAGCCACCCCAGACACCAAACTCGGCAATCGCACCGTCCAGCGGATTTGACAGGTTGCGCGCGTCTGTTGCGAATTCCTGAGCACTGTCATTGTGGTCTGTCGTGCGCTGGTCGGCGCCCAGAACCCAGGGCTCTTCGTTCTGGATCAGGAAAGCTTCCGTATAGGCGTTGGGCGATGCCACGTCGCCTTCGGTCGCCGTCCAATCGGACGCTGGCACCGGCACACCGTCGACATAGACGATAACTTCGTCTTCAGTGAAGCTGACCGCGATGTGGCTCCATTCACCTTCCGTCAACAGGTCGGTTTTCGTTTCCCAGGTGTGGTTGCTGCCGCCGTCGCCTTCGGCCATGCGCAGGAACACCTTGCCGTCGTCCGTATGGCCGAGACGGAAGTGACCGCCGTCGCCGCTATTGCGGGCGTCTTTCGTCACATAGGCTGACTGGTCCGTCAGATCATCCGGGCGGACCCAAAGGGCGATGGTGCCCTGGCTGAAGGCCATGATCTCATCGTGGTGGATGAAGGCAAAGTCTTCGTCACCGTCGAACTCGATCGAACCGCTCCGACCCGTGGGCGCGTCATCGCTGGCCGAGTCTGTATTCAGCAGTGCCTGATTTTCGTAGCGCGTGTACGAAACAGCGTCGTTGCCGCCACGCGCATCGGAGAAGCGGCCATCTTCGCCGTCATCGAATGTCCAGAGCGCCAAGGCGCCTGGCAGCCCCGATGGCTCCGGTAGCTCCTCTTGGGACAGATCGTCGGCTCCGTTCGTGCCGGTGTAGGTCTGGCCTTGAGCCTCGACCATCTCGATGGGCTCAAACGGGGCGCGCGTCTCTTCTGGCTCTTCCGGCTGTGGATCGCCGTAGGTGACTTCCGCCTCAAAGGGGTTGTCCACGTAGTCTTCGGGATTGCCGGTGACGGCACCCAGATTGCCATTTTCGTCGCGGGTGTCGTAGCCTTTGACCTCTTCGCCATCGACGATGGAGATCTTCTCTTCGCCAGGCTGGTAAATGGCTTCGGCGACGTCGGCATAGTTTTCAACGATGCCATAAGTGACGCCGTTGTCGGTTTCGATATCGTCGGCTTCGACCCGGTCGCCATAGACAATGATCTGACCGATCAAGTCCTGCGTATGTGCACCACCGCCGCCATGCTGAAGCGACAGGATGGTGACAATGCTCTCTTCGTCGCCGTCGCCATCGATATCGCGGTAGGTGACGTCGGTCACGTTGGCCGTGTGGCCGATCACTGCGATATGGTCTTCTTCGGCGTTATAGTCAGCGATCACTTCGATGCCGAAACTGTCGACCCAGTGGTCGTGCAGTTCATCATTCTCGCCTGCGACACCGGCCCAGTTGATGGTGCCGTCAATGCGCACATGCTTTTCAATGATGTCGAGCTTGGCGTTAAGCTGCGGCAGGAACAGGAACGTGTCGCGTCCTTCGCCACCCACCATAATGTCGTCGCCGACCAAAGGCTGATCTGCATAGGCAGCCAACTTCTGGAGGTCATTGTCAACTTCGCCGTCGGGGTCGTCTCGTGTGGGCTCACCGATGGCAAGCTGGCCAATGCGCTGTTCACCCGCGTCAGAGCGACTGATCAGCAGGTCGTCGCCATCGCCACCGATCAAAAGGTCAGAGCCGTAGCCCCCGTCAAGCACGTCGTTGCCGTCGCCGCCTTCCAGTTTGTCGTCGCCCCAATAGCCCAGAATTTCGTCGTCACCGGCGCCGCCGTCCAAATCATCGTCGCTGCCCCGGCCCGTGATTTCATCGCGTCCGTCTGTAGTTTCGCCGTCAACAGCGCCTTCGACGCTATGTTCGCCCACAAAGTAGCTGGGATGATACTCATCGACCGGCACAAGCGTCACGTCGGCGGGAGGATTGGTGAAATCGCTTTCCGCGGCATAATAAGCGCTTTGGTCAACTGGCATACCGTCGACCATCAGTTGCAGAGACCGTCCTCCGCCACCATCAAAGTACGAAAGTTCAATAGGATAGAGACCACCATCAAACTCGGCGACCCGCGCAGTTTCGTCCGTGGGGCGGCGGCCTGAATATTCTGAGAAGTCAACGCCGCCGATGTCCAGTCTGTAGCCGTCATCGGATGCGATGGAGATCTCGTGCACGCCCGCCGGAATGTAGATGTAGCCGGTCAGAACGATGGCAGATGGTGCGAATTCTACGGTGCCGTCGCCATCAATGCTGTCTGCATCATCGGCCAGGAACTCCTCAAGGGTCCCGTCACCTGAATTGTCGCCATAGTAAACCTGGCTTGCTGTAAAGGTCGCGTCTGGTCCGTCGGCAGCAGCCACCAAAGCGTCAACCGCGTCCATGTTGTTGATGCTGTCTGCATGGTAAACCTCACCGAACAGACCGGTGCCCTGTGCCGGAACGCCGCTAATGGATCCTATGCCAACTGCGGGGGTCATACCTTCAGGTGTATCCACATCGCTTGGGTCGAACGAACTGGGGGAGTTCTCCATGGTGTCTCCTCTTCCTATTCATGCGCGCCTGTTGGCGCCACTTTTCGAATTATTAATTCTGGCTTTCCGACACTCGGCAATTCGCCACATTATGAAATGTGACAGCAACTCGTAGCTTAAGCATTTGCATTGAGTTTCTTTCTCGCGCCACGCTGCGATCATGCAACCCATTACACTTACAATGAGCACATTCCTGCCTCTGGTCGGCGGAAATCCGGACAAAATAGGGCGAAACAAAGACGCCCAATCTTAAAGCTGTCCAATCAGGGCCATGGATAAAAAATTGTTGCCAGAGTGCGCCCAGACAATATGGCGATTTCGTGACGGTGTCGAACTGAGGCCGAAATATGCACTGGGGTGTTATTTGATGGATTCGGATTTTTGCCCCAATAATAACTTATGGAGCCAATAAAAATATCGTTATGGTTGTGTGTACTCCATTGTATGCTGTTGATTTCAATAAATTTTACGCGCGTAAACTAATTGCGGTATTCGGATCGCTCTAGAGCAGCCGCTGCGTCGAAACTGACACGGAAAGCGGGCTCTATTT
>JBCBGY010000071.1:0-15334 GCA_038526275.1 Pseudomonadota bacterium | reverse complement strand
CGTGCTTATGCCAAACAAGCGAGTTGTTGCAGGCCGCGCCATAATCAGAGAAGTAAGATGATGCAAATGGGGCGTTCATAGCTCCTGATTTGCCTAGGGGGCGCAGCCATGACATACGATGACCAGAACATTTTCGCGAAAATCCTGCGGGGCGAGATCCCGTGCGACAAGGTGTTGGAGACCGAACACAGCCTCGCTTTTCGCGATATTCAGCCGCAAGCGCCAGTGCATGTGCTGGTGATCCCGAAGGGCCCTTATGTGACTTTCGATCACTTTGCCCGTACGGCCAGCGCGGCTGAGATTGTCGATTTCAACCGCGCCATCGCGCAGATTTGTGATGAGGCTGGTATCGGGCCTGAGGATGGCACGAAAGGCTACCGCGTTCTGACGAATGCGGGCGTTGACGCCAACCAAGAGGTGCCCCACTTCCACATGCATGTGGTGGCAGGTCGGGCGTTGGGCCCGATCCTAGCCAAGCAGGATTAAGCCGCAGTTGCCACGGCAGCGGCGTCGGCCGGGGCGGCAGTGACGAACTCAACATCTGTGATGCCGATGAAGGCCATGATGTGGCGCAGATACCCGCTGGCAAAGTCAGCGTCTGATCCAATCTGCGTGCCGCCCGATGCCATGGCGATGATCGCACGCTTGCCGTGCAGCAGGCCTTCGGGGCCCGCGTCGCCGTACCGAAAAGTCATGCCAGGGCGAGCGATCAGGTCGACCCAGGCTTTGAACGCGGCTGGAACGCCGAAATTGTAGATCGGCACCCCAATCACGATCGTATCCGCCTGTACGAGTTCATTGATCAAGCAATCCGACAGCGCCAGCACGTCTGTCTGGGCTGCTGTACGGTCCTCTGGCGGGGTGAAGCTGGCGGCGACCCAATCGCCTGTGATCTGGGGCAGCGGATGCGCCAGATCGCGTGGCGTGACGATCCCCGGATTTAGCTCATCTACGATACGGTCCGTAAGCCCCCGGGTGATCGAACCAGCGGTCCGGGCCGAGGCATCGACCCGCAAAACGCTTTCCGATGTCATTTCAAGTTCCTTTCGCTTGTGTCTTTGGTTGACCACAAGGTAAGCATCGCATAATGGAACAAAACTCACCTCAGCGCAGGATTAATGTGCATTTTTGCAAGTGGGGTGAATTTCCGGGACCCGGATCCTAAATGCCAGCACAGTCCGTGAGTGCGAAACAGAAGGGGGCATGTGCCGATGTCGTTGGACGCATGGGACGAAGTCAGAACCGCTTATCATGTCGCTCGGCTACGCACTGTCTCCGGTGCCGCCGATGCGCTGGGCGTGCATCATGCAACTGTCATTCGCCATATTGATGCGCTTGAGGGGCGGTTGGGCACGAAACTGTTTCAGCGCCATGCGCGGGGTTACACGCCGACAGAGGCGGGCGAGGATCTGTTGCAAGTGGCCCAGACCACCGACGATCAGTTCTCGCAGCTAGCAGGCCGGATCAAAGGCCTGGGGTCTGAAGTAACGGGCGAGATCATCGTCACCAGCTTGCCGATCCTCTCCCCAATCCTCACACCGGTCTTGGTGTCCTTCCAGGACCAGCATCCCGATGTGCGGATCAGGTTCATGACGGAAGAGCGGGTGCTGCGCCTGGAATATGGCGAGGCGCATCTGGCCGTGCGCGCCGGAAACCAACCACAGGAACCCGACAATGTGGTTCAGTCCTTCTTCACCCAGCAGTTCGCGCTTTGTGCGACAGAGCAGTATGTCGCCGAAAAGGGGCCGCTGGTGGATGGCGAATGGAGCCATCACCGGTTTGTCGGTGCTGAAGAACGGCTGAGCCGGGCCCCGTTCATACGCTGGATGGAACAAACCATCCCGCACGAACGCATCGTGTTCCGGGCCTCGCAATTGCAAGGTATTCAAGATGCCGTCTTGAGCGGGGCAGGTATCGGTTTCTTGCCACTCTATATGTTGAATTCCCGGCCCGACTTGGTGGCGGTCGGTCCGCCGCGGCCCGAATGGGCGTCTCAGGTTTGGCTGGTGACCCATGTCGACCTGCACCGTACCGCCAAGGTCCAGACGCTGGTCAAGTATCTAAAGGCGCAGAGCCTGGGCCAGTAGGTGGGTCCAGTTCGACTTCCAGAAACCGCTCGAACGCGTCGAGGTTCACCGCCTCAAACTGACCAAAGCCCTGCATCCAGACGGAAGCGTCCCGCAGGGCGTCTGGTTCGAGCTTGCACCATTTGACACGACCCCGTTTTTCCTGGGTGATCAGACCCGCTTTGGACAGGATCATCAGGTGCTTGGATATGGCGGCGAGCGACATGTCAAAGGGCTCGGCCACATCCGTGACAGCCATATCATCCTCCAGCAGCATGGCCAGAATGGCGCGGCGCGTCGGGTCCGCCAGCGCGGCAAATACGGTATCAAGGCACTGCGCCATGCGGTGCCATAGACCCATTGGCCGCGAACCGTCAACCAATCGGTTGAATATGCTGTTCTGGGCTGGCCCCTTGGAGCTCCAAGGTTATTCAGCATTTACAGTGCGTTAGCCTGCGTTGACTTTAGGCGGCTGTGGCAGTTATCAGGCTGGTGTTTGTCTGACCCGGTGGGGGCATGTCTGAGCAGAACGATACGGATCGCTTGCGGAAGCTCGAAGAACGTATCGAGGCGCTGAAGGACAAGGAACCTGAAGGGCCCAAGATGGGCGAACACTATTCCCAGGCGCAAGTCGGCTGGCGGATGGTGACAGAGCTGGTGGCGGGCCTGCTGATCGGGTTTGGCATCGGTTACGGGCTAGATGTGTTGTTTGGCACGCTGCCTATATTGCTGGTGATTTTCACCATGCTGGGATTTGCGGCTGGCGTGCGGGTGATGCTGCAGACAGCCAAGGAAGTGCAGGCGGACGAGGCGGGCAACCGCGCTGACGAGAAAGAGGACTGAGAGATGGCGACTGAAGAAGGTTCATCGGGCGGTTTCGAAATCCACCCTTTCGATCAGTTCATAGTCAAAGGCCTGTTCGGTGACGGCCCTGTATCTTGGTACACGATCACCAATGTAACCCTTTGGATGATCCTGGCCGTGGTGTGTGTCTATCTGCTGCTGGTCATGTCGACCAAGGGCCGCGCCATGATCCCCAGCCGGGGTCAGTCGATCGCGGAGCTGGCCTATAGTTTTATCTACAAGATGGTGGTGGACGTGGCGGGCAAGGATGCCGTCAAGTTCTTCCCCTATATCATGACCCTCTTCATGTTCATCGTTCTGGCCAACTTCCTGGGCCTGATCCCGATGAGCTTCACCACCACGTCCCACTTCGCGGTTACCGTAGTTTTGGCTCTGGCGGTGTTCATCACTGTGACCGTGGTGGGGTTCGTGAAAAACGGTGCTGGGTTTCTAAGCCTCTTCTGGGTTTCGTCCGCGCCGCTGCCGCTGCGGCCCGTTCTGGCTGTGATCGAAATCATCAGCTACTTCGTGCGCCCGGTCAGCCATTCCATTCGTTTGGCAGGCAACATCATGGCGGGCCACGCGGTGATCAAAGTGTTCGCAGGATTTGCGGCCAGCGCTGTAATCGCGCCTGTCGCCATTCTGGGGATCACCGCATTCTACGCGCTTGAGGTCCTGGTGGCCTTCATCCAGGCTTACGTCTTTACCATTCTGACGTGCGTCTACCTGAAAGACGCGCTTCACCCGCATCACTAAAAATACGCCAACTTCCAACCGTAAGGAGACATCTCAATGGAAGGCGATATCGCAAATATGGGTCAATTCATCGGTGCTGGTCTGGCCGCGATCGGTTCGGGCGCCGCAGCTATCGGTGTGGGCCACGTGGCTGGTAACTTCCTGGCCGGCGCTCTGCGCAACCCTTCGGCAGCCGCCGGACAGACCGCGACGCTCTTCATCGGCATCGCATTTGCAGAAGCTCTGGGGATCTTCTCGTTCCTCGTTGCTCTGCTTCTGATGTTCGCCGTTTAAGGCGACACGTTAATCCTTACGGTCGGGTGGGCGCTTGAGCCCGCCCGATAACTCCCACGGTTTCAAGAGGACGCCATGGCGGACGAAGCATATAACGGGGCAGAGGCCAGCGGCGCGGGCATGCCGCAGCTGGATTTCTCGACCTATTCCAACCAGATCTTCTGGCTGATCGTCAGTCTTGGAGCGATTTACTATATCCTCTCGCGCATCGCCTTGCCCCGCATCGCCGCGGTTCTGGCCGAACGCAACGGGACCATCACCAACGATATAGCCGCGGCCGAAGATCTGAAACTGAAGGCCGTCGCAGCGGAAGAAGCCTACAACAAGGCGCTTGCCGATGCCCGGGCCGAGGCTCAAAAGATTGCTGCAGATACGCGGGCCGAAATCCAGGCGGATCTGGATGACGCCATTGCCAAGGCCGATGCGGAAATTGCCGCCCGCTCGAAAGAGAGCGAGACTCGCCTGAACGAGATCCGCGAGAGCGCCGTGGCCAGCATCACCGAAGTTGCCAATGAAACTGCGGTTGAGATCGTGGCGCAACTTGGCGGCAAGGCCGACCGGTCCACAGTGACCGCAGCCGTAGCAGCCCGTCTCAAGGGGAATGCGTGACCATGAAACGCTTAGCTCTGATACCGGCCCTTCTGATTGGAACGCCCGCGCTGGCCGCCACCGGTCCGTTCTTTTCTCTTGGGAACACTGACTTTGTCGTTCTGATCTCGTTCCTGCTGTTCATCGGCGTCCTGGTCTACTTCAAGGTTCCGACCATGATCACGGATTTGCTGGATAAGCGGGCCGAAGACATCCGGAAGGAACTGGATGAGGCGCGGGCCTTGCGGGAAGAGGCCCAGACCGTTCTGGCTGACTTTGAACGCAAGCAGAAGGACGTGGCCGAGCAGGCCCAACGGATTGTGGAGCAAGCCCGCGAATCTGCCAAGGTTGCGGCTGATCAGGCCAAGGACGACTTGGAGAAATCCATCGCCCGCCGGATCCAGGCGGCACAAGACCAGATCGCGTCTGCCGAAGCATCAGCCGTCAAGGAAGTGCGCGACACGGCCATCACCGTGGCAGTTGCTGCTGCCAGCGACGTGATCGCCAAGGACCTGTCGGCGCAAGACGCGTCTGGCTTGATCGACGCTGCCATCAAAGACGTTGGTGCAAAGCTTCACTAGAGGGATCGCCAATCCCCGATCAAGACCGGATATGCTTTCGGTTACCGTCGAGATAAACCGCGAGGCGATAGCCTTCGCGGTTTTTTGTTGGCTGTGTCAGCCAGTCAGTGTCCCAGAAGCGTTTCGCGAAATGTCTTGAACACGGCTGCCTGAAACCCCAGGCATTGGGCGATGTGTGATATCTCCTAGCGAAACGTCATGAAGCGGAACGCCAGCCACCGTAGCGTTAACTGTGGCTGATTGTGAGCAGCAACCATTCGCGATCGAATGGACATATAGAACGCGCCTTTGAGATGCGTGCTCTGAACCGGGTGGGTCGGAAACATCGTGAACCACCGTCATATTTCCAAAGAAAAGGGGCAGCTCCTGCTGGAACCGCCCCTGAAATGTTCAGAGATTGCCGGTAGGCAGCTTACATCATGCCGCCCATGCCGCCCATGTCGGGCATGCCGCCACCAGCAGGTGCAGCACCTTTTGGCTCAGGCTTGTCTGCGACCATGGCTTCGGTGGTGATCAGCAGCGACGCAACCGAGGCTGCATCTTCCAGAGCGGTCCGCACAACCTTGGCTGGGTCAATCACGCCAAAGGAGAACATGTCGCCATATTCTTCCGACTGGGCGTTGAAGCCGAAGGAGGTGTCGTCGCTTTCGCGGATCTTGCCAGCTACGACCGAACCGTCGACGCCAGCATTCTCTGCGATCTGGCGCAAAGGTGCTTCCAGAGCCTTGCGGACGATGGCGATACCAGCGGTCTGATCCGGGTTGTCGCCGGTCAGGTCAGCCAGACCTTTGGCGCCTTGCACCAGAGCAACACCGCCGCCCACGACAACACCTTCCTGCACAGCAGCACGGGTGGCGTTCAGGGCGTCATCAACGCGGTCCTTGCGCTCTTTCACTTCCACTTCGGTCATGCCACCGACGCGGATCACAGCAACACCGCCAGCCAGCTTGGCCACGCGCTCTTGCAGCTTTTCACGGTCATAGTCGCTGGTGGTTTCTTCGATCTGCTGACGGATCTGGCTGACGCGAGCGTCGATCTCTGCCTTTTCACCGGAGCCATCCACGATGGTGGTTTCGTCTTTGGTGATCGAAACGCGCTTCGTGCTGCCCAGCATGTCGATGGTGACATTTTCCAGCTTCATGCCCAGATCTTCGGAAATCACCTGGCCGCCCGTCAGGATCGCGATGTCCTGCAGCATGGCCTTGCGGCGGTCACCGAAGCCAGGAGCCTTAACAGCGGCGATCTTCAGGCCACCGCGCAGCTTGTTGACGACGAGCGTGGCCAGAGCCTCGCCTTCCACGTCTTCGGCGATGATCAGAAGCGGCTTGCCGGACTGGATGACGGTTTCCAGAAGCGGAACCATGGGCTGGAGCGAGCTGAGCTTCTTCTCGTGAAGAAGGATCAGGCAGTCTTCCATCTCTGCGGTCATCTTGTCCGGGTTGGTGACGAAGTAGGGGCTCAGGTAGCCGCGGTCGAACTGCATACCTTCGACGACCTCGGTTTCGGTCTCCAGGCCCTTGTTCTCTTCGACGGTGATCACGCCTTCATTGCCGACCTTCTGCATCGCGTCAGCGATCTGGCGGCCAATCTCGGCTTCACCGTTGGCGGAGATGGTGCCAACCTGAGCAACTTCGTCGCTGTCTTTCACTTCGCGTGAGCTGGACTTGATGCCTTCAACAACCTTGGCCACGGCCAGATCGATGCCGCGCTTCAGATCCATTGGGTTCATGCCAGCGGCAACCGACTTCAGGCCTTCGCGGATGATGGCTTGGGCCAGAACGGTGGCGGTGGTGGTGCCGTCGCCTGCTTCGTCATTGGTGCGGCTGGCGACTTCTTTCACCATCTGCGCGCCCATATTCTCGAACTTGCCTTCCAGTTCGATTTCCTTGGCAACCGTCACACCGTCTTTGGTGATGCGCGGGGCGCCGAAGGATTTGTCGATCACAACGTTCCGGCCTTTGGGGCCGAGTGTGACTTTTACAGCGTTGGCCAGGATGTCGACGCCAGCCAGCATCAGGTTCCGGGCGTCTGTTTCGAATTTGACGTCTTTAGCAGCCATATAAATGCGCTCCTGTTATTTCTCGAGCTTGGGATTTCCGATTGGTACAACCCGCTCGGTGCAAAATTGGCGATTGGCGGGCAGGGGCCCACCGCATGCAAGGGGTCAGGCTTAGCTGATGACCCCGAGAATGTCGCTTTCCTTCATGATCAGCAGGTCTTCACCGTCGAGCGTTACCTCGGTGCCGGACCACTTGCCGAACAGGATCTTGTCGCCTTCTTTGACAGACATTGCGACCAGTTCTCCGCTGTCTTTGCGAGCACCTTCGCCTGCAGCGATCACTTCACCCTCGGCGGGCTTTTCTTTTGCGCTGTCAGGGATGATCAGGCCACCGGCGGTCTTTTCTTCGGACTCGACGCGGCGGACCAGAACGCGGTCATGCAACGGTTTGAATGCCATCTGAGACGCTCCTTCGTTGGTTTTTGAAAGTGATTAGCACTCACCTCCCGTGAGTGCTAGTGGCCGGGAGATAGGAGATGATCTGCTCCCTGTCAACGGAGCGCTGCACTCTTCAGCTGAAAAAAGTATCGGCTGGAAAGCTTGTCTTAAAGTGGCGATACATTGCCGGAGGGTCGGGCCTATTGGCCCTTTTCTGACTGATCTTCGACGGGGAGATCATCGGCCCAAACATGTGACCATTGCCGCAAAGGCCGTAACATCTGAAAAAGTTCCCTGCAACGTTCAGTCGCGGTGAATCCATCTTCTTGCAATATGACGAGATGGGCCGCGCGTAATTCCTTCAATCGAGTATTCAGGACGCTTGGTGCCACCCCCCCGCACTTCGCGGCTAAAGCTCTGAAACTCAGCGGCCCAGACTCGCAGAGATGCCAGATTACACCTAAAGCCCAACGACGGCCCAACAGATCCAACAAGGCCATCAAAGGTGCACCGCTTTGGGAGCCGCGTACGGGCGAGCCGGGGCGAGGGAGGTCAGTCATAACTGTTCGCTACGAAAAACATAGCGGCAACCTTTTCCATATGTTATGCTATGAAAAGGATAGCGCAGAGAGATGAAATGATCCAGCAGTGCCAGGGATGTCATATCGTAAACGATTGCGGCCCCGAAGCGCCTTGGTTGATCTTTGTTCATGGCGTTTCTCAGGACCATCGGATTTTTGACAAACAAGTTAGTGCCTTTAGAGACAGATACCGGATCCTGTTGATTGATCTTCCTGGGCATGGATCATCGTCTGGAATGTTAGGACCCTATGGGGTCGCCGAACTCGCTAACCATATCGAGGAATGTGCTCGCGCCACAGGTGTGGCAAGGGCTGTTCTTTGGGGCACTCATCTCGGCGCCACGGCTGGATTGTGGCTTGCATGCCGTAGAACAGACTTGTTTCGCGCGCAAGTTCTTGAGGCGCCGCCGTTTCCCGGTCGACTATTGCCCTCTGTGTCGGATCTCATTTCGCGAGTTGCCCAGCAGGCGAAGAAGAATGGACTGCAAGCGGCACGGGATCTTTGGTGGATAGAGGGTCCGTGGTTCGAAACAATACGCCAGGCCCCGGAACGCTGCCGGGCGGCAACGCACCGGCAGATCATAAATGAGTTCCAAGGTCGCCCCTGGTTGGATTCCGGGCTCGTGTCCTCTTCCCTGGGAGATGTTGAGGCGGCGTTGCGCAAGCTCCAGACACCAATAGTTTTGGTGAACGGGCAATATGACGTGCCAGACTTTGTAGAAGCGGCGGAAGCGCTTACCGAGACGATCCCAAATTGCTCCCGTATCACCGTCCCAGACGGCGGTGGATTTCCGTCCTGGGAGTATCCTGACGAAACCAACTCGATGGTGTGTGATGTATTGAACGCTGTCTCAGCAAGTTAACTAAGGGCTTTGAGGTTCGATGGACAGCCGCCGGGCTGCCAAAGACAGTATCACCAAAGCGACCAGACCTGCCACAACGTACCAGGTGAGGACGGACTGCATTTCGTTTCGCTGCAATTCTCCTACATCAGATGCGGCCAGGGATGCGGCGAAAAGCGTTGCCGAGAAGGCTAATCTACCGGTCAGGCTTTTGAGCGACAGATAGGTGGCGCGGCTTTCATCCCCCAAGATCGGTTGGATCCGCGCCATTATGAAAGGCGTCGAGAGAGAGTCCGGCACCATCCGCAGGAACAAGAAGGCGATTGCGATTGCGGAGTTGGTGAGGGCCATCACTCCCGCAAGTGCGATTTGCATGGCAAAAGCGCCAAGTAACATAGCTGTAAGGCCAATCTTCCCGCGCAACTTCGGTGCGAAGAGAGAGACGGTCACAGAAAGCCCCATCATGATCGCCGTGACCCCGCCGCTGACCAGTGGAGCCTCGGCGGCCAGACCTTGGCTTTCCAACGCGTCAAGGATGTAGGGCTGGCCGAAGACGAACGGGATGTGGCTATAGATGTACATGACCACGCCCAGGGCGAAGAGCCACAGCAAAATCGGCTGACGGAACGCCCCGAGTAAGGAACGAAAGCGAGCGGCCTCCGACATGGCCAAACGCTTTGGCTCATCGAACTGAAAAGCGATCAACAGAGCAAAGGTGCCAGCGATGGAACTCGCCACATAGGGCAGAGATTGGGATGACATCGCCATGGCTCCGCCAGAGACGGCAGACACGGCCAGGGCCACGAACGAAAACCGCCAGGCGCGGACCTCCTGCGCTTCTATTTCGTGGCTGCGGCCTTCTGCATCCAGCGATTCATACAAGAGCGAACTGTCTGTTCCCGAGGCGAATGCCTGCGATGCGCCGATCAGGATCTGACCCGCAACAAAAACGGCCAAGCTTCCTCCCACTGCCAGCAGCCCCATACCCAGCACCGCCGCCAGCGACGCCAGGATAAGAGTTAGGCGCCGCCCCAGCCTGTCCGACATATAGCCTGAAGGAACTTCCAGGATGGTGGCGGAGACGTCGTAAACCGCATAGAGCAGGATCGCCTCTGCCGCTGAAAGCTGGTTTTGAAAGTAAAGAAACCAAACGGCCTGCCAGAAGATAAGGCTCTGCCAGAACTTGAACCACGGATAGAGCGTGATTGTGGTGGCGGGGGAACGTGACTTTGAAAGAGCAATCATCTGGGGCCCTACCGGTCCCTCACGTTAGGCCGAACACCAGGTGCCGATCAACAGTTGACAGAACATGCTTAAGCGAAGGGTTGGGATCAAGGGCTCTGTGTCTTCTTGCAGGAGGTCGCACGCCTGTCGTTGTGGCGTCGAAATGGTCCCATGACAAGGTCTGCGGCTGCACCTATAAGGGCCGCGATTTTGCACATTGGTAAGGAGCCACCATGACCACCCTCGTTTTCGGCCACAAAGCCCCAGACACGGATTCCACCGGATCCCCCCTTATTTGGGCGTGGTACCTGTCTGAGGTGAAGGGCATTCCGGCCGAGGCTCGACTGCTGGGCGAACCCAACACCGAAGCAGCGTTCATGCTGGATCACTGGTCACTGGAAAAGCCGGAAATCATAAACGGCGTTGAGGCTGGTCAGTCCGTGGTGATCGTCGACACGAACAACCCAGCCGAACTGCCCGAAGGTATCAACGACGCTGATATCCAAGGTATCATTGATCATCACAAGCTGGTCGGCGGGCTGGAAACGAAGGGACCGATTGACATTACGGTTCGCCCCTTGGCTTGTACGGCGACGATCATGCATGATCTGATCGGTGACCGGATGGCCGATATGCCAAACGGTCTGAAGGGCGCGATGTTGTCTTGTATCCTGTCTGACACTCTGGAATTCCGCTCGCCGACAACGACCGACACCGACAAAGCACTGGCCGAGGCCCTGGCGGCGGAATTGGGCGTAGATCTTCCCGCGTATGCGGCAGAGATGTTTGCCGCAAAGTCCGATGTGTCCGCTTTCACCGATGCTGAACTGCTGCGGATGGACAGCAAGGAATATGAAGTGTCGGGAACCAAATTTCGGGTAAGCGTTCTGGAGACCACCGCCCCCGACATTCCGCTTGGTCGCAAAGAGAGCCTGATGGAGACAATGGGCACGGTTGCCACAGAAGACGGGGTCGATCAGGTTCTGTTGTTTGTCGTGGATATCCTAAAGGAAGAAGCTACGCTCCTGGTACCGAATGATTTGGTTAAGTCTGTCGCGGAAAAAAGCTTCGGTGCTTCTGTATCAGGCGATGCCGTAGTACTTCCTGGTGTGATGAGCCGCAAAAAGCAGATCATCCCCAATCTGGCGGTTTAGGTCGGGGAGTGAGGGGCTCCTCACCGCTCCGGTGGAGCCGTTCGTCGCCCCTGCGCCTTTCGGCGCTGCTACGAGCCTAACCGTTGGAGCTGACTTGAGCTCGCCGCTTGGCGCCAAACATGAAACAAGGGACGCGACTAGCGTTCCTTTCCTTTTAGTAGATGTGCGATGACCGAAATAATTCCTGACTTCGCCGCAGTAGCGGACCGCTACGAGGCCGCGTTCGTAGATTTGTGGGGGTGCCTCCATAACGGCATTCAAGCCTATCCGGAGGCTGTCGAAGCGCTGCAGTCCTACCGGGCCAAAGGTGGACGTGTGGTCTTGTTGACCAATGCGCCGCGTCCACGCAATTCGGTTGCCGCGCAAATTGCTGCGATGGGCGTACCGGACAACGCTTATGACACGATCGCGACATCGGGAGACAGCGCCCGTCTGGCCATGTTCACTGGGGCTGTCGGACAAAAGGTCTATCACATCGGCCCTGAATACGATTTACCATTCTTTGAGCCTTTGAAGATCCTGCCAGATGCCCAGCCCATCACGCGCGTTCCGTTAGACCAGGCGGAGGGCATCGTCTGCACCGGACCATTCGACGCCCATGCCGACCCGTCAGAGATGCGTCCAGACTTCCTTTACGCCAAGACACAAGGTCTGAAACTGCTTTGTGCCAATCCCGATGTCGTTGTGGATCGGGGCGATACCAGGGAATGGTGCGCCGGGGCCTTGGCCGAGCTTTACACCGAGATGGGGGGAGAAAGCCTTTATTTCGGCAAGCCCCATCCTCCTATCTACGATTTGGCGCGGCGTCGGCTTCTGGAGGCGGGTGGAACCGACGATGGGTCTATCATCTGTATCGGGGACGGACCCCGGACCGATGTGCTGGGCGCGGTAGGCGAAGGTTTGGATGTCATCTTCATCACAGGCGGTCTGGCGGCGGAGGAAACAAAAACCGGAATTCAGCCGGATCCCGACGCGTTGCAAAGCTACTTGGCAAAGCAGGACGCCTCACCCACCTACGCGCTGGGATATCTGCGCTGACCCAGACACAAAATGTCTGGTTTGGGCAGTTCTCAGACATTTTGTTGCTTTAACGATTGAATCGTTTTCAGAACCGGCTTACAGAGACAGGGTATTAATTCGGTGATCCCATGTTTGATTCCTCGCGCAGCGATGCCGTGCCCCGCGGCACAATTTGCATCGAAGATCTGGAGATCGGGATGTCGCGGGACCTCACCAAGGTCGTGACAGACGCCGACATTGAGATGTTCGCGGCCATCTCCACTGATCGCAATCCCGTCCATCTTGATGATGACTATGCAAGGGATACGATTTTTCAGGGTCGCATCGCCCACGGAATGCTCACAGCGGGCCTCATCTCGGCGGTCATTGGAGAGCAACTACCCGGTCATGGCACGGTCTATCTGGGCCAGTCCCTGAAGTTTCTGGCACCAGTGCGCCCCGGAGATAGCGTGCGTGCCGTCGTGACAGTCTTAGACATCGATTATGCCAAACGCCGGGTCAAGCTCGCCACCCATTGCGAAGTTGGCGATGCAACCGTTCTTTCCGGTGAGGCCACGGTTCTGGCACCGAGCCGAAAGTTCGACTAACCTGCCAAAAGAGCCTGCTTGCGCTCATCCGATGCCCCCGCTACCTGAGCGACCATGCGGATTATCCGAGACCTTTCCGACGTCACCCAGGCCGACCGTGGCGCCAGCGCTGCGATCGGAAATTTTGACGGGGTACATCTGGGGCATCAAGCCGTTATCGAGTTGGCCCGGGCGGAAAACCGACCCCTTGCCGTGATGACTTTTGAGCCGCACCCTCGGGAGGTATTTGCACCCGATGCACCAGCTTTCCGTCTGATGGATGCCCGTGCCCGGGCCCACAGGTTGGAACGTCTAGGGGTCGATTTGCTGTTCGAGCTTTCCTTCCCCGCGATCCGCCATCTAAGCGATGAGGACTTTTGTCAGAACGTGATCGTGGACGGTTTGGGCCTGGCTGGCGTCACGGTCGGTGCCGACTTCCGCTATGGTGCCGGTCGGTCCGGAACGATTGAAACACTACAAACTGCCGGAGCCAAGATGGGATTTGAGGTGACCATCGCCGATCTGATCCAGGACGCTGACAAAGAGATCTCCTCAACCGCCATCCGCACTGCTCTGGGAGAAGGGCGGCCAGGTGACGCAGCAAAAATGCTGGGCCATTGGCACCGGATCGAAGGGCTTGTCGAACATGGCGAAAAGCGGGGCCGTGAACTTGGCTATCCAACGGCGAATATGTCGATGGCCGGACGGCATCTGCCAAAGCTGGGGGTCTATGCCGTATTGGTTGATGTGCTGACGGGGCCGCATGAAGGGCGCTATCAGGGTGCCGCCTCGCTGGGGGTCCGCCCCATGTTCGGGGAAAACCAACCGAACCTCGAAACATATATCTTCGATTTCACCGGCGATTTGTATGGGGCAGAAATGTCTGTCGCTCTGATCGATTTTCTGCGGCCCGAAGCCAAGTTCGAGGGTCTGCCCGCGCTGATCTCCCAAATGGAAACGGACTGCGAGCAAGCCAGGACTTTGCTTGCACGTCTATGAGGTTCTGGACCAGCCGCCCGCGGCCCGAATGGCTGTGGACGACATTTTCACCATCGGCACGTTCACAAAGCACCAGGCCGGCGCCGCTGCCCGCGAAAGAAGCTGCGACTGCCGCGCGGGCAACCGGTAGGCGGCATAGCGTTCGGCAGCTTTGGACATGCGGGCCGAGAGACGCTCTCCGGGACGGGCAATGACGCCGATAGGCACCTGTTCGACGATGCTTTGCCAGCGGTCCCAACGATGGAACTGGGCCAGATTGTCCGCGCCCATGAGCCATACAAACCGAACGGCCGGATAGAGCAGGGCTAAACGGGCCAACGTTTCCGCCGTCACCCGCGTGCCCAGCCGCGCCTCTATGTCCGTGATCCGCACCCGCGGATGCTGCATGAGGGCAGACGCCGCGCCCAGCCGCTGCTTCATCGGGGCTGGCCCGCGTTCCTTCAGGGGATTGCCGGGCGAGACCAGCCACCAGACCCGGTCAAGACCGAACCGCTTGAGCGCCTCACGCGTAATATGAACGTGACCAAGATGGGGCGGATCGAACGATCCGCCGAGCAGTCCAATGGCTTGGTTTGGCGCAGCATAAGGCACAAAGTGACGTTCCATAGCGCCCAATGCTTAACCGATGGTCAAAGCAGGGGAAATGGCCATTAGCATCCTTGACAATGGCACGAAGTGCGACGTGAGGTGACAGTCAAACATGCGTCTGTTGGGCTTGATAATTGGCCTTTTGGCCAGTCCGCTTGCGGCCGAGACCGTCCCTGACAGCGGGGCGCCCGAACATAATGCGGTCGTCAGTTTCGGGCGTTGCACGGGTACCTTGATTGCACCAGACATCGTGCTGACGGCGGCCCATTGTTTGCCCCAAAATTTGCGGGTGCGCAGGCCGAAAACTCTTTCGGTCGACAGGTGCACGGGTCTCAATCAACAGGCAAGCTTGCAGGATGGTGGGTGGAAAGATCCGTTCCACTGGTACCAGATCAAAAACCGCCGCCGACCTCCGATCCGCGTGGGGCCGTCCAGCGTTGAGCCCTTGGCCGTCCATACGCCGAGCGCCTACAGTATGGCGCCCTGCGCGGATCTGGCCCTGATCCGGCTGACCCGGCCCGTTTCGCCCGAACATGCGATCCCTTTGGATGTGGTGACGGGGTTGCCTGAAGGGCAGGTGGACCTGATCCTGACGAAGGCGCGGCTGCGCCATGCGGGCTGGGGAATGCCAACGTTTCGCCAGGCCCCGAGCGCAGAGCGCCAGACCGGTTCTGTGGACCTTTGGGGCGCGAATGGGTGCCACATCTTTGGGCTGCCGCCCCGGCGCTACGGTGGCGAGCATCGGATTCTCGCGGGGGACAGCGGCAGCCCCCTTTTGATCCATACGAACAAGGGCGAAGCCGTGGTTGGCGTGCT
>JBCBGY010000070.1:7419-20395 GCA_038526275.1 Pseudomonadota bacterium | reverse complement strand
GCGGTCGACGGCGTTCCAGCAGGTATTCACCTTGGCGTCTGCGAACCACTTGTAAAACGGCGCGTCGTCGGCAAACAGGGCCTGGGTCGGTGCAGAGTACCAGTCGATGGCTTTGGCCTGTTCGAGCCAAAAGGCATCTGGTTCGTCTTTCCAGCGCTGGTAAACCTCTTTGTACCCCATGGCGACTCCTCCCGATTTCACCGACCCCAACGCATACGACGGGGTTTGGTTTCGAACAAGGTGCCGTGCAATTTCAAAGGTGGGAGGTGCGTCATCGCCTGCGACAGATATCTATAGAATTTTCACGCAACAGGTTGAAATCTTGCATCTGTTCCCGGCGTTTCTTCGGGATTTGCGCCGCCAGATGTTACTGAAGCTTGCGGATGACATGGTCGCGGAACCGGCGCAAATCCTGCAAAGGTCTGGGGCCGGTTCGGGCGCGCGCGGTTTGTCGGGCACCGCCGCCGGTTCCGCCAGAGGCGCGTTGCGACCGTGCGGTGCCATCCAGCCAAACCTCGATCCGCCCACGCGATCCGCTGGTTTGTTGGGTGAAGTCGCGCGCCTCGATGCCCAGGTTGCGGGCAAGGGCGAGCGCGATGATCGTGTCCTCGATATTGTAGTACCGAATGTGGGGTTGCGAAATGATGAGATTAACCCGCTGTGGCTCGGCAACCTCGAAACCGGTATTCTCCAGTTGTGCCAGTTGGATCACCAGGTCCGAACTGTCCACACTTTCAGGCGCATAGAGGTAAATCCGAATGTGATTCACTTCGGTCCCAGCGGCCTCGAACCGAGCGGCAAGACTGCCGGCCGGACGGGCAGTGGCCGACCGATCCACGCTTGGTGTTATGACACCGTTCGTATCTGGTGGTTCGACCTGCTCAGATGGCTCAATGGTCGCGGTTGAACTGTCCGGTTGGGCCGTTTCTGCCGGGGCGACGCCAGTACTGTCCGACGCGGGCAAAGACGGTTCAGACAGGACCGGTGCAACCTGCGCCGCTGCCAATGGCGGACTCGGCTCTGCTGTTGTCGGGGCATTGAATGGTCCCATCTCGTCAGGCGCAGCCGACACAACTGATCGTTGAACCCCAAGCTGGGCCGAAGGCTCTGGCCCAAGCGTTTCTGCAAGCGTGTCGAAGCCAACCCAGTATCCGTAGCCGAGCGCCAGTCCGAAACCAAAACCGACGGAACACATCATGCTCAGCAGCGCTACTTTCACAAAACGCCGACGAGACGAGCCATAGCCGCCCGACAATGGGAAATAGTCGGGTCTGAACCGGTCTTCGGGCAGATGGTCGGCCACGTCCATCTCTGCTGCCCCGGCTTCAGTCTTGGGCTCTTCGGGTGCGGCTTTGTCCGCTTCAGGCAAGATCAACCGGCTGAGCCGACGCGGTTTCCGCTCTACAACCGGGAAGTAGTCCGGCTTTTCGTTCGCCGTTTCAGGTTCTATCTGCGCTTCAGTGGAAAGCGCGGCTTGTGCTACAGCGGCTGGTTGGTTCCCGGCCTGAGCAGCAGGGGCCGAAGCCGAGACGACAGGTTCTGGGGCTACCGGGATTTGCTTTGTAGCCGGGGTCTCACCCGAAGCGGGGGCAACCTTTGGGGCAGGGGGGCTCTTCGGGATTGCCTCTTTGCGCTCCGCTGGGTCTTTGGGCGAGGTCCCATCCTGTGATTTGGGCGCTGCCTTCGATGTTGTTGTAACCGCCTTCGGCGCGAGCCTTTTACCACTCGCCTTTTTCAAGGGGGCGTTCTGTTTGGCCGGTTCTGAATTCTGCGGTTCGGTGGTTCGCTCCAAACCGAGCCTTTTGCGCAACCGGGCTTGGCGTACCCGAGGCGGCTTGGCCGACTGAGCGTCCTCCGCGGGCTTTTTGGGCAAACTGCTTGGCGCGGGTTGATCCGCCGCTGGCGACGCTTCGGTGCCCACTTTTTTTGTCTGGTCTTTCAGAGGAAGAGACGTCTTTTTCGGAGAGTCCGAGGGCGAGACGGGCGCTTGCTTTCGGACCGGCAACCCGCCGCCCCCGTTAACGCGCAACGGAACAGGGTCCGCTCCTGCCTCCGGTCCATCAGCCGTTTCATCAACGGGCGTCCCTAGGGGCCGACGCAACGGTTTGGGCTCATCCGTCGCGCCCTTGCTCGCGAGCACCTTCTCCCGCTTTTCCCGAGCTTCGGCGACACGTTGTTCCCAGTTGGATGCAGCCAGCAGAGTCTTCAGGCTCTGGCCGCTTTCTTTGCCGGTTCCTTTCGGAGGTTTATCGTTTTTTCCGCCTGACATAGTATGCTGCTCCGGCAGCTTCGCGAAATCGCGCGATATCGGTTACGTACAATACTGGTTCATGTGGCCGCTTTGGCCGATGTGACAAGCTGTTTCTCGAATTCCCACATGTTGGGCGCATTTCTGTCAATGGGATCTCTGAAAATTACCTCATGTCGCCGCTTTTCCATGCTGCGCCACAGCGCTTTCCCCCGAGATTTCGTTTGTCGGGTCGGCTCGATCTCAACAAGTGTAGTTTAGCCCGAGCCGTCCGCCATCGGCGTAAATCGTCTCGCCGGTGATATAGCTGGCCTTTGGGCTGGCCAAGAAAGCAACAATATCCGCAACTTCCCGAGGCGTGCCGATCCGCTTCAGCGGTGTACGCGACATCACTCTGTCCAGGGCCGCCTGGTTCGCATTGACCCCCGCCATCATCGCCGTATCAACTGAGCCTGGGCCCACCGCATTCACCCTGATGTTGTGTGGCGCGAGGGCGAGAGCCGCAGCCTTGGTCAACTGCATGATCCCGCCTTTGGAGGCGCAATAGGCCGGAATCGATGGAATCGCGACCAGAGCATTGACCGAGGACATATTAACGACCGAGCCATGGAGCCCCTCGGCAACCATGGTCCGCGCCGCCCGCTGCAGCGCGGTGAAGGTGCCGGTCAAATTGATGTCTATGACCTTCTGGAACTGTTCCACGGGCGTTTCCAGAAAGTCCCCAGGCATTGCGACGCCCGCATTGTTCACCAGGATCGATACAGGGCCGACATCGCGCTCGACCCGGTCAAACAGCGCAAGCACATGGTCCGTGTCACCGACATCGCAGTGAAGCGCGATCGCCCCTTGCCCGAGTTGATCGGCCGCGGCCTGAACCCCGTCCGCATTGATGTCCGCCAAAACCGGTACGGCACCATCCGCTGCGAGCGCCTCGGCACAGGCATATCCAATCCCCTGGGCCGCCCCAGTGACGAGGGCAATCGGGCGTTCAGTCATGGGGTAGGGTCCTTTCGTCGGTTAAAATCGGGCACAGTGCGGTTGCAACAAAGGAACAGGTCGCCTGACCGGTTGCAACCTTTCGGTCGCGATGACGTTTCAGCCTTGTTCTTTGGGTTTCGACACTGCTACACCCGTCGGTGGAGACGTGGCCGAGTGGTCGAAGGCGCTCCCCTGCTAAGGGAGTAGGCGGGAAACCGTCTCGAGGGTTCGAATCCCTTCGTCTCCGCCACCTACCATTTCCGCTTGTGTCCGTTCATTGCCATTGGGCGCTTTATGTCACTGTAATCGTTGGCTTATCGGCGTTCATTGTTGCGCTTCGGTTTTCTTCGATTACACTCACTTCCATTCATTGTGTGGTAGAAACGTGGTATTTAATGGCTGCTCTGAGCGGAAAACTGACGAGGAATCTGGTGCGAACCCTCGGCCCCGGTGCCCGAACGCGACTCCGGTCGAAGTCTTCAGGAGACTCTTCCAGAAAGTTATTTTATTACAAGCCCTTACAAATACTTAACTGAATTCCTGCAGTCATGAGGTTCAGAGAACAGGCGGCCCCGGCAAGCCTTCATCAGCCTGCTTCAGAATTAACGCCTTTTGCGCGTCCGTGAACTTGCTCGCTTTCATGCGTATCCGCTCCTCCCGGCCACGGTTTCAGGCCGCGGAAAACTCTAGCAGCGGATGCCCCAATTTCGCGCGAACAGAGCACTCAGATCAACGAAAATCTCATGTGTAGCATGAGAGTTTTTGGCTAAGATTTTTGCCTGATACCTAAAATCGTGCACGCTGCCACGCCGAGCCAATCGGGGCTGTCGGCTATTGCCGGGGCCTTGTCCCAGGAGGCGCGGCGCCGATTCAAGGCTTGCACGCCCTCTTGAATGTCGCCAGTGACAGCGCAATCCAGGGCGCGGAGCAGATCCAGATCGACCCGCCAAAGATCGCCCTGCTGGTCCGGTCGGATCTGCGACAAGCTTTCTAAGGCAGCGCCAAAGGCCGTTGTCTGGATGTGGAGGATCGCTCGCACGATTTGGACATGTTGCGCCGCCGAGGCCCCGCCGTTGGCATGATCGACCCAATCTCCGTCCAGATCGGCGGCAAGCAGATGCAGCACGAGCTCTGATCGGCCGGGGATTAGGGGCAACAGCGCCAGCAGGCGGAGCGCATCGGTGACGCGCAGGCGGCCGGTCAAGACCACATTGGGCATCACGCAATCCGCATAAGCCTGGGCAAGCTTTGGGTCCGTCTTGCCCTCGGCCCGCATCTGATCATCCAGGAGATGCCCAAAAAGAGGCGCAAGCAGCGTGAGACCGCCCACGTTGCCCGCAACCTTGGATTGGTCCATCAACTGAAACAGCAGGGCTGGGTCCGAGACGCCGGCGACGGGACCAAGATCCAGGATAGGGGGCACAGCGGGCAAGGTTTCTTCGGCCTTTGTCATTCAGATTGCGGCTCCGCTACGCCTTTAGGGATGGTTTCTGCCGCGTCGGGGTTGAGCTCCACCTCCCAACCAGGGCCCAGGGGCGCAGGCCGCCCGCCCAAATCGTAGTTGGCCAAGACGGAAATCTTGGCGCTACCCTGGCGCCCCACCTGGGTCTTCACGACTTGATAGATCACCCGTCCCTCCGCCAGACAGCGCTGAACCGTGGCGCCGACTTCGCCGACAAAGGCCGCATCCTTGGCGCTGGGAGAGGGCGCGGCCATCTGTGCCGCTTTCACGCCCACATAACCCAGATCCGCTTGGCTGACCTTTTCCCCGGTCGCTTTGTCTGTGGCGTAGCCGGGGGTAGAGCTTTGGCCCTTTGCCTCAATGACATAGCAGATGTTCTTTCGGGGGCAGTAGGAGACGAAATCCACCCGGTTCTTTGATCCGGCCCGATAGATCCAGCGACCATCGGGAAACTGCCACAACTGCGCGGATCCTGCTCCTGTGGCTTTGGTCGGGGTGACGGCGCGATGGGCCTCTCCGACCCCCAACCATTGGCACATGAGGGCGAAGGCCGTGGCGTCGCCCATCTTTTCCGAGGTCTCCCGCCGGATCGCCTCCAGCGCACGGTCGTCGGGGGCAAGCGCCGCCGCCCGGGTGAAGGTCAAAGAATTGTCTGGCCCTGCCGGACCGAACGCCGCGTCGGCCGAGGCGCCGTGCTGCTGGCCCTTCAGTTGTTGCCCCCGGAACCGGGCAACCCCCTGGATCGCTGTCTGGATATGGAGATTGGCAAGCGAAGGTGCCGCATCCTGAGCTTCGTTGGCGAATGGCGGGAAGGCGCGCGCTTTCTCCTCCGGCGTCCAAAAGATCTCGGGTTTTGAGGGGAGCGCTCCGATACCGGTCCGCTCCGCCGCCCCAGCAGAGGACGGGGCGGCGGTGTCCGATCCCAAGGCTTGCGGCTCATTGGCGGTGCGGAATGTCGCCTTGACCGGCTTGTCCCGCCAGGCGACCGCCGCCTGATTGCGGAGCTTGGCGAGGCGCGCCTCCGCCTCCCGCCGCTCCAGCCCTGCCAACAGCGCGACCACCTGCTCTCGCAGTGCGGCGGGCAGGTCTGGGCGCGCGATCAGCTCCAGCAGGCGGGCGTGGGCCAAGTCGGTGCAGCCTGAGACAGCCAGCGCAAAGGCCTCGCCAAACCGCTTCTCTAGGCTGGCCTCGCCAACAGTCCGCGGATAGTTGATCTTGCCATTGGCCATAGCACCTACGCAGAATCGGTTGTGTTGGCGGCAGGGGCGTGGGGGGTCGAGATGACGCCCCCTTGGCGGGCCTCGGACGCGGTCCCCGCCTCTGGCGCGCCGCTCGCCAGGTCCGCAACGCTCTCCCACATCGCAGCGGCGGGCGGAGCGGTTTGGCCCAAGGAACCCGCAACCCAGGTTAGGAACTCCGCGGCTGTGATCTCCCCTTCCGACACCGCTTCCAACCGGGTGGAAAAAGCGTGGTTATAGTCAACGCTGCCGACACCGCCGCCATGCTGACGGAGCAGCTCCGCCATCTGGGCACCGTTCGGGGTGAGGGAAACCGCGCTGGTGCCTTCTGCAATCGCTAGCACCTTTAGCGTCTCGGTGACCGCGTCCAAGATCCCGGCATAGGTTGACGGCCGGCCGATTCCGGCCCCCTCCATCATATGCAACAACCGCATCAGGTCGAGCCGGTCCGTGGCAGGATCCGTCTCGGCCGCATAGCTGAGCGCGACCGGGGTCTCTGACTGCAAGGCCATGGCCAGGGCCTGCACCGTCTCGGCGCTGTTGAGCGCCCGGCCAAGCAGCAAATCCGCGTGATCGGGGGCCTGGGCGAGCCAGCTTGCCGGATCGTCGCTGCGCCCGTCAAAGACCAAGCGGGCGCCGCGGGATGGGTCGTTGGGATCGCCTTGAAACACCAGCTCCAGCCGGGCCGTTGCCGACTGGGCAACGCCTTGGTTGGGGCGGTTCGCCTCTTGATAGAGAATGTTATAGATCGCCAACTCCGCCTCGGTCACCCGAAGGAGCGTGGCCAGGGTCTCTGGCGTGATCTCAGGGGAGAGGAGTTCGATCGGCGGATGCGCGCTGCCCATGGCGGAGGTTGACTGGAGATCGGTCTCGTCCGTTCCGGGCGGGGTGTCAGTCATCGCTTTCATATCCCTCCTCGGGTTTGAAATCCCCCAGATAGAGATTCTGCAACGCCGCCATGGTGATGCGGGGCGCGACCCCGGCGCGGGCCCCCCGGCGGAGAACCTCAATGGTGGAGAGTGCAGGCGGCGGCCCGAACTCCTGCATCCGGGTGTCGAGCGGCTGGGGGTGGACGGTCTCTCCCGGCGCTGCCCTTGGCAGTTTGGCGATGGCTCGGTCGGCCACATCGCTGCTGTCCAAGCGCAGCACGTCTCCGCCCAGGGTCTGCACCCGGCCGAGCACGCTGCGCCCATCCGGAAGGCGGGCTTGCACCGTCAGGCTGTGGCCGCGGACGGTCTCTTCGTGCCGGTGGCAGAGATCCAGAATCGCCGCGCGCACTCGGCCATTCACCATGGGCAGCTTCGCCGCTGCGACAGGGGCCGCCAGCGCGGCCTTCAGATGCTGGGCGACCAGCCGATCGGCTATGGCCCGGGCCACTGCCGCGCTCGCCAGCGGTATGTCCAGCTCGCCCGGTGCCGCAAAGGCCGCAGCCAAGGCTTCCGGCGTCATGGCCCCAAGGCGGACCCTTTCGATCCGGGCGGTGAGCGCAGCGGTTTCCGCAGCGATGTCTGTGCCATCGGTCATGGCAGTCCGGGCCGCGGCGAGGGCGTCGAGGACGTGCCAGGCGATGCCCTCGCCCTCCATATCGTCATCGGTGGCCAAGATGACCCGGTCAAAGCTGCCGAGACTTGCGGCCACGTCGGCCACCTCGGCGGCGCCGAAGGGCGCGTCCTTGCGCCAAGTCCAGATCGGCCGAAAGCCCCGCGCCACCGCCTGACTGTCGAATTCCGGCGCAAGCTCGCGGAACGCGCCATGGGTGGCAACGAGATGATAGTCCTTGCCAAGCAAGCCTTGGATCACGCGGGCCTTCTTGGGCGATTCGACCAGAACCAGATGCTGGGGATAGAGCCTGCGCGCGCTGGGCGTTTCGGCCAAATGCGACCCCAGGACACGGCTGGGTGTGAGGCTGAGGCCGGTTTTCGTCTCTCCGGAGGCTGTGCCCTCATAAAGCGCCAAATGCCGCGCATCGCCGAAGAACACGAAGGCGCTTTTGGCCCGGCTGACCGCCACGTTCAGGATGCTCGAATCGCTGTTGAAAAAGGGATCCGGCGCGCTTTCCGCATCCACGCAGCCGGAAAACAGCACCACATCGCGCTCTGCCCCTTGCAAGGCATGCACGGTCCCGATGGTCATTTTCGCGATATCGGCGGCGTCCGGCCAGGGAACGGCCGCGCTTTCCGGCGCGCCTTCAAAGGCCTGTTCCACCGCGCGGCGCAACGCCTCGGTCTGGGGTTTGAAGGCGGAGATGATGGCAACCACATCTTGGATCGGCTTGGCCCCAAACGCGTCGCATAACCGCGGCCAGCTTTGCCGGACCCAGTCGGCAATTTCTCGGGCTTCGTCCAAATTCTCCCACGAGCCCCGGCGGCGGTTGGCCTTGGCCTGCACCTCAACCCAGCTCATCGGCGGCGGCCACGCGCCCTTGGCCATTTTGGTATTCGCCCGCAGCGCGCCGCCATAGCTGAGCCGATTGCAATAGCCGATGATGGGTTGCACGCAGCGATAGTGGAAGAGGAGTGTGAGTCCCCGCCCCAAATGGTCGTTTCGGGAAGAGGCATGGGCCGCCGTCGCCAGGATCGCGCCATCGGACGAGCACATGCCCCTATCCGCCAGCACCTCGACCGCCAGGCGCAAGGCGGTTTGTGCTGCCCCCTCGCCTTTGGCCTTCAAGGGCGCGAAACGGCCCGTCGCCTGCAAGCGGCCCATGATGGTCATCTCGTTGATCCGTTGGACTTTCGAGACCGGTTTGATCTGTTTTAGATCGCCCACAAAGACTGCACGTTTGGCCAGCGCCGTCAGGGGGGCTGCCATTTCCGGCAGGGCCTGTCCGCTTTCGTCCATGATCAGCAGGTCCGCCATGCCATAGCCGAAGCTGCGGGGCGCTTCTGGGTTGGGATAGCGCACTTTGAAGAGCGAGGGCGCGGTGTTGAGGGTGGAGACCAGGCAGGGGGTGAGCATCGAGATGCGCTGCAGCGCGTCCCGCAGGTTCTCCTCCGTCGCCGAAAAGAGCCGCACTTGGTGGCTTTGGATCAGTCGGCCTTCCCAATAGCGGGCGGCGACGTGAAAGGCCTGGGAGCGGAAGGTGCAGTCGAGCACCATTTCACCCAGCAGCCATATGGCCTGGGTGCGGTCGGCATCCGCATCCTCCATCACTTGGGAGAGCCGTTTTGCCGCCCCATCCTCGTTCACCAAGCGCCACCAATCCGCCACCACGTCTTGGGCAAACGGCCCTTGGTGCTGGGCCAGGGCGTCCAGATGAGCGCCAAGGCCCTCGGTCCGGGAGAGTGGTGTGCGCACCCCACGAGCTGCGGCGTCGGTCGCCTCGCGCAAGGCGCGCGGCCATGTCTCCACCAGATCGACCAAGAGCCCGTGCAGCCGCTCCACCACCTGATCGCAGTCGGCGAGCCCCGCCAATTCGGGCACTTGGGCCGCACCGCGCAGATAGGCCGCTTTCAGCAGGTCCAACTGGGCCGGATCGAAGGGGTTGCCGGTCTTCAGATACTCAAAGAGCCATTTTGCAGTTTGGCCCCGTGCCGTGCAGAATCCTTGATAGGTCTCGATCTTCTCCGGGTTCTTTTCTGCATAACTGTCCGAGGGGAAGAAGCTGCCATAGGAGTGGACGAAAGGGTTCCACCGTTGGGCCAGCGGGTTCGTGTCACTGCCGTGGGGCGCATCCAAGAAGGCGCTGGTGATGTTGGTGACCGCCTGGTTTGTGGCGCCGCAGCCCAGGATGATGGGGGGACGCTCTCGGTTCAGTGCGGCGCGCACCCAGTATCCCGCAATCACCGCCCGTAAGGTCGCGGTTTTGCCAGTTCCCGGCGGGCCGTTGATGGCCAAGATCTCGCCCGGTTCCAGCGCGACCGCATGGCGGACCGCCCGGCGTTGGGAGGCGTCCAGCGGAAACTGCTCGCGCCCATCTGGGGCGCCGTCGTCACTCGGGCGATAGCTGTCGATATGGGCGATAAAAGCTTGGTCCGCCGCAGTCGCGGCGACACCCGTGGCGCAGGGGGCGCCCTCCGTACCCTCGATCAGGCGGCGGAAGGTGCGAAGATCCCCGCCATGGGCCTGATTGGGATCCATCAGAGCATCATAAAGATCCAGGATATGCTTCTGCGCCGAGGTGTCGCTCTCGTCCGAGAAGACGCGCACCACCCAGTCTTGCTCTTGGTCGATATCCAGATGCCGGGCGATCGGATCGCAGGCGGCCTCCAGGTCCTGGGGACAGCCAGGCGATAGGGCCAAAAGCAACCGCTCCGCCAGGGTCCAAAGCGGGCGCCATTGCGCAAAGGCCAGCGGAGCGGCCGCGTCGCTCTCATCCTCCTCGCCCGCGCGCCCAGCAATTTCGGCCACCGTTTCCTGGATCACTTGGTCAAGCGCGGTGGCCACTGCCGCGGTCGTCGCCAAGACTGCTCCGTTCTGATCCCCCGCCGATTGCACAAAGCGCGGGTTCACAAAGGGCATCTCGCCTGGTTTGGGATGCAGATCGCCCACCGTGTCCTGTTCGGCGGCGAGGCCCAAGAGGTAATGCGCCGAGGGCATGTGCTTTCGGTTCTGCCAGCCTTTTGCCGCCAGTCCCAACACGACCATGCAGGGGCTTGCGCCCCCACCTTCGCCAGCAGCCTTGACCGTCGGTCCGCGAGTCTGGGCTTTGCGACCCTCCCGCGCTTCGGCCAGGGTCAACGAGGGCGCGGTCGCCTTTTGCTCTCCCGCCAGGGTTTCGATGTCGCTATAGCAGAGCGCCTCGCGCCAGAACGCCGTGGTCAGCCCGGCGTCCAAAGCCCCAGCAGCGTCGGCTTCGCCCGAGGACGCACCGGAAAGCGACGCTGCAACGGGTCGCGCAGCGCGCAACGCCAGGCCCTGATCCGGGTTGGCCTTAAGCGCCTTGGAGAGTGAGGCTATGAATTCGCGAAACATGCCATTCTTGTACCGGTTTCCATTCTTTCCACACGGTTCTTTCGATCAACTCACAGCGAAAGAGAGTGTGCGGCTCCATCTCCACCGGATCCAAGCTCTGGATGTGATGCGCCCCGATGAAGCAGGGCTTCTCCGTCAATCTTGCGGGCTCAAGAATTCGGAGGCTTGCCGCGTGGCTGCCGCCATTCCCTCCGGGCGTTAAGGTCAGTTCCGAGACGGTGGCCTCGATCTTCGGTGACCAAGGGTGCAATTTCTTCGGCTTTGGCGTCGCGCCTATCACCGCTTCGATCCTGGGTTTTCCATCGACCAAGCCTAGGCTGCAGATCAAATCGCCCGAGTTGGGACCGAGCACGGTGAAGCCGCCGCGCCGCAACAGCTCTGGCTTGATCTGTCCGCCAAGGCGGAAATCCGGCGAAGCGGTGTCGATGGTCACCGGCACTAGGCCCCGGTGATTGGCCAGATTGACCGGCTCTTGGATCCGCGCGGTCACGGTGAAGGAAGGGCTGCCAAAACGTTGGCCCGGATCGTTGGGCGCCGCTGGCACCGGCTCACCCAGCAGAGGGGCGAGCGTCGTCACGGGGATCTCTGCAATGCTCCAGTACCGCCCCGCCCGCTCCCAAGTCATGGCCAGTTTCGCACCAGTGGCGACAAATGCGAGACCGGCAAAGGCGAAGGTCTCGTTGTTCACCCGCAACAGCAGCCGGTGATCGGCCCCGTCGATCCCTATGATGTAATCTGGCATCTGCGACGGCCCGTTCTTGCTGCCACCGCGTTGGGCGCTGGCCGGTGGCACGTGGGCCAGGATATGGGTTGTGCCGTCCTCGATCCGGGCCGGAAGACCGGTTACCCGGGCGACACGTCACCGCTTGCTGGCCGTCGGGAGCAGCGTGCCTGGGATCTCGCTTGGCTCGAATGAGGCCGGCATGTCGGCTGGCGTTTTCGCTTGCGCCTCTTTGGGCACATCCAGCCGATCCCGGGCGAACTGCTCCAGCAGGGCGGAGCGTTCGTCGATCAGGCTCGGCGGCGCGATCCCAGCCTCATACAGCAGCTTGGTTGAGACCGAGGCTTGATGGCTGGCGCCTCCCTCCGCCGTGAACTTGACCAAGTGATAGCTGTCGCTGTCTTTCGGCGAATGGGTGATGCGAAACCGGCCCGCAATCTCGTCGGGCTGCAAATCTCTCGCCGGCTCTGTCACCTTTTCGGTGGTGTCACGCCCCTCGATGCGGACATCCTTGGGCGTCCAGCCTCCTTCTAACGCTGTCTCGATCAGCTCAAATTCGCAGTATCTGAGTGCCTTTGTGAAGTTATAGAGGTTCCGACGGCCAACCGCCTCTGACGCGCCGGTCAAATCCCAGTCCTCATCTGCGACCAACCAGTCATATTTCTCATCTTCCAGCCGTTCGCCCGCCCAATTCCGCCGGAGGAGCTTCGGCGTTTCTCCCGTCGCGAAAGCCATGTCCCACAACTGGTCAGGATCGGTGCTGCGTGGGGTGCGCTGCTCCTCCACGCGGGCTTCGGCTTCCTCGCGCGCCCGGACTTTCCGGGCGATCCCCTGCTTGGTCTCCTCAATCGCCTTGGCAACTAAGGGGGCGTCCGGCAGATCTTGTAAGAAGGTCAGTGCTTCATCGAAATCTCCATACCACCGCTTGGTTTCCCGGTCCCATGAGAGACCTGCGGCCTTCGGCACCCCGCGCTGGGGGAAGGGAACTTCGACGTAAACCGGGCCTTCGGAACAGACTGGGTCGTCCAGCTTGACCTCAAAGCTCGTGATCGGGCTGGCTTGGCGCTTTGGCTTGCGGGGCGTTTCCGGTTTGCCCGGGGGTCGCTTTCTAAGGGGCAGCGCGACCAGGTCGTCGCCGTCCCGGTCCGGGGCCGCGCCGGGCGCCAGGGCATAGTCCTCTCCCTGGGGGGCATTGCAGCTTGGGCACACCGAGCGGTATGTCGTAGTCTTGGCAAAGCCATTGATCTTGCAGTCGAGCGCATTGTCTCGGGCGGCGGCGAAGGCGACTTTGGTCTCCTCCACACTCCAATCGGAAAGGCGATAGAACTCCGGCTGATCGGCGCCCTCAGCCTCTGGACCCGCACCGACGCATTGATGGAGGGGGGCCTTACAGGACCAGCAGTTCCGCCGGTAAA
>JBCBGY010000070.1:0-7319 GCA_038526275.1 Pseudomonadota bacterium | reverse complement strand
GCACCGACGCATTGATGGAGGGGGGCCTTACAGGACCAGCAGTTCCGCCGGTAAAAAAGGATATAGCGGCAAGTAGATAGCCTAGCCAAATGGTCTCTCCACGCAGAGCGCGCGCGCCTAACGCAAGGTAAGACTAAGGCACACGTACCGCGACCGCAACCTTGCGGGCTTGCCCGCTTCGCACTGGCAACACACACCTGCGCCTCGCGGGCCGTGACGAACGCAGCGGGCGGCGCCGGTGTCGGCCCCGGTCTCGAGGCGGACGCTCAAGCCATTGAAAACAAATGACCGCTTCAACGTTGTCCCCCTTGAGGAACGTCACCGGAAACCGTTCGCTGACGTGGAGAACGTTGGATCTCGGTCCCGTCCCCTCCGCCACCTACAATGATTTCAATGTGTAAGTTGGCTTGCGCCAATTGACCCACGACCCACCCACGCCAATTCGTATTCGCCGACTACATCCCGTCCGGGCCGCCCAATCCGCCTGGTCTTTACGCCGCTTGCCGGGCTTTGGATGTTTCCGATCCAGATCTGACTGGTTCGGGTTTGGATCGCGTATTGGCAAGGGCGGTGATATCGCGCTGTCGGTTGGGGCCGCCTACCTGGATGCCGTCGAAAAGGGCCCGATCAACTGGCGACATAATGGCTGGTTCTGGTTCGCGGATGACGGGCAACAAATGGCTCATTCACCATTGTCATCATCCTTTTGTCTGATGACGGCTTTCAAAGTGGCATCGCGTGCTTAGGTACCCTATCCTACGCCCAGCGACATGGAGGAATGTCAGATGGCCGAAAGACAGACGAATTTCGTGGCGATTGATCCGGTCTGGACCCAGATCTGTGACGAAGCGCGGTCGGCTGTGGTCGATGAGCCGCTGCTCGGCGGGTTGATCCATTCGAGCTTGCTGCACCATCGGACGCTGGAACGGGCGCTGAGCTACCGGATTTCGATGAAGCTGTCCTCGGGCGAGATGTCGGAGCAGATCCTGCGGGAGATCGCCGACGAAGCCTACCAGGCTGAACCCGGCATCGGCCAGTCGGCCCGCGCGGATCTGGTGGCGGTGCATGAACGCGACCCGGCCTGCGACCGGCTTCTGCAGCCCATCCTTTATTACAAGGGTTTCCAGGCGGTTCAGGCCTATCGGGTGGGCCATTGGCTGTGGACACAGGGGCGGCGTGACCTGGCTTACTTCTTCCAGGCGCGGATTTCGGAAGTGTTCGGGATCGACATCCACCCGGCGGCGCGGATCGGGAAGGGCATCATGATCGACCATGCCCATTCCATCGTGATCGGTGAAACGGCGGTGGTCGGCGACAATGTCTCGATGCTTCACTCGGTCACGTTGGGCGGGACTGGTAAGGAAGATGACGACCGGCATCCGAAGATCGGCGATGGCGTTCTCATCGGGGCCGGTGCCAAGGTGCTGGGCAATATCAAAGTGGGTTCCTGCAGCCGGGTGGCCGCAGGGTCTGTGGTGCTGCACGAGGTTCCGCCCTGCAAAACCGTGGCGGGCATTCCGGCCAAGATCGTGGGCGAGGCGGGGTGCGAGAACCCGGCCATTTCCATGAACCACATGCTGGGCAAGGATCAGCAGGGTTAGGCCAGATCGTCCTTGCCGTCGATGACGAAGTGCACGTTTTCAGCCCCTTCACTGCGGGCCTTCAGGTAGGGCGCATAGTCCGGGTCGTCCATGAATGCATGGGCGGCCTCCATTGATGGCCATTCGATGATGATCCGCAACGCTGCGGGGGCATCGGAGCCTTCCAGTTGCTTATGGCTCGCCGTGCGGGCCTTGTACTGCCCGCCATGCTTGGCGACCAGCGCGCCGACGGCAGGCAGGTAGGAGGGGATCCAGTCTTCGGTCGTGGGCGTGACCGCGAGGACAGAGTAACAGGACATTTTGCTTTCCTATGAATGTGGGGCTGGCAGCCAGTGCTTCGTCTGCACCTTACCTTAGGCACAAAGCACCCCTGGGGCGAATGCCCGATTGGTCTTGGTTCTTCGGCAAACCGGGTGAGACCGATTCTGCCCTGCCTAGCGCTCCATGAAACTGTCACAAATTGCAGTATTCTATCCGCGGGGGCAGGCAGGAGCGAGACAATGTCGGACGACCCCGGCGCGATTGATCGGCCCCGTCCCCTGAACGCCTGGGACCTTCTCAAAGACGAGGAAAAAGCGGGAGTGGTCATGGGCCCTTTGGGGTTTTTGATGCTGCCGATACCGATCACGGTATGGCGCGACTATGTGGAAGAGCCGGTTCTTCGAATAGCGTTGACCGGATTGATGGTTTTAGTGGCGGTTTGTTTGATCTTCTGGGGCGGCTTCATGCTCTACAAATACGTGAGGTGGCGGTCGGTGCTGTCGGAATCGGCGCGCCGAACGGAATTGCGGGCGGCCACCGTTACCGAGCATGTTTGGATTTACTCGACCGGGACCGGCACAGTTACAAGCGACAACCTGACGGGCCGGATTCGTTGGATCGACCAAGAAGGCAATGTGGGTATGTCGCACCGCGCCTATCCCAAACCAGTCGTTCTGGATCATCCGATCGGCCAAACCATCGAAGTCTGTGAGATCGAGTATGGCAAAAGACGGTCCGGAACGTTTTGGGCGGCTGAACTCTGAAGCTTCGCTCGGCGCGGAAATAGTTTTGCGGATGTGTCGCTTATTGCCAGAAACGTTATTGCGCGGCGGTGGAGGTTGGCTCGGCGCGGTCGGCGGATTGGTAGTGCCAGAGGCTGGCATAGCGGCCGTCCTTGGCCAGAAGGTCGGCGTGGGGGCCTTCTTCGACGACCTCACCGTCTTGCAGGACGATGATGCGGTCTGCGTCGGCAATGGTGGAGAGGCGGTGGGCGATGGTGATCACGGTGCGGCCTTCGCCCATGCGGGCGAGGGCGGCTTGAATGTCGCGCTCGGTTTCGGTGTCGAGCGCGCTGGTCGCTTCGTCCAGCAGCAGGATGGGTGGGTCCTTCAGCATGGTGCGGGCGATGCCCACCCGCTGCTTCTCGCCACCTGACAATTTGAGGCCACGTTCGCCGACCTGGGTGTCGTAGCCCTTGGGCAGTCCGGTGATGAAGTCGTGGATCTCGGCATCGCGGGCGGCCTGTTCGATCTCGGCGCGCGTGGCATCGGGACGACCATAGGCAATGTTGTAGTAAATCGTGTCGTTAAAGAGCACCGTATCCTGCGGCACGACCCCAATCGTGTCGTGCAGGCTTTCTTGCGTCACGTTTCGCACATCTTGGCCATCAATCCTTAGCGCGCCGCCCGCCACGTCATAGAACCGGAAGAGCAGACGACCGATAGTGGATTTGCCGGAACCGGTTGGCCCAACGATTGCCAGGGTTTCGCCCGCCGCCACATGCAGACTGACGCCTTTCAGGATCGGGCGCTCCGGGTCATAGGCGAAGCGCACATCTTCGAACGTGACCTCGCCTTTGGTGACATGCAGGGCGCTCGCGTCCGGCTTGTCGACCACTTCGGAGGGTTGGTCGAGCAGCTCAAACATCTCGCCCATATCAACAAGGGCCTGGCGGATTTCGCGGTAGACCGTGCCCAGGAAATTCAGCGGCATGATGATCTGGATCATATAGGCGTTGACCATGACGAAGTCGCCCACAGTCAAGGTGCCTGCCATCACGCCTTGCGCGGCCATCACCATCACCGCGACCAGCCCTGCATTTATGATGATCGCCTGGCCTATATTGATCAGGCCAAGGGAATAGGCAGTCTTAAGCGCCGCGACTTCATAGCCCGCCATGGCGGTATCGTAGCGATCGGCTTCGCGCCGTTCCGCGCCGAAATATTTGACCGTCTCGAAGTTGAGCAAACTGTCGATCGCGCGTTGGTTCGCTTCGTTATCTTGTTCGTTCATCTCGCGGCGGATTTTCACGCGCCATTCGGTGATCGCGAAGGTGAACCAGATGTAAAGCGCCATGGTCACGACCAGCACGGCCAGATAGCGCCAGTCGAAGAGGGTGACCAGCACGGCGGCGATCAGGGCCAGTTCCAGCAGGAGCGGGCCGATAGAGAACAACAGGAACCGGAGCAGGAAGGCCACGCCTTTGACGCCACGTTCCATGATGCGGCTGAGCGCGCCGGTCTTGCGGCTGATATGATAGCGTAGCGAAAGCGCATGGATATGGCGGAAGGTCCGCAGGGCGAGCCTGCGCAGGGCCGTTTGGCCGACGCGGGCGAAGATCACATCCCGCAGCTGTTGAAAGCCGATGTTAAGCAGCCGGACCATGCCATAGGCGACGGTCAGGCCAACGGCGCCCAACGCCAGCATCCAGGCGGCGTCCTCTGTGGCATCGCCAGCCAGACTGTCCACCGCGCCTTTGTAGAAAAACGGCGTTGCGACCGCGATCAGTTTCGCCAGAACCAGGGCCACCATCGCTGCCACCACCCGGGCGCGGAGGTCCCATTCGCCGGGCGGCCAAAGGTAGGGGATTACGGCGGACAGGACTCTTCGACCCCGTTTGCGTTCTTCTGCCGTGATCTGTGTGTCTGACATGGTGGCTCCCGTTCCGCCCCATTGCTACGCGGGGCGGTTCGGAATGGCCAGTGGATCGATAAGGGCCGTATTTGCCCCAGACAGATGGCTTTGCCTCGCTTAGGGCGTCATGCGAAGAATCTGCATCAGCCAACGCTGCCTGAAATCAAAGATTTCAAGGCGTTATCTGATACTTGATGATTCAGGCATTTCGTTAGACGCCCTAATCCAGACATTTGCGAAATCGGGGGCCGGGCAGGGGGCGTTCGTCGAAACCTATGGCGCGGTAGGCAGCTTGTGCAGCGACATTGGCTGGGTCTGTGCCGATGGTCAGCGACTGGCACCCGCGTTCGCGGGCTTGTTCCTCTGCGGCGGCAATCAACGCCCGCCCGATCCCCTGGCGGCGGAACGGTGCTGCGACGAACAAATGGTCGATATCGAGGATACGCGCGCCAAGATGGAGCTTTACGAAAAGGCGCAGGGCAGCATAGCCCACGGGTGTTCCCGACAGAGTTGCAATCAGGATGTTCAGCGGTGGGTTGGGCGCGGTGAGTAAAGTTGCAAGTTCTCTTTGGTTCACGGTTGCTTCGTCGCCGTGGTGCGCAGCCAAGGCATGGATCATGGCGTAAAGCGCCAAGTGATCATCGGATTTTGCGGGGCGAATTTTCAAATGTCGGGCTTCGGCCCGTTCCAACGGCGCGAGTTTGGTCATTGCTGCGTCTCCGTTTGGTGCCACAGAGACAGGCCTGGTACCGCCTCTGCGGCGGTCAGGTTTCCATAAATGTCCAGACCGCGCCTAATGAGGAACGGTAAAATACCACACGATCATGATGGTCGGTCTGCGCATGCGGATCCTCTGCCATCTCGTTTTCCTTGGGTCAAGGGGGCTCGCAGTTTACGCAATTTGCGGGATGGAGACGTGGTGACGCCTCGTAAACACTGTTCGAGCTCATCGAGTGACGATAGATGATGAAGACTGAACGAGTAGCCGTGTGCTTCGCATGCCGTTCGACGATCACTATCCCGAAAAGGCGGTGCTTTGATGTTGTCACAACAATTCTTGAAATGCTCTGCTGTCCTGTTGTTTTTCGCTGCCTTACCCGCAATCGCGGAGGACGTTCGTTGGGAACTTGTCGACACCGGCGTACTGAAGCACTCAACACACGGAACAGGCATCGAAATGCGCATCAAGCCGGACCCGATGCCAGAAGGTCTGTTCGACATGCCCGGCTTGCCCGAACTCATGTCAGTGCTCTGCGATCACTACGCGCCGTCCGTTATTCCGTTCGTTACATCCAAAACGGAATTGGAAATGCCGGAATTTATCGCCGTTCGAGTGATTTCGGGTGGGGTTTTTGGCCGCTATGCCCTGACCACCTATGCGATTTCTGATAATGAGTGCGGCGACGAACTTTAAGCATCACAGCAGCGTGGTTAATCGGGCAGGGCGAACACCTGACCGGGATAGATCAGATCGGGATTGCGAATTTGATCCTGGTTCGCCTCGAATACTTTCACATAGGCGAAGCCGTCGCCGTAGCGGTCTGACGCGATGCTCCAAAGAGTGACGCCGGGTTGAACGGTGATGGCTGACGCGGCAATGCCTCGGACGCCAGGGCGGATCGCCACATCGTCGGAGAAGCGGGCGAGGGTTGCGGGATCTTCCCGCTTGAACGGGGTTTCAAACCGAGAGATCACCGTGCCCTCTGCATCCAGCCTGTCCAGCCGCATTGTGTAAACACCGATGCCTATCTCGGCCAATTCCACCTGAAACCGGCCATCCGCCTCTACGGGCGTATCCGCGATCTGGCGGTTGTTCAGATAAATCCTGACGGTCTCCGCACTGTCGCCCCGGACCGGTCCGCGACCGGACAACATGATGGCCCCTGTCGCGCTATAGCTGATACTGTCCAAAACGACGGCGGGGGTGCTGATGGGTACCTGCGCGCTGTCCCCCGCAGGTTGCAGCACTTCGATTCCGTCTCGGCTGGCCAACAGAATAGCAGGGGCGCTTTCCGTATTGGGTTGGCCGAGTTCTTCGTTGTCAGCAGGTGCCAGCTCTGCCACCGGTGCGGCAGGGGTCGAACTCGCCTGGGGCGGATCCAAAGCTGGAGCAGCAGCATCCGTGGCCACCCGCTTACCGACATCTTCGGGATCAGACGACATATCGACTGCGGTGGGTTCGGCAAGGGCGGCTATATCCTCAGTTTCGGCCTGGTCCGGGGCGACACTGCCCGACTGAGAGGCGAGGCTGTCCGAGACGGACTGCGGCGCGAGACCATCTGCCGCGACCGATTGTCCATCGATCGTATCCCTTGCAGCAGATTGAGGGGCCAGAATGATGGTATCGATCGAGCGGACTTCTTGGCCGGGGTCTCCATAGGCCACCAGTTCAACAATCTGTGCCACGTCGAGGCGTTCCAAGTCGAAGACAGCGGCAAAAGAACCGTTCGCATCCGTCGGGATGCGCAGGACTTCGGTGCCATCAATTTCCACAGCCACGTCAAATTCGGGAGGGGCGCGACCGGCAATCAGGGCGCTGCCAGCTGCATCTACCCGGACAACATCAAATGATGGGGCCGCAAACTCGGGCGCTTCCGGCGCTTTGGGCGCGCTGTCTGCGACTGCCGGCTCAGTGTCCTCGGGTGCTTCGTCGTTAGGCAAAGCGGCGGAAACCGTTCCCGATGTGCCCAAGTCAATCGCGCTTAGCACCTCTTGCGGGATCCATTCCGGGCGCTGGGTTGCGCCCCACCAGCCCCCCGCCACCACGAGTAACGCGAGGAACACAATAAACAGGAGCGAACGCCCACCAGATTTCTTTTTAGC
>JBCBGY010000069.1:2172-20457 GCA_038526275.1 Pseudomonadota bacterium | reverse complement strand
ACGAAAAGCGGGATCGTGGTCAGCAAGAAGTCATTCATGACGGACCAGAGATTGGTTCCGAAAGACAAAAGAACCGGGGGGCCGAAATAGACCAAGGCCCCCAAAACCCCGACGGCGAGCATAGCGATCCCCACATGCAGGCCGACAAACATCAGCCCCAGCATGATGCAAAAGCCAATGGCAGCCCCACCCATGTCAATCATTTGCGGGCCTCGTCAATTTCTTCTGCAACCGTGGGTGGGGACAAAACCCGGTCGGCGGCATCCAGCCCTCGGGTCAAAGCCATAAGCCCGCGAAGTGCCATCCAAAGAGCCGCCAGACCGAACATGGTCAGGCCAGCTAACCACAAGGATTGAGGGATCCAAAGCGGAACCTGTAACGGACTTGATGAGACCGAGTTGAAGGCCAGACTGTCTGACAGCGTGCGCCAACCCATATAGGCCATAAACGCCGCGCCGAGACCGAGAGCGACATAAGCCAACAGATTCAAACTGGCCTGTATCCGCCCTGGCAGTCGGCGCAATAGGATATCGATGCGGGTATGCGCACGCTCCACGGCTGCCAGAGCCATCCCGAATGTCCCTGTGATCGCGACCACATAGCCTCCGATCTCATCCACCCCCTGAAGCGAGACATTCAGGATCTTTCGGGACAAGATCTCAACGACAATCAGGAACGAAAGACCCAGGCAGGCATAGCCTCCCAAAATACCGATCCAGCGCATTGGGCTCTCCCGAAAAAGAGCGCGCCCAAGGAATGGACGCGCCAAATGTTACTGCAGTTCGATGCCGCGAACTGACCCAACCGTGGCATTCCAAATTGTCGTGCAGTCGGCAAAAACCGCGTCGCAGCTTTCGGCCCAGCCGGGCAACACCTTGTCCATTGTGGCGGCTGTGACCTTTGCCTGATCATCGGTCGTGGGTTCGACCAGGACCATGTCAAAAGGCGTATAGTTATCGCATCCATCGCCGCCGGTGTTGCATGCGATCGCCCAGCCGTTGTTTTGCTCGGCTAGGTCCCAGAATGCGCCTTCAAATGCCGCAAACTCTGTCTCTAGCTTGGCCTTTTCTTCGTCGGAAAAACTGTTCCAGGTGTCCAAATTGACAAAGTGCGCGTTCACGGACCACGAAATGCCAAGCGGCAAGAAATGCGTCGTAACCTCTGGCCAGTTTCCGGTATTGCCAGACGTTGGTGACGTAATGGCGCAATCGACGACACCGCGCTGCAGCGCCGGATAGACTTCCTTGAAGCTCATCGTGACGGGAGTGGCCCCCAGGGCCTCGATCAGGGTCGACATAGATGACGTGTAAGACCTGACCTTTAGGCCTTCAAAGTCATCTAGCCCTGCGATCTCGGCGTTGCAGTAAAAGACTTGCGGTCCATACGGCCACACGGCGAGTGGTTTGGCATTGAACTTCTCAGCAACCCGCTTTTCCAGCTCTGGCATAAAGGCGTCGACCACCTCTTTGAGCTGTTCCATGGATGTTGAGACACCGATCAGGTCAATGCCTTCCAGAAAGGCATCATCGCGTGCGGCTGCGCCGACAGTGCTTTGCACAATGTCGAAGGCACCTGTTCGGACCATGCGAAGCGTATCTTGCATGTCCACGCCAACCACATCGAGCGGATTGAAATTGATCGCCAAGTCGATCCCGGTCTTTTCTGAAAGCGTGGCGTAGAATTCCTGTTCCAGCGCGGTATGAAATTTGTGCGTGGAAACCAGACCCGTTGCGCGGATTTCGGTTTCTGCAAAAGCAGGCAACGCGGAAACGGCCAAGGCGGCAATGATTGTAGATCGCATGTTATCTCCTTAGGTTTTCGGACGGTTCGTCAGGTAGTGTTGGACAATGTCGATGCGGCGGGCGCGCCAGATTTGACCCTCCAGGCTGGCCAAATGGTTGAGGATCTGCGTGACCGCTCGGAATCGCGCGGGCCGGCCGGTGATGCGCAGATGAAATCCGATACTTAGCGTAGAGGAACGCCCCCGTGCGGCCTCTTCCAATAGCTGATCAAGGGCGTCGGTGACGTACTCCACCATCTCAGCGGCCCGGGCAAAGCCATTGGGATGGAAGAACTTCATATCGTTGCAATCAAGGTTATAGGGCAGGACGGTCAGACCAGTGGCGTCTTGGTAGGGCAGGTCGTCGTCGAATGCGTTGGACGTATAGGCATAGCCCAGTTCCGCCAGCAAAGTGCGGGTCCAGGGGCTTTCTGATCCTCGACAGAAGAAACCCCGTGCCCGTTCTCCGGTTGCGGCCTCAATCGCCGCGCCCGCGCGAAGAAGGTCTTCGCGTTCCGCCTCTGCATCCGGATATTCCGCATGGGGGCGCCACAGCCATCCATGGCAGGCAGGTTCGTGCCCTTTCGACACGATCGCTTTGGCCAGAGCAGGCGCCCGCGCAACCGCGCGACCGCACATATAGACCGTTGCAGGGGTCTGCGTCGCTTCAAAAGCATGTAGAAAACGCCAGATGCCGGCGCGGGTGCCGTAGGAAAATATCTGCTCCTGGCCCTGGTCGCGCAGACCCTCAGGGACAACGCTGATAACCTCGCCGATGCGCTCGGAGGTTGCGTCCCCATCGCCCACTTGGCGTTCGGCACCTTCTTCGAAATTCAAAACAACGGAGACAGCCACCCGGGCTCCATTGGGCCAGATGATCGAAGGTGGCGTGTCGCCATAGCCGATGAGGTCCCGTTCAGAGGTCAAAGAGTTGCCCCCAACCTTTGATCCGTTTGGGATCATCGCCTGCAACAAGCATCGATTTCCAAAGGGCCGTAGAGACGCTGTCGAGAACCGGTATGCCGGTTTCCTGTTCGACCGTTTCGGCAAGGCCAGCGCCGCGGAAATTGGTGCAATAAATCGCGATCGCATCGGGCTGTTCGACAGCAACAGCGCGGCACATTTCCAGGATCGCCGCGGTGTCGTATTCGGCGAAGGAGAAATTTCCCGGGTCGCAGAGGTGTTTCTCTGCCACAACCTCAAAACCCGCATTGCGGTAGTTTGCGACGATGCGATTTTGAATTTCGGGAAGGTAGGGCGTGACAAACGCGACTCTTCTTGCGGTGAGGCGCTGCAAAAGCTCATTCATCGCAAGAACCGATGAGCAGGTAGGGACACCTGTCGCGGCCTCGATTTCGCCCAGCAAAGCGCGGTCACTGTCGAAACCGAGCCAGCCGGAGGATGTACCATTCCAACAGATCGAATGGACCTGCGCATCCGCCAGCAGTTCTGCGGCGGCCAACATCGGCGCATTGGTGAACTGCCCAAGCGCATCATCTTGCATTGTTATCTTCAGCACGCGAAATCGACCGAAATGCGCGCTGACGTCCGGCAGGTCTGCAAGCATCGCGGCGGTGAGCGGCTCCAACACTGTGTTTGACGAGGGCGTCAGCATACCCAACCGCGTGCTGGCCAATTTGGTCGTCATGGTTGATATCCCGACAGATGAAACCCGTGCTTTTGATCAACCCGAATGGGTCTGCGGCCACGACGGCGATGATGGTTCGCATCGCGCGGCCCCACGTACCGGCCATTGTTGGATGGACCAACGTACAGGCACCGCCGATGATCACAGAGCCGCAGGCTTTGGCGAAAGCCGCGGCACAATTGGCTGTGGCCGAACTGCCCGAGGCGGCAGGTGTGATCGTTGCTGCATTCGGCGATCCGGGCGTTGCAGAGCTGTCGGCGCGCCTTGATGTGCCAGTGGTCGGCATTGGCGCTACGGCAGCGGAGGCGGCGAGCCGATGTGGGCCCTTTTCCGTCGTCACGACCACCCCGCGACTGCAAGAGCCCATCAACCGGTTGATGGGCGCGCGGAGCGGATATCTGGGATGCTTCTTTGCCGACGGCGACCCCATGGCGCTGGCGGCTGATCCAGCCGCTCTGGATGCCGCACTGATAAAGGCGACGGGCCGTGCGGCCCGTGCAGGCAGCAGCTCTGTCATTGTTGGAGGTGGACCCCTTGCAGAGGCGGCTCAGCGCATCCAAAAGGCAGTGCCCGTTCCGCTGATCCATCCGCTGCGGGAAGCTTGCGCGCGTTTCACACCCTGAGGCGTCGCCCCTGTTCAAAGCTGTCGAGGCGCTCTTCATCGCCGGTCTTCCGAAAGGACGGCGGCCAAAGCAGGCCCAAGACCCGTTGACGTTTTCGCGGCAGGCAGTGACGAACGGTTCGCGTAGGACGGTGCGAGGCGAACGAGCCCCGTGGCCTGCACAACTGCCGCCGCAACAGGGTCGACAAGAAGGCAAGGCGCATCTGTTGCGAGCTTGGCCGCCAACCCTGCCAACGGGGCTCCGCCCAAGATGACAACATCGGCACAGTCCTGCTTGGCGGCTAGTTCCGTCAGCGCGATCAGGTCTGAGCGCAATGCGGTGGCGACGGTGCCAACATTGTCCGGCGGCGTGTCGGGGCATCGGACACCGGTAAATCGATTGGCAAGACCGGTTTGCTGAACGCAGGCCGTGTACCACCGCGCCATCAAGGGAGAGAAGGTCACAACTCCGAACCGCTCACCCAACAGCGCGGCAGACATAACCGCGGCTTCTGCCACGCCGATGACGGGAAAGTCGAAGAGCTCGCGGGCCGCAATGACGCCGGGATCACCAAAGGCGGCGATGATGGCAGCATCAATGCCATCCGCTTCGCGCGCCAAAACGTCGAGCACTTCTGCACCTGCAATCTGCGCTTCGGCTCGGGACGCGATGTATGGCACGCCGCGCGTGACTGTTGCCGGAATGATCTCGACATCCGGGCCAGAAGTGGCAAGGGCGACCTCAAACATCTGCTCCGTCATTGCCTCGGTCGTGTTCGGATTGAGCAAAAGCAGGCGCATCAGGGGATCTCCTTCAGGATCGGCTCAAGCTTTTGGGCCAAAGCGATCAGATCGGCATCCGCGCCAGCCGGAGCGATCACCTGCAATCCGAGCGGCAGGCCGCGCCCATTGGTGCCGCACGGGATCGAAACAGCCGGAACGCCGGCATGGTTGATCTGCGGTGTGAACGCCGCGTGGTCGCGCGGTTGCGCGGGCTGGCCACCGATCACGGATGGCGCATTCTGTTCGGCAGACCATGCAGCGCATGGTGTCGTCGGTGTGGCAATGAATCCGTATTGGTCCAACGCATCACGAACCGTGTGCCGCATGGCGTTGGACGCCTGATGCGCCGCGGCCACCTCGACGCCGGTTAGAGCCAAACCCTTTTCGATTTGCTGTGCGAGTGCAGGATCAAATAGCTGAAGGTTCTCCCGCCAGGTGCTGCCAAACAGATGTGCAAGCCCGGCATATTGCAGGGGTTGGATATCATGGCCCTTGAGCCCGTCTGGCCAGGCGATCTTTGCCTCTTTGATGTCAAAGCCATTTTGGCGCAGGGCATCGGTCACAAGAGCGAAATTCCGGGCGACATCTGGGTCGAGCCGTTGCCCCGTGCCGAAATCTGCCGACACCGCGATGCTTGGCGAGATCGGCGAGTCTTGCGGTGCAAGCCCCGCCAGTGCCTCCATGGCAAGGGCAATATCGCCCATCGTGCGCGCGATTGGACAAATGACAGAGATGCCCCAGACCGGCTCAGCGAAGCCCGGACCGTAGGGGATGAGGTCCTGCGTGGGTTTCAGACCGCAAAGGCCAGTGTGGGCCGGAGGGCGGCGAGATGATCCGCCTGCATCCGTGCCTAGGGCCAGTGGCACAATCCCGGCTGCGACTGCGGCGACAGAACCGCCCGATGAGCCGCCGGGCGTCAGACTGGGATCGATTGGGTTCCGGGTGATGCCGTAAAGGGGCGTCGACGTTGCGCCTTTGCAGGCAAACTCTGAGCAGGTGGAGATCCCGAGGATAACGGCACCCGCCTGGCGCAACCGCTCTACCGCTTTGGCATCTTCCGGAGCGATATGGTCGGCGAAAAGGCGAGAGCCCTGAGTGATGGGCAGGCCCTTTACCCAAATGTTGTCTTTGATCAAAACCGGGACGCCCGCGAGCGGCAAATGCTCTCCGGCAGCCAGCCGCGATGTTGCGCTTTCGGCTTCGTCCAACGCGTGCGGATTCATACGACAAATCGCATTGATCGCCGGGTTTCGGGCTTCAACCCGAGCGGTGGCCTCTTGCACGGCTTCCTGCGGTGAGGCATCGCCGCGCCGAATGTGCTCGGCCAAGGTGCGCGCGGAGAGATCCATCAGCGTCACGGCGTACTTCCCATTTCGGCGGACCAAACTTGGGCAATCTCACGTCGCGTTGCGATCCAGACATCGTCATGCTGTGCAATGTGGGTCAGAACCTGTTCCAGCCCGGCGATCCGTGCCGGTCGCCCAATGATCCTAAGGTGCAGCCCGATGGAGAGCATCCGAGCGGCGCGCGCGCCTTCGGCATAAAGCCGGTCAAAGCCTGCGATGACATAGTCCGAGAAGTCCTTGGCCTGTACGAAAGCGCCACCCGGGGCGAAGCGCATATCGTTGGTGTCAAAGGCATAAGGCAGGACGACATGGCCGCCATCCATGTAGGGGATGTCGTCATCATAGGCGTTGCTGTCATAGAGAAAGCCGCCGTGGGCTTTGAGCAGGTCCCGGGTCTGTGGCGAGGTGGCGGAACGCGTATGCCAGCCAACCGGTGCGATCCCCGTAACCTCTGCAATAGTGGCGTGGGTGCGGGTGATGATTTCGGCTTCTCGGTCAGCTTCCATTCCGGCGTGGGTTTCCCAGCGCCAGCCGTGACAAGAAATCTCGTGGCCCCGGGCCACGGCGTCCTGCATCAGCCAAGGCAGCCGCGCAGCGGCGCGTCCGCATGTGGAGAATGTGGCTTTCACATTATGCGCGTCGAAAGCCTCCACGATCCGGGCGTAGCCCTGCCTGGGCCCATAGCCAAAATGGCTTTCCATGCAGGGATCAGGTGCGCCTATGACCTCTTCGACGGCCTCGTAGCGGTATTCGTTGCGTTCATCGCCTTCCGCGATTGAGAGCTCCGCGCCTTCTTCGACATTCACCACGAAGGATACTGCCAGCCGCGCGCCGCCCGGCCAGCACGGGGCGGGTTCGGCCCCCCAATATCCGCGCAGATCCCGGCTCATCCCTGGATCATCCGGTTGAGCCCCACCGTGCGGGAGCCAATCAACAGAACGATGATCGCCATCAGGATCAGCCCAGACGAGATGGCGGCAAGCGACGGGTCGGGTTGTTCTTCGAGATACTGCAACATCTTGATGGGCAGCGTTTTGTTGCGCGCATCGGTCAGGAAAATCGAGATCGGGTAATTGTCCATGGAGGCCAGGAACGCAAACAGCCCACCAGTGAGGTAGGCGGGTGCGAGAGTCGGCACCAAAACCTGCACGATCGCGCGGGGGTAGTTCATGCCTAAGGTGCGCGCCGCGTCGACCAGGCTGAAGTCAAAAGCTTGCATGGATGCCAGAAGGGTCCGCATCACGAAGGGCAGGGTGATTACGATATGGCCGAGAAGAAGGGACCAATAGGCGTCTCGCAGGCCAATCTCCCGAAAGAACTGCAACAGCGCGACGCCCACCACCAAACCGGGCATCATCAACGGAGAGACTGTGAACGTGGCGATGGCCTCCCGCCCGCGGAAACTGCCCCGGGTGATTGCGATGGCCGCCAACGTTCCGAGAACGAGGGAGATCGCCGTTGAGACAATGGCGAGATTGAGCGAGAGCGTCACCGCTTCCCACAATCCTGAGCGTCGCTGGAGTGACGTGTACCAGCGGAGCGACCATTCCGGCGGGGGCAGCGCGTATACAGGCGACGAGGTGAACGAGGCCGCAATCGTGATCACGATCGGGAGCATCAGGAAGATGATGCAAGCCAGGGCGACAACCCAACTGATGGCGAGGAACAGTCTGTCAGTGCCTGTCATCGTCGCGCTCCAAGGCGAGAGGCGAGCCAGCTTGAGCCCAGTACGACCGAAATCGCGATGATCAGCAGGATCGAAGAAATCGTCGCGCCAAGGGCCTCGTTCCGTAGAAAAAGGAAGGACCGTGCGGTTAGCATCGAAAGGGTTTGCTGGCGTTCCCCGACGATCAGCGATGGGATCACGTACATCGAAATGGCCAGCGAGAACGTGAAAGCACAGCCCGCGATCACACCAGGCAGGCTCAGTGGCAGAGTAACATTTGTAAACCGAAAGACAGGCGTCGCGCCGAGCGAGGCGGCAGCTTCCGGCAACCGCGCATCCATTTGCCGAAGCACGGCATAGATCGGCAGAACCATGAATGGCAGAAAGACATTCGCCGCGCCGATAATGAGCGCCGTTTCGGTGAACAGCATCCGAATGGGCATATCGATCAAACCGGTCGAGATGAGAAAATCGTTCAAAACCCCACGGGTGCGGAACAGGATCGACCAGGCGAAGGCCTTGACCACGACGCCCACGGACATCGGTAACACCATCGCGACTAAGAAGACCGAAAGCCAAAAACCCTTCACCCGGGCCATGACAATCGCCGTCGGGTAAGCGATCAGCAGGGCCAGCACTGTGGTCAACAGCGCGACCCGAAGGGTGCGCCATAGTACGGTCAGGTTGAATGGGTCGCTGAAGAAGGTCACGTATTCCGCAACCGAAAAGGCCCCATCGATCTGAAAGGATTTGAGCAGGAGCAGAACAAGTGGCAGCGCATAGATCAGCGCCAGAAAACTTAGGCCGGGCAGGGCAAGCAGTCCTATCCGCTCGGCCCGGCCCATCAGGTGGCGACCTCATAGACCAGTGTGTCGGCCACATTCCAACCGAATGTAACCTCTTGGCCGCGCGATAGCCCATCATGGATGCCCGGCAACTCGCACAGCAATCGGTTTGGCGCTTCACTCACACCATGCAACTGTGTTTTCGCGCCGAGGACCATGGCGTCAGCCAAGGTTACGGAAAGCGTGTTCTCTCCGGGTTTTGGCGTGACGAGTTCTGGCCTTACGCCGAGCACCACCTTTCGGCCCGTCTGCAATTCTTTCGGAACGGAAACCGGCCCATGGGTTGTTTCGACTTGCGATTGCCCGGAGCTGCTCTGGGTAACTTGGCCATGCAGTCGTAAGGAAAGCCCGATAAAATCCATCACAAACGGTGTCGATGGACCCGCGTAGAGCGCAGATGGGGTTTCGAACTGCTCTATCCGGCCCTGGTTCATGACGGCGATCCTGTCCGAGACGCCCATTGCCTCTTCCTGATCGTGGGTGACGAAAATCGCCGTCATCTGCCTGTCGCGCAGGAGCGATTTAAGCTCGACCTGCATGGTCTCGCGCAGCTTGCGGTCCAATGCGGAAAAGGGTTCGTCCAGAAGCAAAAGCACAGGATCCACAATCAGCGCTCGGGCCACGGCCACGCGCTGTTGCTGCCCGCCCGACAGTGCTGAGACGGGCCGATCGGCCAGATCGCTCATACGCACAAGCGCGAGCGCTTCGGCAACCTTGGGGCCAATCTCTGCCTTGGCCACACGTCTGGCCCGCAGTCCAAACGCCACATTTTCGGCGGCACTGAGATGTGGGAACAGGGCATAGCTTTGAAACACCACCGAGATGTTCCGGCGATGGGCTGGCACATCCGTAATGGCCCGACCGTCAAGTACCACGTCTCCCGAGTCCGCCGGTGTAAGCCCGGCGATGATCCGTAATAACGTGGTCTTTCCGCAGCCCGACGGTCCCAGAAGAGAAACGAGCTCTCCCTGGTCCACGCGGAAGTCCAGTTCGGACATGACAGATGTGCCCTTGAACGCCTTGCCGACGCCGATCACGTCGAGGTGGGTGCGTTCGCCTGAATTTTGGCGAACGGGTTGCGCCATCGGTTAGATCGCCATCAGCTTGTCAAAACGTTCGATCCATTCGCGCCGGTTCTCGGCGACAAATGCCCAATCAGGTGCATAGATCGGCACGCCGTCTGGTATGATCGCGCCCGCTGTCACGGTCGTGTTGGCTGGAACGGAAGAGGCAAAGTCAGCGATAGCCGCTTGCATATCGGGTCCGAGCATTTCGTTCACGTAGGCCTCAGCCAGTTCGGGGTTCGGGCCGCCTTTGACCAGGCATATGCCTGACGGCATCGCGAAAATCCCCTCGGACGGCGCGGCGAGGTCTACTGGTACGCCCGTCGCCTTGCGGGGGAGGGTGTAGGATGAGAAATTCCCGGCGAGCATGGTGATCTCGCCTTGCTCCAGAAGGTTAAACGCCTGGCTCATTGTGGTGTAAACCGACAGCAGGTTTGGCTTCAGCTCCTCCAGTTTGGCAAAGGCCGCGTCGACATCGTACTGGGCTTCAGCGAATGGTTTGCCTGATCCCAGCATCGCCGACATGAAGAGCGTCCACATGCCTTCGGTGTTTTGTAGCGACGGTATGATCAGCATACCCTTCGCTTCGTCCGACCAAAGCTCTGTCCACGAACCCACGCCATCTGTTTTGAAATCCGTGTTGTAGGCCACACCCGCCCAGGGTTGGACGTAGTTGCACCACATCCCGTCCAAATGCACCGCGTCTGGCCGCAGGTCGGTCATGTTAGGTACAGGGTCAGGCGTGATCGGCGTTAGAAGCTCGGCCTCAACGGCTTGGATCATGACGGGGTCATCCATCTGCACCACGGATAGATACGGTGCGTCCTTGTTGGATGACATTTTTTCCAGGTTTACGGACGACTTGGTGCCTTCGAATATTATGTCGGCGCCAATCGCCTCTTTCATATGTGGCACGACGATCTGTTCCATCCAGGCTGTGTGGGACCCAGCGCAACCTATGACCAATTCCGAACTCTGGGCGCGCAATAGTCCGGGAGCGGCCAATGTTCCCAAAGCGGTAATACCGGTCGTTTTAAGAAGACGACGGCGTGTCAGGTCGGTATTTCTTCGTTTCATTTTGGGCCCCCCATGGCGTTGCGCGTTGTGCCGGGAGAATGGCATGCCATTTGGATTGTCATATGGGCGATGGTGATCCACCGTGAAGCGCGCACAGGATTTGTCCAAAAAACTGACAGCAAATGGCGACATGTCGCCTTTCTGAGCGGTAATGAATCGAGAAGCGCCCCTGCAAAAGGCGGAAAGTGTCCGCCGATTTATCGATCCGAACGGTTCAAGATGTGCGAAGACGTCCCTCGGACTTATTCGGGGCTCGTCAACCAAGCGGTGGTCAGATCCCCGAACGGTCAAAAAGCGTTGAGGAAACGTCACACGAATGTGACGTTGAAATCTGAAGTATCGTTAATTTGACCCGAATTGACCTTGGGCGAGCCGTATTTTCCGCAAGCCGAAAGATAAAGATCTCTCTAACTGCTCGACATCTAAGATGGGATCCAACTGTGAAAAGAAACATCATTCTCAACTGCGCCGCCGCTGGAGCGCTTTTGCTGGCAACTGCTTCTATCTCCTCGGCTGCGACCGTCGTTGACCAGGTAAATGATTCAAACTCATTTGTAGGGTTCAACACCACTTTGAATTGGCAGCAGGAAGTGGTCGCCGGTGTCTCGGGAATATTGGATACGATCGAGCTAAATTTTGGAATTGGCGGTGGAAGCATCGACGTTTTTGTCAACCTTGGTTCCGGATGGCAAACAGATGCGGATGATTTTTCTACATCGGTGAGCGGCCTGAGTGGTTATAGTTCCATTGATGTTTCGTCTGCGGACATCTCGCTCAGCAAAGGAGACACCTTCATAATCGGTGTGCGAAACGGTGCTGGCGGCGACTTGAGAGGTAGTAGTGGCGATACTTACGCGCCCGGCGGCCTCTTTCTGAACGGGTCGGCATATACTGACTATGATTTGAACTTCCGCACAACCGTCGCAGCCGTGCCTTTGCCAGCCGCCCTGCCGCTGATGGTATTTGGCTTGGGATCCATTGTTGCGCTACGTCGAAAGAAACAGGCATAGCGCGTCAGTCGCCAACGCCGTCCACAAACTGCCGTAGCGCCTAGTCGTTGTGGCGAGTTGACCTCGCCGCAGTGAGACTTTCAATCGAGGGGAGTCGGTAAACGTCCGTCATAGTAAGAACCCCAACATAAGACGACGGAAATTTTCGCAAACTCGATCAATTTTCTTGATCTCAAAACTCAAAACCACGCAGTTAGTTTACCCTAATTGCGATATCCAATTCAGCGTCTAATCGCCTGAGTTGCGCGGTGGCCATTTTTTATCTCCAGAATGGCCGCCATTTTCCAGTTTCCAAGCAAACCTGCCGATGAGGCCTTTTGTTTTCGGCGGTTTTTTGCCGCTGGCTTTGCCCTGCGGAAACAGTTTGTCCGGCATTCTGTCGTCGGCAAAAATACCGCCCAGCGTTAAACGAAGCGTAAACCAAAAATAGGTTTGAAATACGCAGCGCCAAAAAAGGCCGAGGGACATGGACGAAGAAATGGTCATCGAGAACAACAACGCCTTCCTGATGGCGATGGGCGAAGGTAGCCGGATCGAGATACATGGTGCCGATGCGGCCAAAGAAAGCTGGACCAATCTTGCTGAAAGCGCCGCCGCCGGCAGCAACCAACTTGTGGTACAGGAGTCAACGGGCTGGGAAGTTGGTGACCGGATCGCTGTATCGTCGACCTCTTCGAACCGGACGCATGACCAAGAATTCACGATCACCGCGATTTCGGACGATGGCAAAACCATCACCGTTGATGCCCCGCTTGAAACTGCCAAAAGCGGCGAGACCATCCATTACAACAATGGTCAGACGGGCGACGATTATCGTGAATGGAACGTCGAAGAACGGGCCGAAGTCGCACTGCTGAGCCGGAATGTCACAATCCAGGGGGATGAAGACAGCGTCGAAGACGGCTTTGGCGGCCATACGATGGTGATGGAAGGTGCGTCCCAGCACCTGTCGGGCGTCGAATTTTTCCGGATGGGACAAGAGGATATTCTGGGCCGATACCCTGTTCACTGGCATCTTCTTGGCGATGCGGCAGGCCAGTATGCCGAAGGCATTTCGGTTCACCATAGTTACCAAAAAGGAACGACGATACATGGGTCGTCGAACATCCGTCTCGAAGACAGTGTGATCTTTGACCATGTCGGTCACGGTGTCTTTCTGGAAGACGGGTCTGAATTGGGCACGCAGATCATCGGGAACCTGGTTTTTGGCACCCATGCTTCTGAGACCGGGCTGCCGATCATCACCGACCAGAACCAAGTGGCGAGCTATTGGATCGAGAATCCCAGCACGATCCTGATTGGCAATGTCGCCGGCGGGTCAGACGAAAACGGCTTCATGATCTTTCCGGCGAATCAAGTCCACGGGGCGTCTCTGGCTCTCGGGATGACCGACGCAGGCGACATGGCGGACCTGATTTTCCAGAATAATGTCGCCCATAGCAACGTGAACTTTGGCCTTTCTATTGAGGGTTCAATTGATCCGGAAACGCTCGCCGTCAATCACGGCGGCACGCAGCAAGGCGATTTCGCGACGATTGATGGGTTTCTAGCCTACAATAACATTCGCCATGGCGCCTGGACGTTCACGCACAATACGATCATCGAAGACTCGATGTTTGTGGACAATAATTTCGGCGGAATCCTGGCAAAAGGCGGCACCTATTTCCAAGACACGCTGTTCGCAGAAAATCGGGTTGGAAGCTACAATTACACCCAGGCGAACGTTCAGTATGATGGTGTGCATTTTGAGGACACCACAATTTTCACAAACAACTCGACCACGATTGGCGCGAATACACTAAAGAATGTGACGCACAGTGGCGACGATCTGACAATCACAACGCTTATCAGCGAAGCGCTCGGTAGCCAGGCTGACTTCCTGGATGTTGATGGGTCTGTCACAGGAATTCCCGGTGCCTTTCTCACCTACGAGGGGACCAATGCCGCCATGGCGGCCGCCCCCGGCGCAACATTTGATGAGGGCCTTGGATTTTGGGTCAGCGAAGCCACCGTTGGCGTCACGCTGTTCTATACACCAGACAATACTGAAACCCTGCGGATCCTGCGGTCCGATGGGGTTGAAGTCACGGGCTACACGTCGTTCCGGGATCGGTACTTTGATCTCAAAAATGCTGCCGGCATGGAACGCGATGTGGCCTACCTGCTGGACTATAGCGGAGAACTGTCCGGCAATTTCCGCATCAACACCACGCAACTGCTAGACGGTCAAAGCGTTGTCTATGAGATTCCCAATGTTGCAAGCGTAACTGGTGTAGATGGCGCCACAGAGGTCAACTCGCTGAATGCCCTGCTGACGGCAGACGCGTCTGCATACCTCGTGCAAGGCGGTAGTCTGTTTGTACGGGCCGTGGTGGCGGATGACACGCCCACTGACCGGCCCATCGACGATCTGCTCGAACAATATGATGCAACCGCAAATCTGTTGATACGTGGGATCGAAGAGGTCAATCAGCCCGATAACAATCCCGCAATGTCGGCTGCTTTGATCAACGCGATCAATGCCGTGCCGGCCCGCGAATTGAACATCACACCGCCTGAGCCCGTCGAAGCAGCGCTGGACTCCTACAACGACACGTTCGAGTTGGAGCGTCACGCGTCAACTTCAGACACCACTGTTGTAACCGCCGAGATGGCCCGCTGGTCGGAAGGATCAAGCTGGGATGGTACGGCGCCCGGCGTCGATGACATTGTGGTCATTGGCCCCGGCGAGATTGTGGTTCTGGATGAAAGCATCACGGTCAAAGGTATCATCGTCAATGGCGGTGAGTTGATCGTGGAGGACGGTGCTGATCTGACGATTGATCTCGCGACAGACTACCTTCTGGTAATCAATGGCGGTCTGTTTCAGGCAGGTACCGAAGCGGATCCGCTCGACACGGACTTTACGCTGACCCTGGAAGGGGACGACCCGGATTTCGATCTCAACGTCATGCCGATCCTCATGGGAAATGTCGCGAACACAGTGTTCGCCGCAGACACAACCGTCGCCGACGCAGAGCCCGAACCAGAACCGGAACCTGAGCCCGAACCAGAACCCGATGACGAGGACAGGTACATAGAAGTTGAAGGCATTGCCCTGTCCGAGGCGCAATCCGTCTCACCCGTTCCTAACACGGCAGCCACAGGCAGCTTTGACCTGACCTTCGACACCCAGACAGGCGAGGTGACGATCACCGGTTACTTCTCCGATTTGTCGTCGCCCGTAACGATGATGCATCTTCATCTTGGCGATATCGGATCCACTGGTGGCGTCATCCAGGGGCTGGAGATCGAATCCGCCGATGGGCTGAGCGGGACATTCTCGGCGACCATCTCCTTGAACGCGGCACAGGAAGAGGCGCTGCTGGCGGGCGGGACTTATATCAACCTTCACACCGATGCGTTCGGGGACGGTGAATTGCGCGGCCAGGTTCTGTTCGATGGCGAGGTCCCGGACCCGGTCGACGATACCGGGGATGATGAGACGGATCCGGACGATGACATGGATCCCGACGATTACCCCGATTACGATCCCGGCATGGGCGACGACGATGATGATGCTGGCGAAGAGCCGGACGCACCGTCCGACGAATTACCAAACGATCCCTACGCGTACCGCATGTACATCGTCGATACCGATACCGACGAAATTGTCGCCGAAGTTGACGATACCCCGAACCTGTCTGGCGATCTTTTTGCGGGCCGCAACCTGAGTGTCTATCTGGAATTCATCCATGATGTTGACGTTGGCAGCGTCGAATTGAGCATGAACGGGCAGTTCAGCAAAATCGAAAATGTCACCCCCTATGCGCTCTTTGGAAATGTCGGAAGTAACTTTCAAGGTGGGACGGAAATTGGTGAGGGACTGCACCTATTCGACGTAACCATCTACTCGGGCCCGAACGGGACCGGAGATGTATTGGCTACCCGCGACGGGGGGATTGATGTTTCTGCCCCCACCGAACCTGTCGATACTCCGGTTGTGCAAGATGCCGCCATCTATCTGGATACACTTACCGTCGAACAGACCTCCTCCACCCAATGGCATTCGGTCAGCTTTGACGAAGCGATAGAGAATGCCGTGGTCGTGATGGGTCCGGTCAGTGCCAATGGTGGCCATCCCGCCATGGCACGCGTCCGCAACGTGACCGAGACGGGCTTCGAGTTCCAAATCGACGAATGGCAATATCTGGACGGCGCGCATTACCCTGTCGAAGTGTCCTGGATGGCTGCGACTGCCGGTGACTATATGCTGGAAGATGGCCGCAAAGTATCGTTCGGCAGTACCACGGCCCAAAGCGACACTGTCGTTGATGTAGATCTTTCTGGCTTCGACGGTACACCAATCATCTCGGCTCAGGTTGCAAGCGCGAATGGGAACCAGGCTGTGACAACGCGGATCGACGATGTCACTGAGTCAGGCTTCAGCGTGAACATGCAAGAAGAAGAAGCAAGCAACCAATACCATGTCAGCGAAACAATCCACTGGATGGCTGTCGAGGAAGGCCAGGGCCTCCTGTCAGCCGCTTACATCGACGGTGGCGCCGATTTTGAATGGACCGACACGGGCCTGGAGGCGCCAGCTCACTTCGTGGCAGACATGCAATCGATCAACGACAGTGATGTAGCGATCCTGCGCTTCGACGAACAAGATGAAGGCAACCTCCTGCTACGTGTGCAAGAAGAAGCTTCACTTGATGACGAGATCTTTCACGAGGTCGAAGAGGTCGGGGTGATCTACGCCGCAGAAACGTCCATCGCACTTCATATCGCATAGACAATTTCAGTTCCGACGACCTGCGCTGCGGTCGACAGGTCGTCGCCCCTTATGCCACCACCTCGTTCAGTGCCGTTTGAAAACGGGCGACACTGGCATCTACGTCGCGCAATTTGTCCAGACCAAAGAGCCCGATCCGGAAACTGCGATAGTCTTCGCCCTCTCCGACCATCAATGGCACACCGGCGGCAATTTGCAGGCCGTTGGCTGCGAATGGCTTGCCCATTTGTAATTCAGGATCATCGGTAAAGGCGACAACAACGCCGGGGGCCTCGAAACCCTCGGCCGCGACCGAACGGAATCCTTTTTCTGCAAGGGCGGCGCGTATCTTTCGGCCCTGGTCCCATTGCGCATCCTTCATTGCCTCAAAACCGAGGCTTTCCGTTTCAAACATCGCATCGCGGAAACTGCGCAAGGCATCAGTGGGCATAGTGGCGTGATAGGCGTGGCCCCCATTTTCATAAGCTTCCATAATGGCGAGCCATTTTCCGAGGTCGACCGCAAAGCTTGATGATTGCCGCGCCTTGGCGCGATCCAGTCCGCGCTGGGACAACATGACAAGCCCCGCCGAAGGAGATGCGGACCACCCTTTTTGTGGAGCCGAAATCAAGACATCGACGCCGAGCGCCTTCATGTCCGCCCATATGCAGCCCGAGGCGATACAATCCAGGACAAAGATGCCCCCAACAGCATGCACGGCTTCCGTGACCTTGCTGATGTAATCGTCCGGGAGGATCAGGCCAGCTGAGGTTTCGACATGCGGAGCAAAGACCACGGACGGCTTTTCCGTGGCGATCTTGTCCAAAACCTCCTCTACCGGCGCTGGCGCGAAGGGGGACGTGGAAGAATTGCCCACTCGGCGGGCCATAGCCACGGTTTCCTTGTTCGGAAGTCCTGAGGCCTCGAAGATCTGGCTCCACCGGTACGAAAAATAGCCGTTCCGGATGACCATAACATCCTCACCCTCGGCGAACTGGCGGGCGACGGCCTCCATGGCGTAGGTCCCACCACCGGGAATGACCGCTACGGCATCGGCGTTGTAGACCGTCCGGAGTTGGCTGGAAATGTCGCGCATGACCTTCTGAAACGCGGCGCTCATATGATTCAGAGACCGGTCTGTGAAGACAACCGAAAATTCTAGAAGCCCGTCCGGGTCGATATCTGGCCTGAGCGCCGACAAAGCACATCCCTCCGATTTTTTCTACTGCCTCATGCCACTTGCGCGGCAAAGAGGCCAGAGCCTCCGTGGGGCAACCAAACGCGTTGCACTCTCCAAGTCGAGATTGAGAGTAGCCCCTAACTATCTCTGTCGATTGTGTCGAAGGAGCGGGACTGTAACCCTTTTTGAATCTCGTAGATCGAGATGGGGACATCAGGTTGCGGTTGCGGAATGCGAATGGGGATGTCTTTCAGGCGGGGCGTGATCGTTGGTTCACCGCACAACATCCGGCTATTGTAATCTTCGATACCGTCCCATTTCGTCATAGACCCCATGATTGGAAAAGCGTCGGCTGCCATCAACTCGTAGAACAATATGCGCCGGGCTTGGCCGCTGGTGTTAAGCGCCGAACCATGAACGATCCGGCCATGGTGAATGGTCAAAGTTCCTGCGGCTCCTTTGAGTTCGACCGCATCGGTTGGGTCGAGTCCGACATCTTCGGGAATGAAGCCACCAGCAAATACGCCAT
>JBCBGY010000069.1:0-2072 GCA_038526275.1 Pseudomonadota bacterium | reverse complement strand
TCGGTTGGGTCGAGTCCGACATCTTCGGGAATGAAGCCACCAGCAAATACGCCATTAAGATGGTGGTCATAGACCGGACCCTTGTGGCTTCCGGGAAAGACCATCAGCGGACCGTTCTCACTTTCCATGTCGTCGATGACGACGCCGATGGCGAGGATGTCGTCGTTTGTGTGAGGATAAAACGCATAATCCTGGTGCCACTCGACAGCGGCTCCATATCCGGCCGACTTCATATTTAACTTGGTGGTGTGCAATCGGAGGTTTGGGCCAATGAGGTCTCGTGCTGGCGCGAGAATATGATCCGAATACATAAGGTCGCGCATAACATTGCTGATCAGATGAGGCAGCTTGATGCGCCGAAGTCTCGGCATGTCAGGTGTATGCGTGTCCTCCAGGTCGAGACGTTCGTTGGACTGTGTGAGACTCTTTGCTTCCAATTCAAATCGCGCGATTTCGGCACGGATGTCTGACAGAATCGGGTCGGGCAGGTGCGAGTCGAGGGTCAGATATCCGTTTTCCCGATACTTCGTGATTTGCGTGTCTGACAGAATTTCGGCCATCTTTTCCTCCCTCAGGACGAGAACCGTGACCTGATAGATGCTCTGTGTCAAATTGAGGATTGATGTCGATGTAGGTATCTTGGTCGCGAGCGATCGAAGGCAGGTCAGCGCTCGTGGTGTGGGTCCCTCTGCCTGTCCGGTCAGGTCGGGAACGCCACCCCAGCATATCTTATGGCCGACTTAAGAGTTCTATGTGGTTTTGCGCACAAAATGCCGCAACCCTCGTGCTTGAAGTACAGAATTGTATACCTTAGTATACGAATAAACAGCGCCCGTGTCAGATTTGGATAAGACCATGACCCTTTACACTGAGTACCTAGACGAAATCGAGAACCGCAAAGCGCAGGGGCTCGGTCCCAAGCCAATTGATGATGCTGCTTTGACCCGTGAGGTGATCGGTCATATCAAAGATCCGGAAAGCGCCCACCGTGAAGACAGTCTCCATTTCTTCATCTACAACACCTTGCCCGGCACGACAGGCGCGGCTGGAGAAAAAGCCCAGTTCCTGAAGGAAATCGTTCTGGGCACAGCTGCAGTAGAAGAAATTACACCGGAATTTGCATTAGAATTACTGAGCCACATGAAGGGCGGTCCTTCCGTCGAAGTGCTTTTGGATCTGGCCTTGGCCGAAGATGAAAGTGTCGCCCGACAGGCTGCCGACGTGCTGAAGACCCAAGTGTTCCTATACGAAGCCGACACTGATCGCATCAAAGTGGCATTCGAGGCAGGCAACGCTGTCGCCGCTGATCTGTTGGACAGCTATGCCAAAGCGGAGTTTTTCACGAAACTTCCTGATGTCGACGAAGAAGTCAAAGTTGTCACATACATCGCGGCGGAAGGCGATATCTCGACCGACCTTTTGAGCCCCGGAAACCAGGCGCACTCCCGCGCTGACCGTGAACTGCACGGCAAGTGCATGATCTCTGAAGATGCGCAAAAAGAGATCGAAGCCCTGAAGCTGAAACATCCCGAAGCCCGCATCATGTTGATCGCGGAAAAAGGCACGATGGGTGTGGGATCGTCCCGCATGTCCGGCGTCAACAACGTGGCCCTTTGGACAGGGCAGCAGGCAAGCCCCTACGTTCCCTTCGTCAACATCGCCCCCGTCGTTGCCGGGACCAATGGGATCTCGCCTATTTTTCTGACCACTGTGGGCGTGACCGGTGGCATCGGCGTGGACCTGAAGAACTGGGTCAAGAAATTGGGCGAGGACGGCAAGCCCATTCTGAACAATGATGGCAACCCGGTGCTGGAGCAGCGTTACTCGGTCGAGACGGGCACGGTGCTCACGATCAACACTAAGAAAAAGAAGCTATATAGCGCTGATGGCTCTGACGAGCTGGTGGATATGGCCGGATCCTTTACCCCGCAAAAGATGGAATTCATGCGGGCAGGGGGGTCGTACGCCATTGTCTTCGGCAAGAAGCTTCAGACATTCGCAGCAGAAACATTGGGCATCGAGCCACCGCAGGTTTTTGCGCCGTCCAAAGAGATCAGCATTGAAGGCCAGGG
>JBCBGY010000068.1:7589-20495 GCA_038526275.1 Pseudomonadota bacterium | reverse complement strand
GTCGCGTTGACATTCGGTCTGGCAGTTTTCGGAGCGATCCTTTGCCAGAAGGGCCGGATATGATCAGCCTGGTGCGCGTTCTCTACGACCACGCGGACGATACCGTGCGGGGCCTGCTCGCTGCAGTGTATAAAGCACTTCCGCCAGGGGGCCGGATCGTGATTTCCGAGCCGATGCGCGGATCGAGCGGCCCAGAACGGCCTGGTGATACCTATTTCGCCTTTTATTGCATGGCCATGCAGACCGGCCGGGCGCGCAGCCCGCAAGAAATCGGCGAACTACTGGGTCAGGCCGGGTTTGAAAGCATCCATCATATTCCCACTCACAGACCGTTTGTTACTTCCGTCATTACAGCAGAGCGGTGACTGTAATTGAATTTAGACATTAATGTGTCTAAAAAAGTTGACACATGAGGGGCGGTAAGTACACTGACCGGTGTCATCAAAGCTAAGGCACCAGGCAAAACTGAGTCGCCATCAAGGGGGAAACAGGGTTGGAAACCAGCGCTGTCATACTGAAAGGTCCACGAGATCTGACAATCGGGTCCCTTGCACTCGCCGAGCCCAAGCCATCGGACATCATCGTACAAATCTCTCATTCGGGGATCTCTACCGGGACCGAAAAGCTCTTTTACTCTGGTGAGATGCCACCTTTCCCGGGCATGGGCTATCCGCTGGTGCCCGGCTATGAAAGCGTGGGCGAAGTGGTCGAAGCGCCCAAAGCGACCGGATTTCGCCCCGGTGAACGGGTCTTTGTTCCGGGTGCCAACTGTTATGGCGATGGCGTAAAGGCGCTGTTTGGTGGTGCCGCGCGTAACCTGGTGACCGACGCTTCCCGCGCGATCCGGGTGGATCGGAAGCTGGGGCCAGAAGGTGCTCTTTTGGCGCTGGCGGCGACCGCGCGACATGCGATGGCGGGTTTGAACAAGGCTGTGCCTGACCTGGTGGTGGGGCACGGCGTGCTCGGGCGCTTGCTCGCACGGCTGACAATTGCTGCGGGTTATCCCGCCCCCACTGTTTGGGAAATCGACCCCAACCGGCGCGAAGGTGCGCAGGGCTATCAGGTGGTCGATCCCGAAGATGACCCCCGCAATGATTACCATTCGATCTATGATGCGTCAGGCCAGTCAGATCTGCTGAATGCGCTTGTCGGACGCATTACCCGCGGGGGCGAGATCGTCCTGGCCGGGTTCTACACACAGCCTTTGTCTTTTGCCTTTCCGCCTGCCTTTATGAAAGAGGCGCGGTTCCGCATTTCGGCAGAATGGACGCCGGATGATCTGGCAGCCACTCGCGCCCTGATCGACAGCGGTGCACTATCCTTTTCCGGTCTGATCACGCACCGGCGCCCGGCTTCCGAGGCACCCGCAGCCTATGCGACAGCGTTTGACTCGACCGATTGCCTGAAAATGATCCTCGACTGGAGCGGTGAATGACCCTGGATGTCCCCAATCTGAAATCGTTCGACGCCCGGCTGCGAGAGGAAGCGGCTGAGCCAACCCTCGAAGTGCCCCAAGGTGAGCCGACCAAAAAGACCCAGGTCATTGCGATTTATGGCAAGGGTGGGATTGGTAAGTCGTTCACGCTGGCCAATCTCAGCCACATGATGGCCGAGCAGGGCAAGCGGGTCCTGCTGATCGGGTGTGATCCGAAATCCGACACGACCAGCCTGCTATTCGGCGGGAAGGCTTGCCCGACGATCATTGAGACCTCGACCCAGAAGAAGCTTGCGGGCGAAGAGGTCAAGATCGGAGATGTGTGCTTCAAGCGCGGTGGTGTCTTCGCCATGGAGCTTGGCGGCCCCGAAGTGGGGCGCGGCTGTGGTGGGCGCGGCATCATCCACGGATTTGAGCTGCTCGAGAAGCTGGGCTTCCACGATTGGGACTTTGACTATGTGCTGCTCGACTTCCTGGGCGACGTGGTCTGCGGTGGCTTTGGCCTGCCCATTGCGCGGGACATGGCGCAGAAGGTGATCCTGGTTGCATCAAACGATCTGCAGTCGCTTTATGTGGCGAACAATGTCTGCTCTGCGGTACAGTATTTCCGCAAGCTTGGCGGCAATGTCGGTGTGGCCGGGCTGGTCATCAACAAGGATGACGGAACGGGCGAGGCCGCTGCCTTTGCCGATGCGGTGAACATTCCGATCCTGGCTGCGATCCCGCAGGACGAGGATTTGCGTCGGAAATCGGCCAATTATCAAATCGTTGGAACCAAGGCGGGGCCATGGGGTGATCTGTTCGCGACGCTCGGCACGAATGTCGCAGAAGCGGAGCCGGGCCATCCGGAGCCTTTGAGCCAGGATGGGCTGCTTGGCCTTTTCAGTGCCGAAGAGACGGGTGCGGACTTCGTGTTGGAGCCAGCAACTGAAGCTGACATGCGTGGCAAGTATGGCGCACCCGCACCAAGCTTGGAGGTGATTTACGATGACGTCTGATGCTTTGGATAAAGCGGCAGAGCTGCGACAGCGCAGCGAACATTTGCAAGCATTGAGCTTAGAGCTGGCTGCGGCCGCCGCTGCAGCACAACGGAAGGCCCTGATCGGGGGAGCCCGGCTCATGAGGATCTCGAACAAGCCGTCCGCGGCCAACCTTCAAGTTGAGCCCTCGGGAAGACCGACGAATGATGCTGCGCTAGAATCGTCAGCCCGGAAAGTTCGGCGGCGGGATCATGGTGGCTGAGTTGTCGGAACTCGGCCTGGCCTCTGCTTCGGGTTGTCACGCGGGCGCGGATCAAATGGAACGCGCGGCCCGTCAGGCTGGACAATCCGAGATGCTGGATCAGTTCGCGGCGGATTATCCAACGGGCCCCCATGACAAACCGCAATCCATGTGCCCGGCTTTTGGATCTTTGCGTGTTGGCCTGCGGATGCGGCGGGTGGCCACTGTTCTGTCGGGCTCGGCCTGCTGCGTGTACGGATTAACCTTTGTCAGCCACTTTTACGGCGCGCGCCGGTCAGTGGGATATGTGCCGTTCAATTCCGAGACTTTGGTCACCGGAAAGCTATTTGAGGATATCCGGGAAAGCGTCCATGCCATGGCGGATCCCGAACGCTATGACGCCATAGTCGTCACGAACCTTTGTGTGCCGACCGCAAGCGGAGTGCCGTTGCGGCTGCTGCCGGACGAAATCAATGGCGTTCGGATTGTCGGGATCGATGTGCCCGGCTTTGGTGTGCCGACCCATGCTGAGGCCAAGGATGTTTTGGCTGGTGCCATGTTGGCCTATGCGCGGCGCGAGGCCGAGGCTGGGCCGGTTCAAGCGCCGGCTGCTGGCACCTCCGACCGCCCGACCGTGACCTTGCTGGGCGAAATGTTCCCTGCCGACCCGATGGTGATTGGTCAGATGCTGGCGCCTTTGGGGCTGGCCGTGGGGCCGGTTGTGCCGTGCCGGGAATGGCGAGAGCTTTATTCTGCGCTCGATTGCGGGGCGGTCGCGGCCATTCATCCGTTTTATACATCTGCATTGCGGGAATTTGCGGCTGCCGGTCGGCCTGTGGTGGGATCGGCGCCCGTTGGCTGTGATGGCACAGCGCAGTGGTTGAGTTCGCTTGGTGAGACTTTCGGTCTGCCGGGCAAGGCGGTGGCTGAAGCCCAGAACGCGGTTCTCCCAGCCATAAAGGGTGCTCTGGCCGCCGCCCCTATCCAAGGCACGGTGACGGTTTCTGGATATGAAGGGAGTGAGTTGTTAGCAGCGCGTTTGCTCATCGAAAGCGGTGCAGAGGTGCCTTATGTGGGCACAGCTTGCGCACGGACCGAGCATTCGACCTGGGACCGCGAATGGTTGGAAGCCAGGGGTGTGAAGGTCAAGTACCGCGCGTCGCTCGAAGACGATCTGGCCGCGATGGAAGCGGTGCGGCCCGATCTGGCCATCGGCACGACGCCAGTGGTGCAGAAAGCCAAAGAGCTTGGCGTTCCGGGGCTTTATTACACCAATTTGGTTTCGGCCCGGCCTTTGATGGGACCGGCAGGTGCGGGTGCTCTGGCGCAGGTGATTAACGCCGCCATGGGCAACAAGGACCGCATGGGCAAGATGCGCGCCTTTTTCGAGGATGTGGGCGAGGGCGATACGGCGGGCGTTTGGGAAGGTGATCCCAACTTGCGCCCCGATTTCCGGGCCCAGCATCAGAAGAAGCTGGACAAGCAGGCGCGTGCCGCCAAGGCACGCGAGATGATCTGATGGGTGCGCAGATGGCATATTGCGGACCGGGGGTTTCACACCCCCGGACCCCCGTGAAGTATTTTCGCCAACAAGAAAGAGCGGCGTGATGTTGGTGCAGGATCACGATCGGGCGGGCGGCTATTGGGGAGCAGTTTATGCTTTCTGTGCCGTGAAGGGCTTGCAGGTGGTGATCGATGGGCCGGTCGGGTGTGAGAATCTGCCGGTGACGTCTGTTCTGCATTATACCGATGCTTTGCCGCCCCATGAGCTGCCGATTGTGACGACCGGTCTGGGCGAGGAAGAGTTGGGCCGGGACGGGACCGAGGGCGCTATGAAGCGGGCCTGGGGCACGCTCGATCCGGCTTTGCCAGCCGTGGTGGTGACTGGGTCCATCGCTGAGATGATTGGCGGTGGGGTGACGCCCCAAGGGACCAACATTCAGCGCTTTTTGCCTCGGACGATCGATGAGGATCAGTGGGAAGCCGCAGATCGGGCGATGACGTGGATCTTCACCGAATTCGGCATGACCAAGGGCCGGATGCCACCTGAGAAGAAGCGGGACGAGGGCGCGCCGCCCCGGGTGAACATTCTGGGCCCGATGTATGGCACCTTCAACATGCCAAGTGATCTGGCCGAGATCCGGCGGTTGGTGGAAGGCATTGGAGCTGAGGTCAATATGGTGATGCCCATGGGGGCGCACCTGGCCGAGATGCGCAACCTCGTGAATGCCGACGCGAATATCGTGATGTATCGCGAGTTTGGGCGTGGTTTGGCTGAGGCGCTGGGCAAACCCTATCTGCAAGCGCCGATTGGAGTTGAAAGCACGACGCTGTTCCTGCGGAAGCTTGGCGAGATGCTAGGGCTTGACCCTGAGCCATTCATCGAGCGGGAAAAGCATTCGACCCTGAAGCCCGTCTGGGACCTTTGGCGATCTGTTACCCAGGATTTCTTTGCCACCGCTGAGTTCGCCATTGTCGCCAATGAGACTTATGCGCGGGGGGTGCGTTCCTTCCTGGAGGAAGATCTGGGCTTTCCGTGCGCCTTTGCGGTGCCCCGCAAGGCAGGCAGCAAGACCGACAATGATGCGGTGCGCGAAATGATGGCCGCCAAGCGCCCCTTGGTGGTGCTGGGGTCGATTAACGAAAAGATGTACCTTGCGGAACTGAAGGGCGGTCATGGTCCGCAGCCTGCTTTCATTCCAGCGAGTTTCCCGGGCGCTGCTATCCGGCGGGCCACGGGAACGCCATTCATGGGATATGCCGGGGCAACGTATCTGTTGCAGGAAGTGTGCAATGGGCTCTTTGATGCGCTGTTTCACATCCTGCCTTTGGGCAGTGTTATGGACGCCCACGATGCCACGCCAACCAACCTGCGTCGCGACTTTCCCTGGGACGACGATGCCCAGGATTTGCTCGACAAGATTGTCGCCCAGCATCCGATTTTGACCCGCATCTCTGCAGCAAAAAGCCTGCGGGATGCGGCCGAGACCGCCGCGCTCGCCGCAGGGGCCGAGCGCGTGCAAATCGAAACCGTACGGCAGTTGGAGGGAATTGCCGTTCAATGACATCAAGGGGAGGATCGAAATGACCGATCAGACGACCAATATGATCATGCCGCCGCGGGAACGCAGCAAGGTGGCACCTCTTAAGCGCGAGTTTTATGCCTACTTCGTGCTGATCTTTCTGGCGACACTGCCATTGGCCATCCTGACCTGGGCATTGACCGCTTTGCGGCAGTTTCGGTTGCCGCAGAAGGACCCCATTTCGCGGGCCTGGAGCCAGGCGCGGGTTATCACTCCCATGATCTTTGCCGCCTGACGATCCAGTTGGGCAATAGCAGAATTCACCCTGCCCCGTGCGGCGGGATGGATGGTTCGGGGTTTCCCCCCGGACACCCGGCCGCGGGGCACGCGGCGTCAGCATAGCGTTCCGGAGGAAAGTTAATGGCTGACAATACCGACCTGTCCTTCACAGGTCTTACCGACGAGCAGGCGCAAGAGTTGCACTCCGTCTATATGAGCGGGCTTTGGCTGTTCTCGGCCGTCGCCGTTGTTGCTCATTTGGCGACGTTCATCTGGCGTCCGTGGTTCTGAGGGAGCACTGAAGAATGGCACAATTCTACAAGATCTGGCTGATCTTCGACCCGCGTCGCGTTTTCGTGGCTCAGGGTGTGTTCCTGTTCCTGCTGGCAGCGATGATTCACCTCGTCCTGCTGAGCACTGGTGCAGATGGCTACAACTGGTTCGAAATCAAGGCCGCTGCCCGTGCAGCTGCCGGTGACGGCTGAACCCGCCTGCTTGACATACGCTGCGGGCGGAAGCCGCCGCTTTTGCCCGCAGCTATCTGGCATTCTTGAACGACGGCACCGGCCTCCGCGCCGCGCCGCCTGAAACGGAGTAAGAAGATGGCACTGCTCAGCTTCGAACGAAAATACCGCGTGCCAGGGGGCACGCTCATCGGCGGCGATCTGTTCGATTTCTGGGTCGGGCCGTTTTACGTGGGCTTTTTCGGCGTCACCACGTTCTTCTTCGCGGTCCTTGGCACCATCCTGATTTTCTGGGGTACCGCCGCCGAGGGCGTTTGGAATCCTTGGCTGATCTCTATTGATCCACCGGCCCTGGAATATGGGCTAGGAGCTGCACCGTTGATGGAAGGTGGTCTTTGGCAGATCATCACCATGTGCGCGATCGGGGCATTCGTCAGCTGGGCCCTGCGCGAAGTGGAGATCTGCAACAAGCTCGGCATGGGCTATCACGTGCCTTTCGCCTTTAGCGTCGCCATCTTCGCCTATGTCACCCTGGTTGTCATTCGCCCGATCTTCATGGGCGCCTGGGGGCACGGCTTTCCGTACGGGATTTTCAGCCATCTCGATTGGGTCAGTAACGTTGGCTACCAGTACGGCAATTTCCACTATAATCCGGCCCATATGGTGGCGATCACTTTCTTCTTCACCACCACTTTGGCACTGGCGCTTCATGGTGGTCTGATCCTGTCTGCCGCGAACCCTGAAAAGGGCACCGAGATGAAGACGCCGGATCACGAAGACACCTATTTCCGGGACTTCATCGGCTATTCCGTGGGCACCTTGGGTATTCATCGCCTCGGCCTTCTATTGGCCCTGAATGCGGGGTTCTGGAGTGCCGTCTGCATCCTGATTTCCGGCACGATCTGGTTCGATCAGTGGATCGCCTGGTGGGATTGGTATGTGTTCCTGCCCTTCTGGGCCGACATCGCAGGAGGCATCAATGGTTGAGTATCAGAACATCTTCACCCAGGTGCAGGTGCGCGGCGAGCCTGAATTTGGCATGGCAGGCGATGTCGATCTGCATGAACGGGTGGGCAAGCCGGGCTTTTCCAACCTGGCAGGCTGGATCGGGAACGCGCAGTTGGGTCCGATCTATTTGGGCGGCTATGGTGTTGCCTCCATTGCCTGCGGTTTGATCTGGTTCGTGATCTGCGGGATCAGCTTCTGGGATCAGGCGGGCTATAACCCAGCCGTCTTCATGCGGGATCTGTTCTATTTCTCGCTGGAGCCGCCAGCGCCGGAATATGGTCTGGGTATCCCGCCGCTAGGTGAGGGATTGGGCTGGCTGATTGCCTCCTTCTTCCTGCTGATCAGCGTGATCCTGTGGTGGATGCGGTCCTGGATCCTGGCCAACCAACTCGGCATGGGCAAGCATATCTGCTACGCCTTCGCGTCAGCGATCTGGCTGTTCCTGGTTCTTGGCCTGATCCGGCCACTATTCATGGGGAGCTGGTCGGAGGCCGTGCCTTACGGTGTATTCAGTCATCTGGACTGGACCAACACCTTCTCGCTGACCTACGGCAACCTCTTCTACAATCCGTTCCACGCGCTTTCGATTGCGTTCCTCTATGGCTCAACGCTGCTGTTCGCCATGCACGGCGCGACGATCCTGGCTGTGGCCCGCTTTGGCGGCGACCGGGAACTGGAACAGATTGTCGACCGGGGCACCGCGTCTGAACGCGCGGCTTTGTTCTGGCGCTGGACCATGGGCTTTAACGCCACGATGGAAGGGATCCACCGCTGGGCCTGGTGGTTTGCGGTTCTGACAACCCTGACCGGGGGCATCGGCATCCTGCTGACCGGAACCGTGGTCGACGACTGGTATGCCTGGGCGCAAGTCCATGGCTATGCGCCGGTTGGCGAGTGATCAAAGGAGCACCGAGACATGAGTGAAGAAAAACCCATCTTCGGTTCGGATTATGTTCCAACCAGCCGAGACCGGCTAGCGTTTCAGGGTTTATATCTGATGGCCCAAGGTGCCGGGATCGCACTGGCCGGTTTCGTAGCGGTCCTGTTGCTGATCTACGGCCTGATCGCCTTTTCCTATCTTCTGCCACCCGAGAGCAAGGAGGCGCCGGATCCCACGCCAAACTCCTTCTTGCTGGAACCACTCCCGCCGGTCAGCCGGCATGCCTGATCCGGGCGCGTAGGAAAGCCTGATCCTGATGCGCCCGGTTACAATCCAGACCCGATCCCCGGGTCAGGATGTCGGGGTTACCACCCCGGTTCCCTTCCTGTTGGCTACAGGAAACTTGCGCCGTGCGGTCCCCCCCGCGCGGCGCCTTTGATGAGGAGGAACGTCAATGCCACGGCCCCAAACCCCCATGCTCGACCGCGTTGCCTGCCCGACGGACTTGAAACGGTTCTCCGACACGGAACTGGCGCGCCTTGCAGATGATGTTCGCGCCGAGGTGATCTCGGCGGTCTCTGAAACGGGTGGTCATTTGGGGTCATCCCTGGGCGTTGTGGAACTGACTGTTGCCCTGCATGCCGTGTTCGACGCCCCGCGCGACAAGGTGATCTGGGATGTCGGGCACCAGTGTTATCCGCACAAGATCCTGACGGGGCGACGGTCCCGCATGCGGACCCTGCGACAGGGTCGTGGACTGAGTGGTTTCACCAAACGCAGCGAGTCCGAATATGACCCGTTCGGAGCCGCCCACAGTTCTACATCGATCAGCGCGGCCCTGGGGTTCACCGTGGCACGCGATATGGGCCAGCCGACAGGCGACGCCGTGGCCGTGATTGGGGACGGTGCCATCAGCGCGGGCATGGCCTACGAGGCGCTGAACAATGCGGGCCATGAACGCCGCCGGATGTTCGTGATCCTGAATGACAACGAGATGAGCATTGCGCCTCCGGTCGGGGCGATGTCGACCTATCTGTCAGGGCTCTACGCCAACACGCCTTTTGTGCAGATGGCCGAAGGGTTCGAAGCCGCGCTGCCCGGCCCCTTCCGGGACGGGGCACGTCGTGCGAGGCAATTGGTGACAGGCACAGCCGGGACAGGTGGGACGCTTTTTGAAGAGCTGGGCTTCAGTTACGTGGGGCCGGTCGATGGCCACGATATGACCCAGCTCTTGGCCGTATTGCGGGCGGCCCATGCCAGGGCCGACGGGCCGATCCTGATCCACGCGCTGACGGTCAAAGGCAAGGGCTATGCGCCCGCCGAGAACTCCGCCGACAAGTATCACGGCGTTGCCAAGTTCGACGTGGTGTCTGGGACCCAGAAAAAATCCAAAGGCAATGCGCCTTCCTACACGTCGGTCTTCGGCAAGGCGCTGACGCGGGAAGCCGAGAGTGACCCCAAGATTGTCGGCATCACAGCGGCAATGCCCTCAGGCACCGGCATCAACATCATGCAAGACCGTTTCCCGGAACGGGTGTTTGACGTGGGCATCGCCGAGCAACATGCCGTGACCTTCGCTGCTGGAATGGCCGCATCCGGCCTCAGGCCGTTCTGTGCGATTTACTCCACATTCCTGCAGCGCGCTTATGATCAGGTGGTTCACGATGTGGCGCTGCAAGGGCTGCCGGTGCGTTTCGCCATAGACCGGGCTGGCTTGGTCGGGGCGGATGGTGCGACCCATGCGGGCGCCTACGACATTGGCTACCTGGCCAACCTGCCGGGTATGATCGTGATGGCTGCCGGGGACGAGGCGGAACTGATGCATATGGTGGCGACGGCGGCTTGTCATGATGATGGGCCAATTGCCTTCCGTTATCCCCGCGGCGCCGGAGCTGGCGTGGAACTGCCGGAACACGGCGTGCCGCTCAGCATCGGTCGGGGGCGCGTCTTGCGCGAAGGCGACAGTGCCGCCATCCTGTCGTTCGGTGGGCACCTGTCAGAGGTACTGGCGGCCAGCGAGCTACTGGAGGCCCGGGGGCTTTCCGTCACCGTGGCGGACGCGCGCTTTGCCAAGCCACTGGATGAGGCTTTGATCCGCCAATTGGCCCGCCATCACGGCGCTTTGGTCACCGTGGAAACCGGGGCCACAGGGGGATTTGGCGCCCAAGTCCTGCATATGCTGGCCGAGGCTGGGGCCCTGGATCGCGGTCTGCGGATCCGCACAATGACCTTGCCCGATCAGTTCATCGACCAGGACAGCCCGGCGGAAATGTACGAAAAGGCTGGCCTGACCGCCCGCCACATTGCTGCGAAAGTCATCGAGGCCATGGGAGCGATTGACATGGCTATGATGGTAAATTCTTAACTGAGAGACTTGGCTGGTCGGCCTTTGCAGAAAGCGAGGATGCTGGACGAGGGTAGTCTTTGCCGGTCGGTCAGTATCCAAACGCGATCCATTATGCATTGTCGGACCCGTCGGCCGTCCGATAGGTAAAAGCTGATGTCTGAACCGACCCTTCATATGCTCTGCGGCAAGATCGCCGCGGGCAAATCGACCTTGGCGGGCCAACTGGCGGAGGCGCCGGGGACGGTTCTGATTGCCGAAGATGATTGGCTCGGGGCGCTTTTCGCTGATCAGATGACCAGCCCGAAGGATTATGTCCAATGTGCTGCAAAGCTTCGCACTGTCATGGCGCCCCATGTCGCAAAGCTTCTTGAGGCGGGCCTGACGGTTGTCTTGGACTTTCCTGCAAACACGGTTGAAACCCGCGCGTGGATGCGCGCGATCCTGGATGAAACTGGCGCGGCGCATCAGCTGCATGTGCTGTCACCGCCCGATGAGGTTTGTTTGGCGCGGTTGCGCGAACGAAATGCCCGCGGTGATCATGCATTCGCAGCAACCGAAGAGCAGTTCCGGCAAATCTCCAAATTCTTCGTTCCGCCGTCTGACGATGAAGGTTTCACGCTTGTCTTGCACGACAGCTGAGGCCCTCATGGGACGCGCAGCACCTTTCCGGTGGCGAAAATTCGGTAGGTTCGGTGGCCCGACTGGTACATCGGATCCCCTTGGATCAACTGGATGATGTCGTCTCGGTTTGTGGCCCTGACGATCCACAGACCGCCCGTCGGGGCCCCGCCTTCCTCGGCTGACAATGACGTGCCGTCGACGAAGATCTCTGTTTGTGCGGTCAGGTAGGCGACGTGATCCGCAAAGCAGTCTTCTCGCACGGCCAACATCTCAGGCGCGTCCTCGAAGATAACAATCCAGTGGTTCATTTCCTGAGACCTAAATCTCGATCTGCTGCAGGTCTTCGGCGATGGTGACAGGGCGGCCAAAAGCCGTTGTGGCTGACCTGACGGCGTGGTCAAAGCGCTCTGGCTCATCCATATGTTTACGGAAATGGGTCAAAACCAATGCCTGCACGCCTGCGCGCTTTGCCATCGCACCAATCTCCGCAGGCGTTGGCGTAGTGGCCGCCATGGTGGGCGTTACGCGCTCTTCGTCCAGCCGGTAGCACCAATGCAGCAAAAGGTCGGCATCCGCCGAAAGCGTCTCGATCTCCGGACAAAGACCTGCATCGCCGGAATAGACGAATTTCTTGCCGCCACAGGACAAGGCAAACGCCATACAGTCGAGCAATGGCTGCGCATGTGGAGCATGACAGGACCGAATTTTCCATCCGTCGCCTGCAATCTCGCTGCCCGGTTCAATCTCGGTTAAGTCCGGTTTCGGCCACGGGCGCGGCAAGGTCCCGCCGCGCGCGACCCAGACCTCCTGACTTTGGGGCAGTTCGGTGCGTGCGCGCAAGTCATGGGCCAGAACACCTTTTGCGCCAAAGTAGCCTTCTGTTATCGCTTTGATCGGTTTCGGGCCGAAAACCTGGACAGGCCCGCCACCTTCATCCCAAGCTGCGTGAACCAGACGGGCGTAGTCCATCATGTGATCGGAATGCAGATGGGAAAAGACGATATGCGTAATGTCTGATGGCCGCCGCCCGGATCGGAGCAGATTGTCGAAAACACCGCCACCGCAGTCGAATAGAATACGATCCTCGCCAATCTCAATCAGGTAACCGCTGGAGGCGCGGCGGGCATAAGCTTCAGGCGAACCACTGCCCAGGACTGTCAGCTTCATGGCACTGTGGCCGGAGGTGGCGTGGCGCCGGGTGCTCCAAGCTTCAAGGCAGCATCGCGACCTCCGTGGCGTTCAATCAACGCGGCTTGATCCTCGAAGGCTTGTGCATCGGTCGCGATCGGGTCGCAAATCTTTCGAAGCTCAGCGAGTAGGTCCTGCAGAATGCCGCGGCAATCTGGATCGTGCGCCCGGGACTCTAGCTCTTCGGGATCATTCTCAAGATCGAAAAGCTCATCGGGGAAGCCAACATAGTGGATTAGCTTCCACCGTCCTTTGCGCAGCATGAATGCGCCTGAGACGGCACCCGCTGCGTGGTATTCCGAAAAAACGATCCGTTCTGGTTCAGTTGGCCGGTTCAGGATCGACGGCAGATCTGTCACGCCGTCTGCCGCGTCTAACTCGGCGCCGAAGTGGCGGGCGATTGTCGCCGAAAGATCCAACAAGCTGACCGGTGTTTCACA
>JBCBGY010000068.1:0-7489 GCA_038526275.1 Pseudomonadota bacterium | reverse complement strand
TGAACATCGCCTCACTGTCCATGAAGGCATTTTGCTTTTCGACCCATGGATGGCGGGGGTGGCCCTTTGCGGGATGCAGTTTTGCAGGCAGCAGTTGCGCGGCCGGATAAAGGTCAAAATAGTCCTGCGGCACGACTAGGGGAAAGTGCGGCGCAACCAGTCCGACATATAGACACCAGGGCTGGTCATCATTCGCATGATCGGCCAGCCAGTCCTTGGTGCGCGCGACAACAGCCTGGTCGTAGTCCGTGTATTTGCTGTCGCCCGGCCCGATATAGTCGCCCAGCATCCGCTTGGGTGCCGGGATGCGTTCCTCTTCCTTGCGGATGCTGGCCCAGACCATGCCGACCCCATCCGCAACCATCATCGGTATGTGTTCAACATCAAACCCGGCGGGGTCTTCCTTTGCGCGGTAGTGGAGCTTGCCAATGCTTTCGACCGTGACCCCTATCTCCTGCAATGCATGGCCCCAACCCGGGATCGACCCGTCATAGGGCATTGCATTGTCCCATAGCCGCGTTTGATGCGGATATAGTCCGGTGGCAAAGCTGGCGCGCGCCGGAACACAGATCGGGCTGGGGGTATAGGCATTCGTGAAACGTGTGCCTCGCGCCGCGAGCGCGTCCAGATGCGGCGTCTGCACAAATGGATGACCTGCGCAGCCCAAAGCGCGAGCCTGGTGCTCGTCCGACATAATGATCAGGAAGTTCGGGCGGCTCATTCGATATCCCTCACTTTGGACGCCGCTTCGATTTTTTCAATCACGTTATAGAAAACCTTGAGATCTTGGGGCGAAACCTCTGCCAACAGCCTATTCTGTCGGGCTTCCATTATTGGCATCATCTGTTTGCTGATCGCTTCTGCAGCTTCGGTCAGATGCAAATGCTGCACCCGTTGGTCCTGTTGATCCGTCTCGACACGCAATAGGTCTTTCGCCACCATCGTCTTTATCTTACGACTCAACTGGCCTTTATCCATCTGAACATGCGTTGCTATTTCGGTCAGGGATGCTCTTTTAAACATTCGCAGGGTTTGAATGAGCCGCCATTCGACCAGTGACAATCCGGATTGTGATTTCAAAATAGCGATTGCCTGCGCATTTAGGCTACTCTGTAGGCGAGCTAAACGGAACGTAACAAATGACGACGGAGTGCCATAGTCGGGAGTATCGTGCTTGTCCATCTTGCTAAAGTTCCTGAAGCAATTTGACAGGTCAACTCGTTTATGGATTCCTGCTCCGTACTGCACTTGGGAGGAGTTCACGTGAAAGATCTTTTGAAAGCGACCGCGGCAGCGGTGGTCCTATCGGTGGCTGCGGCCACGTCTTCCCTGGCGGATGGCCATGCCTGGGCGCCTGAAGGCCCGATCAAAATGATGATCGCTTTCGCAGCCGGGGGCGGAGCGGATACGCAGGCGCGATTGATTGCCGAAGACATCCAAGCCGCGACAGGTTGGGAAGTGATCCCGGAACAGGTGACCGGCAAGGGCGGTGTAAATGCACTGGTCGCTCTTAAGGATATGCCCGCGGATGGATCGGCTATCGCGATGGTCGTAACGGAATCCTTGGGCTACAACGCAGCCGCTGCGAAGGGTGCCGGTATCGGCCCGGCGGATTTCACAGGACTGACCACGACAGCCGGGTTCCAGATGGCCGTCGTGGCGAAGGCCGACAAAGGCTGGACCTCTTTCGAAGAAATGATCGCGGCGGCAAAAGAAGGGGAGCTGCGCTTTGGCACCATGTCGCCCAAGCTGTCGGACCTCGCATTCCTGCTGGGCGACGCCCATGGCGTTGACTTCAACATCGTTGAGGTTCGTGGTGGTCGGGCCGTGATGGATGGCGTGCAGGCCGGCGATATGGATCTTGGCTTTATGGCCGGTATCCAGCGCAAGGGCGTTGAAGCAGGCGACCTTGTCAATCTCGCGTCTGCCTTGTCGGAGCCATTAGTGCAGACGCCAGATGCCCCGACCTTTGGGGATCTTGGCGTTTCTTTCAGCGCGGATGGCTATTTTGTGTTTGTGGCACCTGCTGGCTTGGACCCTGCGGCGCGCGATGCGATCACAGCGGCCATCGTCGATGCCACGCGTTCCGGCAAAGCATCTGGCATGATCACCAAAGCCTTCGGGGGCGCCGTAACCATCCAAGGAGACGAGTTGGACGCCCTTATGCAATCTGACTTCGAAGCTGCTGGCGCATTAATGGAAGCTGCACAGTAACGCGACCCCAATCAGTTCGGGCCAGCCAAAATGAAACCCAGATCCTCTGCGGACATTTGGCTGGCCCTTTTCTTTTTGGCCTTTGCGCTTCTGCTGGTGCTGGTTTGGGTCCCATGGGACACAGGCACAGGCCTTGTCGAAAAGGTACGGCGCAAGCTGGAAATTGGCGATGCGCTTGGGCCGAGCGTGGCCGGAACCGTTATCGCCATTGGTGCCCTGTTGGTTTTGTTGCGCCCTGCCCAGGCTAACGGACTAATCCGCCCGAACCTGGTTTGGATGATCAGCCTGCTCGGGCTTTTTGCCGTTTCCATGATCCTGATGCGATATGCGGGGCCCGCCGCATTGACCGGGGTTGAGGGTGGATACCGCCCGCTTAGGGCCACAGCACCGTGGAGCTACATCGGGTTTCTACTGGGCGGCACGGCGATGATTGGCGGGCTGACAGGGCTGGCAAACCGGCGGTTCGCGCCACTCGACTTTGCAATTGGGTTTGCAGCCGCTTTGGGTATCGCGCTTCTTTACGATCTTCCTTTTGATGATCTTCTCTTGCCGCCCAACGGAGATGTCTGATGGGCGTTTGGGATCACGTCATTGCCGGTATCTTGGCCGTGTTCCAATCCGACCCGGTGCTCGGCGTGCCGATCACTCTGCTGATGGTGTTGGCCGGCTTCTTATTGGGGATCACCGTTGGCGCGACACCCGGATTGGCGGGGCCGATGGCGATGGCCATTTCTCTGCCAATCCTGATTTCGATCTTTGGCTATTCGAACGACGCGCTTCTACCGGTGCTTGGGTTCCTCATCGGCATCATGAAAGGGGCCACCGTTGGTGGCGCGGTACCGGCGATCCTGTTCAACACGCCGGGCACGCCTGATGCCTATATGACCACGTTGGATGGCTATCCGATGGCGCAAAAGGGCCAGGCGCGGCATGCGCTGCGGGTGGCACATTTTTCGTCGGCATCGGGTGACACATTCTCTGACATCGTTCTGGTCGTCTGCGCGCCTTTCCTGGCGATCATTGTCGAAAGCTATCTCGATCTGCCCGAAAAGACCGCGCTGCTGATCCTGTCGTTGGCCTTCATCGCGTCGGTGATTGGCAGCTCGGTCGGCAAGGGGCTCATATCCATGGGGCTGGGTCTGCTGGCAGCCATGATCGCGACGGGAGAGGATTTTTACCCGCGCCTTACGATGGGCCAACAGGCTTTGGCGGAAGGCATACCGGTTGCCGCAGCCATTCTTGGCGTATTGATCCTTGGCGAGGTCTTTAAGGCGCTGGAAGACATCAATCGCGGCGACAGTTCAACCGCAGCGCCGATCCAGGCCCAATCAGGTGCAAGCAGGCTCAGTCTTCGCCAGTTGTTGCCCTACGTCGGACGATCAGCCGTCATTGGCACCTGTATCGGTGCCTTACCTGGTGTTGGATCAACGCTCGCGGCGACCTTGGGCTATGCGTCAGCCAAGCGCCGATACGCTGCCGAAAAATCGGACAACGATCCGAATTTCGGCGAAGGCGCCCCAGAAGGGATTGCCGCGACAGAGGCCGCAAACAGTTCGGTTTCCGGTGCAAACCTTATTCCTGTCTTGTCTCTGGGTATTCCGGGCAATGCGGCTGCGGTCTTTCTGATCCTCGCCATGGATTCTATCGGCGGTTTCAACCCCGGCCCATCGGTGTTCCAACTTGGCGGCGGTATCGGCGACAATTCGATGAACCCAGAGATGGTCATGGCCTTCGGCATTTTCACCACCATGTTCGTGGCCAATGCACTAAACTGGACAATAGGTGGGATTTTCATGCGCCAGGTCGGTGTTCTGGCCCGCATCCCCAAAGCCCGGCTATTGCCCATCGTCCTGTTGCTGACCCTGACCGCGATCTATGTGCAGGAAACCTCGATGATCGCGATCTGGATCACGCTGTTCTTCGGGTTCCTGGGATATCTGATGCGGCGCATCGATATGTCACCGCTGCCCTTCGTCATCGCGTTCATCCTGGGCGGAAACCTGGAAGCCACCGCACGCCAGGCCTTTGCCGCCACTGGGGCTGACCCGTTCTTCCTGTTCAACAGCCCGGTTGCGCTTGCGTTCATGCTCATGTCGGTGGGGGTTGTCGTTTACAGCCTGAGAAGGCCCGCATCATAAGCGGGGCCGGAAATAGGCATCAGACCTTCATCAAAGAACCGAATATCCGATCTTTGTGCTCGCCAAGATAGATCCGCAACCAGGGTGTAAAGCGGTTGGGCCTACGGGCAATTTCGGCTGTCAGATCGTAGAAACCCACCCATTCGACCTGCATGACTTCATCGGGGTTAGGCTCGATCTTCAGGGATCGGTTGGCCATAGCCAGGAAGATATCCACCACCTCATGTTCAATCAGGTCGTCGCCGACATCGGCGCGATATTCCACCTGATCTCGGTGCGAAGGATAAAGCCCGGTTATCCCCAACTCCTCACGCAACCGGCGTACGGCACAATCTGCGGCGGCCTCGTCCCAACCCGGGTGCGTGCAACAGGTGTTCGCCCACAGGCCCGGCGTATGATACTTGTGCATGGCCCGGCGCTGTAACAGCACATTGTCCCCATCCATTACGAACACGGATACGGCCTTGTGCTTGAGCCCCTTTTGATGGACCTCAAGTTTTTCCACAGGTTTGAGTTTGCCGTCGACCCAGGCCGGGATGAGCGTTGTCATGATGAGAGGTTAAGTGCTGGAGGCCGGGACAAGCCCGGTCAGATGAGCAAGGTTTTTTATTCCGATTTTCAGATGTGCCAAGGGACGTGCTCGAACAAGTTTTTTGTTCATATAAGCCTCAAAGGTCAGCCGTTGCACGTCGACATCATGACACAGGGAGACAAATCGCTCTCGCCGGTCGTCGCTGCGGTAGTAGGCATCCTGCATGGCACCAAGGACGCGGAACACTGTCTTATGCTCCTTCATGAACATCTTTCGGGCGATGCGCAGGTCTTTGACGTTCCCAGACGCCAGAGTCGCCGAAGCCGCCGTCGCGGCAGCCATCCCACCGGCCATGGCATAGTAGATCCCTTCACCGGACGAAGGCGCCACAACGCCGGCCGCGTCGCCAGCAAGCACCACATCGCGGCCATTGTCCCACCGGTCGAGCGGTTTTAGGGGGATAGGCGCGCCTTCCTTGCGAATCGTCGGACAATCGGCCAGCCCTGAAGCGGCCCGCAAATCCGCCGTGGCCTGTTTCAGATCTATGCCATCCTTTCCCGTTCCCATGCCAACGCTCGCCTGATTGCCATGGGGGAAGACCCAGCCGTAAAAGTCTGGCGATATGGCGCCGTCATAGACCACATCGCAGCGTTCGGGATCGTAGCTGCCGGTTTTTCCGGGCGCTTCGATGATCTCATGGTAGGCGATCACGTAGGGGATGGCCTCGCCGCCGGGAACCTCTTGCCGGGCCACGTCTGAACGCGCACCGTCGGCTCCAATCACCAGCTTTGTGGGCAGGCTGACCTCTTCGCGGCTGGCCTTGTCGCGATAGATGACCCGTGGGCCATGGGCGTCGCGCTCGATCCGCAGGAAAGTACCAGTATGGCGCGAAGCGCCAGCCTTTGCCGCGCGCTGGCGGAGGAACTCGTCGAAATGCTCCCGGTCCACCATGCCGACATAGCCATTCTCAATAGGGATATCGACGCGGCGTTTGGTGGGCGAAATCATCCGTGCCGTGTTGATTTTGGCCACGATCAACGCATCGGGAATATCAAAGTCTGCAATCAGGCGTGGCGGAACGGCGCCGCCACAGGGTTTGATCCGTCCGTCCCGGTCGAGCAGGGCCACCTGCTTACCCGCTTGGGCCAGTTCTTCGGCTGCCGTGGCACCCGACGGGCCGCCACCCACAACCACCACATCATATGTCATTGTCTCACTCCCCGGGTACCAAGGCCGCGCGCGGCTGCCTCGAATTTTCTATGATGCGCAGTGCCATCGCGGCGGACAAAACAAACAGCCCCGCCTCGAACAGAAACACCAGACCAAAGGCCGATGCATCCTGAAGCGCGCTGAGCCGCAGCAAGTCCACCGCGCTTGCGCCAGCCAATCCACCGAATCCCGCGGCAATGGCCTGTGCTGCGCCCCAAAGACCCATCCGCGTCCCCTCCCGACGCTCCCGGCCCTGGCCCGCCAACGCCATCATCGCGCCAATGGCGGCCACGGCGAACATGCCGTTGAAAAAGCCCAAGGCGACAACGGCGGGCAGAAGCGGAATGACAGGCGTTTGGCCCAGCGTCGCAATGAAGGCCAACGCGGCTGCAGAGCCCAAACAGCCCGCGATAACCCAATTCCGCAATGTGCCGATCCGGAATGCGCTGACAGCGATCCCGACGGTCAGCATGCCGATCAGCGCGCCGCCATTCTGGACACCCGACAATGACGTCGTCTCGCCTGGCGACATGCCGAAGACGAGGCCCGCATAGGGTTCCAGGATCAGTTCCTGCATGAAAAACGCCACCATGGACAGAAAGACGAAGATAGTGAAGTTGCGCGCCTTGTCCTCTGCCCAGACCTGCCGCAGCCCTTCGCGAAACCCTGTTTCTGATGGGTCCCGCGCCGCGACGTATCCGACCCGGCGCTCGACACCCCAGACGGCAAGGCACGTAACGGCAAAGGCAATACTCACCACGCCCGCAACGATCCACACCAGCCGTTCTGCGGAATAAGGCTGCAACAACTGGCCCACTGCGATGGCCGAAACCATGATCCCAAAGATCATCATCAACCATGTGATCATGGCGGCAGCGGCCCTGCGGCGCGGATCGGTGGCCGTGGCAAGCAGTGCCAAAAGCGAGGTCCCACTGGCACCTACGCCAAGCCCGATCAGCAAATAGGCCACGATATTCAGGGCCAATCCAGCCCAGAACAGGGTCTCCAGAACCCAAATCGCGGTGGCAGCAAGCAGGCCGCCTATTCCCAGAACCGCCATACCGCCAATGATAAACGCAGTGCGCCGCCCGCCCGTGTCGCTGAGGAATCCCCAATTGGGACGCGTGATCTGAACGGCATAGTGAAAGGCGACCAGTGCTCCGGGCAAAGATGCGGCAAGGGCCAGTTCAACCACCATCAGGCGGTTCAGGGTGGAGGTCATCAATACGACAATGGCACCAAGGGCCATTTGCACTAGACCAAGGCGAACAATGGAAAGCCACGACAGTCTCATAGGGACATTCCCCTCAATGCGAAGGCCGCGACCATCATGCCAGCGACGTACAGCATGACACCGGTTCCATTGTACCAAGGCGCCCGGCCTTTCGGGTCGCGC
>JBCBGY010000067.1:19370-20701 GCA_038526275.1 Pseudomonadota bacterium | reverse complement strand
GGCCATGTTGCCCGCACCCTTGTCCTGTGCCCGCCCGCTGTGGAAGAGCGCGGCGAATTCGCCTTGTCCTTCCTGGGTGCCGCGGACCGCTTTCGCGACCTGCCCGCCCAAATGGCCCGTTTCGCCACAGAGAATGGCGCCGATTTCATGGATGCCGGCGCCCACATTTCCGTCGACCCGACGGATGGCGTCCACTTCGACCGCGCCGCCCACGCAACCCTGGGCCAAGCCGTCGCGGCCAAAGTGGTGGCGTTGTTCGGCTGAGGCCGGTTTGGCCTCAGCCGGCCGTTACTCAGTTGGCTCTTTCACTGGGCCGATCGCCGCGATAGGGCAGCAATCCGTCCGGGGTTCCGACATAGACCAGTTCCATCCTGCCGACGCTGGTGCCGCCGCCGAGACCAATGGTGAACCCGGTATCCATGCGAAACGGGTTTGGCACCGTGCGGACGTCCCCCGGCAATCCCATGAAATTCACCACATTGTATGACCACGGACCACCGCCACCGGTGGTGAAACGGGCAGGTCCGCCAAACTGGTTGGCGGCAATGGGCCCGGATGTAGTCATGTCATTCCAGGGGCCCCGCATCGTCGCCGACAGCCAAGATCCATCAAGCACGCCACCGGAGATGCCTCCGGCGAAATACTGATAAAAGCTGCAGTGACCGGCCTGCACATCCCAGATTTCAAAGATCGAGTAATCCACACCAGCAATAACCGACGCATTGAGATTGGCATGCATCCGGATCTTGAAGCGTGTGTTGGTGGCAACCGGGGCCGGCACCTGCCGCGGCGGGGGCAAACTGCTGGCATAGGGCAGGATCACGAAGGCAACGGCGCGGTCGCGCTCATCTTCGCGCGCATGGCGAAAGGCGAGCGACTCGCCCACGGCATTGGCCTGAATCTGTTCGGCTTGAACGCCCTGGCGACCGAGTGCCGCTTTCACACTTTCCACACGTCGCCGCGACAGGGCCAGATTGTAGGGGGCCGCGCCGGACTGACTGGCGCTGCCCTGCATCCAGATCGCGCCCCTGTTATTGCGCAGAAGCGGAACTGCGTGGCTTTGCAGGAAGTTAACATGCTCGTGTTTGAGATCTGCCCCGTCGATGTCGAAGTTATACATCAGGGCTTTCGCCATGGGCTCGGAGTAGGACGTATCTTGGTCAATCTTGCCCGGTCCAGTGGGTCTAAGAACCATATCAGCTCTCCATATCAAAAATAAATAATGCTCAAAATTAGCAACCCCAAGGTAACCCAATTCCGCGAAATGCCCAAGCGTAAACCGGCCTTGCCCAAAGGAAGCACGTTGAAATCTGAGGATGGTCCGGTTTGCT
>JBCBGY010000067.1:0-19270 GCA_038526275.1 Pseudomonadota bacterium | reverse complement strand
ATGATCATTGACGGACCTAACTCCATGCCTCGATTTATGCTGTCCCATATTTTGGGCATGCTTGTTTCTTTGCTGATAGCTACGCACGGGCAAGCTGAGCCGGTGTCATTGGGCTACCTTGCTCGGGTTGAACCCGTCATGCTCGATCCAGACAGTGCGGGTTTTGATTGCGCCCTTGAGGATCGTCCGGCCCTGTTAGAAATCAAAGAAACGACGCTCGGAACTATTTTCAAGCATTTCCCGGCAACATTCTTGCACAGCCCGGTAGACCCCATTGTCCGCATCAGACGGGGAAATATGCTTGTACCAACCCGCCCCGTCGCCAAAACACCACTCAGCCTCAGACATGAAGAATGGGACATTATGGTTTCAGGGAAGATCGGTGTCTGCGCCGGGCCTGAGACGCTAAAGATTGCGCAAGGCAGCTTGAAAGCTAACGCCAGGTTGGGCTCATTTCGGGGCAACATCATCCCTTCAGATAACGTGGTCCAGGACTTTGATGTCGAATATCAAGACTTGGATGTCGATAGATTGGATGATCTGCCAGCTGGCGAATTCTTCCGTTTATTTTTCTACTCTAAGAAATTCAAAACCAGTCTGATGCACATGAGTCACACCGGCCAACCCCCTCCTCTCGAAGGGTACATTCTGGGACGCTTGGAGTTTGACGCACCTCAGTTGGAGGTTCGCTACAAAGGTGAAGGCGAACATGAGGATGTGACCCACCTCACTCATCTGAATGTGAGTTTGATCCTCATGAAAGTCGATCCGGTCTCCGACTAGATCGAGCAGACATTTTGGGGAGATATGAGCGATTTCTTCCCTCGCTCGCGGTGGAAACCATAGATGCAGGATCTTGCCGGGACTGGCCGCATCCAGTAAGCCCGGCAGCACTTCTCGCACCTTACGGAGGCCGCCATGCTTGACCTGACCTTTGAGCCACCGAAACCTAAGGTGATCCAAGGGGCTAAGCATGATTGGGAACTGGTGATCGGGCTGGAAGTGCACGCCCAGGTCGCCACCAATGCCAAGCTCTTTTCCGGGGCATCCACGCTTTTTGGGGCAGAGCCCAATGCCAATGTGGCCTTCGTCGATGCGGGCATGCCCGGCATGCTGCCGGTAATCAACGAAGAATGCGTGGCGCAGGCTGTGCGGACGGGGCTGGGGCTGAAGGCCGCCATCAACCTGAATTCGGCATTTGACCGCAAGAACTACTTCTACCCCGATCTGCCCCAGGGCTATCAGATCAGCCAGCTCTATCACCCGATCGTTGGTGAGGGCGAGGTGCTGGTCGATATGGGCCCGGGCGTCGCGCGGATCGTGCGGATTGAACGGATCCACCTGGAACAGGATGCGGGCAAATCGATCCACGATATGGATCCGGCCATGTCGTTCGTTGACCTGAACCGCACGGGTGTCGCGCTGATGGAAATCGTGTCGCGCCCCGACATTCGCGGGCCCGAGGAGGCTGCGGCCTATGTCGTGAAGCTGCGCCAGATCATGCGGTACTTGGGCACCTGCGACGGTAATATGCAGAACGGCAACTTGCGCGCGGACGTAAACGTTTCGGTCTGCCGGCCCGGCGATTACGAGAAATACCAGGAAACACAGGATTTCTCCCATCTTGGCACGCGCTGCGAGATCAAGAACATGAACTCCATGCGGTTCATCCAGGCGGCCATCGATCATGAGGCCCGCCGCCAGATCGCCATCATCGAAGATGGCGGCACGGTGGATCAGGAAACCCGGCTTTATGACCCGGACAAGGGCGAAACCCGTTCCATGCGGTCGAAGGAAGAGGCGCACGATTACCGCTACTTCCCCTGCCCCGACCTGCTGCCGTTGGAAATCGAACAAGCTTGGGTCGATGATATCGCAGCCGGGCTGCCGGAACTGCCGGACGCAAAGAAAGCCCGGTTCGTGGGCGATTACGGCATGACGGAATATGATGCCTCGGTGCTGACAGCCGAGACCGAGAATGCCGCCTATTTCGAAGAGGTCGCCAAGGGCCGCGACGGCAAACAGGCCGCCAACTGGGTGATCAACGAGCTGTTCGGTCGGCTGAACAAGGAAGATCTGGAAATCACAGCTTCACCGATCTCTGCCGCACAATTGGGCGGGATCCTGGATCTGATGGCGTCTGATGCAATCTCGGGCAAGATTGCCAAAGATCTGTTCGAGATCGTCTGGACCGACGGCGGCGACCCGGCAGAGATTGTCGAAGCACGCGGCATGAAGCAGGTTACCGATACCGGAGCGATTGAGGCCGCCCTAGACCAGATTATCGCCGACAATCCGGCCCAGGTCGAAAAGGCCAAGGTCAATCCCAAACTCGCCGGTTGGTTCGTGGGCCAGGTCATGAAAGCCACCGGCGGCAAGGCGAACCCCAAAGCCGTCAACGAACTGGTCTCAAAGAAAATCGCAACCTGACGAACATAGCGCGCGCGCTTCGCTTTTGCGGATCTTAGAGGCCTGCCAACTTCGCAGCCCCGAAGCAGGTGCTAAAACACCCCGAGAAACATGACCTCGTCCCAGCGGAACGGGGGACAGGTCGCGACCAAGGCAGGGTTGGGTGCAACCACCAAACCCTGTTCGGACACTGCGACTGCTTGCACGTTGGTCAAACAGTCGCCAGAACCGTCACGCGCCGCGACAGAGTGCTCGACCAGGAAGATGGGACCATCCGGACCAGACACCTGACGCACAGCCCCTTCTTCATTGCGATGCAGGGTACATAGCCCCGACAAGGCCAACGGCTCGACCTGATCCCCATGCTGGCTCATCATCACGATCCGGCACCCATCTCGACTGGACAGGACTACGATTTCAATCTCACCGATCGTCGCGCGATCATCACCCCAAGCCACTCCGGCCATGGACGCCAAGACGGCACACCAGATCCAAGGTCTTACAATTTCCAAAACCACACCTGCTTGGCCTTGTTGCTGGGATCATTGAACGTTTTCGTCATCCCAGCCTTCCACAAATCGATATGGTCCCCCGTTTGACTGGTTTGTCCAGAGCGGGTGAAACAATCCTTAAAGAAGATGATCCCGTTCTGATGTTTGATATCTTCCTTCGCCGTCGCGCCATCTGTCCAAATCTTTGGTCGCTTCAGATGAAACTTCCACAAGAAGTTGGCAAGCGACTCAGCGCCCCTGGCATTTCCGTGCCGGCACTTAGGCTCGGTGTACGTCCTGGAATTGATCTTAATCGATCCTTCTCCGTTAAGGCACAGGCTCATGCGGATCGCACATTGATTGGCCCAGGCTTGGTCGCAGGGGCTTTGTTCTGTTGGATAGTTGGCCCACAGGTCGGAAAAGACGGGCTTTGCCATGTCAAAAAACTCCTTTGCTTAAAATAATACCGTTTGAGGTAGGCGGTTAACGGCCTGAATGCAACTGACGAACTCCAAAACGCAGATGCTTCGGGCGGCCTCGGTGCGGCGCGGCAACGGGTCTCTGCCGATTGCGCGGCACAGGGGTTGGAGCGAGCGCGCGGTTCCGTTAACCTCGGCGCGCTGAGAGGGAGATCCGCCCATGGTGCGCTACGAATACAAGGTGATGCCGGCCCCGGAGAAGGGCAAGAAGGCCAAGGGCGTGCGCGCAGGCGATGAACGCTTTGCCTATGCGCTGGAAGAGATGATGAACTCGCTTGGTGCCGAGGGCTGGGAATATTGGCGGGCCGACACCTTGCCGTGCGAAGAACGTCAAGGGCTGACCGGCAAGACGACCAAGTATATGAACATGCTTGTCTTTCGGCGGCCATTTGAGGCCCAAGCCGCCGCGGACCCGGCGATTGCAGGGTTGCTTGCCGCACCAGAGCCGGAGCCCGCTCCCGAGGTCCATGAGCCGGTGCTCGCAGCACGCTCGGACAGCGCATCCGGCGCCCCGCCACTTGGCCCCGCCACCGCGCCCGAGGCCACACCTACGACTGCGGCTGCCGCCGCCGCAGCGGCCTTTAACAGTGACCGTGTCCGGCGGGCTTTACTGGGCGGAGACGACGAGAAGCGAGATCTCGCGGCAGAGTAACCTCCGGCTCGCTTCAGCCGGAAATATCCAACGCGAGCGCATGGATCTGCCCGATCAGATCCGGCCCGAGGGCCTGATGCACCGCCCGATGCCGCGCCAGACGGGTCATCCCATCAAACGCTTCGGCGCGAATCCGAACATGGAAATGGCTCTCGCCGCCTTCCTGATATCCCGCATGACCTCGGTGTTTCTCGCTTTCATCTGTCACTTCCAACTCCAACGGCGCGAAGGCCGTACGTAACTTTTGAGCGATCTCTGCTTCTCGAGACATTTCTGCACTCTTCCCCTTCTCACCGACTGGGAAAGGTCTAAACTTGACGCTCCGAGTCGAGAACCCGCACGACCGACAAAGGAGGCAGAAATGAGCAAAGACGATCCCTTTGGCTTTGATATCCGAGTCAGCAGTGACAAGAAGAAGCGGTCGCGCGGCAAGCGTGGGATGTCAGGCGCCTTCGAAACATCGCAGCGTTTGTGCGAACATCCGGGCTGCCAGGAAGCCGGACAGTATCGGGCACCAAAATCCCCTGACACGCTGGATGAATATTACTGGTTCTGCCGGGACCATGTCCGCGAATACAATCTGAAGTGGAACTTCTTCAACGGGTCCACCGAAGAAGAAATGGAGGCCCAGATCGATAAAGATCGGGTCTGGGAACGCGAGACCAAACCTTTCGGCCAGCAAAGCGAGGAACAACGCGCTTGGGCGCGACTGGGCGTGGATGACCCCCACCAAGTGCTGGGCGCCAATGCCACGCGCAATCCGGGCAAAAGCGGTGGTGGAACCCGCAGGCTGCCCCCGACCGAACGGCGAGCTCTTGAGATACTGGAATGCCAAGACACCTGGACAAAGGCTGAGATTCGCAAATCTTACAAAGCGTTAATCAAAATACTTCACCCAGACATGAATGGCGGCGATCGCAGCGACGAAGAACGCCTGCAAGAGGTTGTTTGGGCCTGGGACCAGATCAAAGAGAGCCGCAGCTTCAAAGACTGATCGCCAGGTAACCCGGTTTGGGACGCTTCGCGCGAGCGCATACAATCCCCTTTGTGCAGCGGCAAAAACTTAAGAATTCACTAACATGACCGCGTGTGCACGGCGTATGGCGGCAATCGACTGGTTGGGCGGGACCGCGCGTGCAGGATTCAGCCGATACAACTCATGGGTATTTTGATACCTATAATCACTTCGTAAATCAGCGAAAAACACCCTATGGGTGATTTGCATTGCGCAAATTCCCGCAATTTTCCTTGACTGGCCGATCCCTGCCTTTTGGCTGCTGAACCGCGTGGTACCACGGTTGCCATTAACCAAATGGCAAGTCCGGTGCGCGACCCTAAGCGCACCACCACAGGAGCAACACCATGGCAGTTCTGCACTACCGTGGCGCGCAACTCAGCGCGCCAGGCGGCCTGTTTTATCCTGATGACAGGCTCGAGATAGAAATACCGGACAGCTACTTCGATACGGGCGCGGGCGATTTTCAGACCGGGTTGCCGTTGACGAGGGTCACGGTAATTCGCGACGATCAAGCCGTCGATCTGCCCCTCGGCAACGGCATGGCTTCATTCGCCGCCAAGACGATGAGGCGTTTGGAGGTCGTCACTAAGATGCCCGAACCGGAGGTCCAGCCGACTAAGGACGTTACGCCCTTTTCCAAACTGTTCAGTACCATCGGGGCGCAGAAAGAACGCAAGGCGCGCGCCGCAGCAAGCCAACTGGCAGATACTCTTCAGATCCCCGGCGCCGCCTAAGACCGTCGTCATGCTCCTCAGGGTGGGAGGAGCGCGCGACCTTTTGATCTATGAACCGCAGCGGGACATCATGTGATCCAAGCTCTCTGTGATCCCCTGCACCAGAAATTCGTGCCGACTCCCCTGTGGATCAACCACGTAGAAACTGCCCAGTTTGTTTCGCGTTTCTAGATCCCGCAGCGCCGAAATGATGTCTTCCGCATGATCTGGCTGTTCGATCTGCAAATAATACTGCGGAGACGAAAACAGGTTTCGCAGAACGAAAAGCTTGTCTTCAACCTCCAGGATTGCGGTCTGGCTGGGACGCACACGCTTTGGCGCAACGAATTCGGGTGTTGCTCCCAAACCGTCCCGCGCATCGTAGAACGAAAACTGCGTGCGGCTCGACGTGCCTGCACCGCAGACGCCATTGACACAGCTCACAATCTGGCAGGCCGCATTACGCCGCCCCACACCCCGCTGAGTGTAGAAGTACCAAGCATCAGCTCGATCCACGAGGGCAAATTCTGCCCTGGCCGGACCATTCGAAAGGCCACCCCAAAGTCCAATCGATAACAGCAATGGGAGGGTAGCCGAGAGGCAGAATCTCATCCCAATCCCTTTCGCGATGGCAGTCGCTGTCCTAAGGCACTGTAAAACAAACCACACCGCAAGCGCTGCACATGCGCCGATACCAACTGTGCGATTTTTGAAACAGTCGAATGGCTAAGCCCAGATTGTCCACGAAAACGAAAATTTCTACTGCGTTTTCAAGCCGTTGCTAGACCACTATCTTAACGCCCCAAAAGAGGGCCTCCAAACTCCGTTAATCGATTGGCGAGATCTTGCTTTCAGAGGCACGCGGATACGCAGGATTGGGCCGGATCCAAAGCCTTCCGCGTCAGGCTGACATCTGTTGCGGACGGGTCACCAGCCCCTTGCACCCCCCGTTCATATCGGGCACCACGGGTTTTGGCTCAGTGGATGACAGAATGTGAATAGCATGGTGCAATTGGACGCAAAACCGACCGAAGACATTGCGGTACGTGAGGTCTTTGGGATCGACACCGACATGACGGTAAAAGGCTTTGCCGAGCCGAGCGACCGCGTGCCCACGCTGGATCCGACCTACAAATTTGACCCTGACACGACGCTCGCGATCCTCGCTGGCTTCAGCCACAACCGTCGTGTGATGATCCAGGGCTATCATGGCACCGGAAAATCGACCCATATCGAACAAGTCGCCAGCCGGCTGAACTGGCCTTGTGTCCGGGTCAACCTGGACAGCCACATCAGCCGGATCGATCTGATCGGCAAAGATGCGATCAAGTTGAAAGACGGCGTCCAAGTTACGGAATTTCAAGAAGGTATCCTGCCCTGGGCCTTGCGGAACCCGACCGCAATTGTGTTCGACGAATATGATGCGGGCCGGGCGGATGTGATGTTTGTGATCCAGCGGGTGCTGGAAGTTGACGGCAAGCTGACACTCCTTGACCAGAACGAGGTGATCACGCCCCATCCCAGTTTCCGGCTGTTTGCCACCTCGAACACCGTTGGTTTGGGCGACACGACGGGCCTTTATCACGGGACACAGCAGATCAACCAAGGCCAGATGGACCGCTGGAGCCTGGTCGCGACGCTCAACTATCTGAGCCATGATGCGGAAACGGCGATCGTCCTGTCGAAAGCGCCGACCTACAACACCGCCGATGGGCGTAAGGTGATTTCGCAGATGGTGACGGTGGCCGATCTCAGCCGCACGGCCTTCATGAATGGTGATCTCAGCACGGTCATGAGCCCGCGGACAGTGATTGCCTGGGCGCAGAATGCCCAGATTTTCCGCAATGTGGGTTACGCGTTCCGACTGACCTTCCTCAACAAATGCGACGAACTGGAGCGGCAAACCGTCGCGGAATTCTACCAGCGCTGCTTTGACGAAGAGTTGCCCGAAAGTGCGGTTTCGGCCGCCATGGCCTGATCTGATGCGGCGCGCCATCGGTTTTTCCGGTGTCGCGCTCTTGGCTGGTATGGGCGCCATCGTTGCGCCTGCCCTTCCCACGATAGAAGAAGAACGCGGCAACAGCGCCCCCCAGCGCAAATTCGCCCGCTGCGGCGGTCTAAGCCTCTATGTGGCAAGCTACCTTGACCGCCATGGCCCTGATACGCCGCTGCGCGCCCAGGCCCTTCGCGCCGCTCGCAGCTACGAATCCGCGCTATTGGCCAATCTGCCAGGAGTTGCCGACATTGAAGAACGCATCACGGCACGCTTGCGCGCTACTGCCATGGTGCAGGCCGCTTTCCAGGATTATCAGATTTACCGATCATTGGATCAGGTCTCCGAGATCGTCCCCTGGGAAGAACCCGGCGTTCTTCGCCAGGACTTCCGCGTTTGCGCGGTACTTTCCCAGTAGATTGCCGGACCTGACCGACCCCAAGCCCAGCTTCAATTGCCCAATCGGACCACCTTACCGGGATTTAGAATATTGGTTGGGTCGAGTTGTTTCTTAAGGCCCGCCATGACATCCCAGGCCCGGCCATGCTCGGCCTCCATGAAGCCCAGTTTTCCGAAACCCACGCCATGTTCACCTGTCACTGTGCCACCCAGGGACAAAGCACGATGGACCATGCGATGGGACAGGCGCTTGGCTTCGGCTTCCTCCGTCGGATTGGTCGGATCAATCAGCAATATAACGTGGAAATTCCCATCCCCGACATGCCCCAGAATGGGGCCCGTTAGGATGGACGCTTCCACATCTTCGCGGGTTTCCTCGATCGCCTCTGTCAGGTTGGATATCGGCACGCAAAGATCGGTCACAACTGCACGGGCCCCCTTTCGGGTGGCCAGAACGGCGTAGTAGGCATTGTGCCGAAGGGTCCACAGCGCGGTTCGTTCTTCAGTCTGCGCAGACCATTTGAAATGATGCCCGCCCATATCAGACACCAATTCGCCAAAAGCCTCGGCCTCTTGCGCCACGCTGGTGGTACTGCCGTGGATCTCGACCAATAGATGGGGCAGCGGGTCATAGCTTGTTCCAGCATAGGCATTGCAGGCCTCGACAGTGGCGGCGTCCACCAGCTCCACCCGGGCCAGCCGCATTCCCGACTGCGTTGCCGCAATCACCGTGTCGACGGCCGGGGCAACAGAATCAAACGCACAAACCGCGGACGATATGGCCTCTGGTTGACCATAGAGCTTTAGCGTCAGCTCCGTGATCAAACCCAACGTGCCTTCTGATCCCACAAAAAGGCCCGTCAGGTCATATCCCGCCGCTGACTTGCGGGCGCGACTGCCTGTGCGGATCACCTGCCCGTCCGCCAGGACGACCTCAAGCGCCATCACATTATTGCGCATTGTGCCATACATCACACTGGTCGTGCCGCTGGCACGCGTGCCTGCCATCCCACCCAGCGCGGCATTCGCGCCCGGATCTACGGGAAAGAACAACCCCGTATGCCGCAAGGCGATGTTCAACGCTTCCCGCGTCAGGCCGGGCTGAACGACCACATCCATATCCGCATCATTGATCTGCAAGATCTTGTCCATGCGGGAAAAATCCAGGCAGATCCCACCATGCAGAGCCAGGGAATGCCCTTCAAGCGACGTGCCCGTGCCCCATGGCACGACAGGACAGTTCTGCGCGGAACAGATCCGCATGATCTGGCTGACATGATCTGTGGTTTCTGGATAGACCACCGCATCCGGGGGGAGCGGCGCAAAGTAACTTTCGCTCTGGCTATGAATTGACAGATCCGCTTGGGACTGTGACACCCTATCGCCAAAAGCCGCTCTAAGGTCCTGGATTGTTTGGCCGTTACGCATCAGTGCCGCCCTCTCGCCACGTCGCCCCGCTGGGAAAGCGTAGGGCATGAATGTCACCTGGGAAAGCCTCGCGCTGTGTGTCGCCCTAATGGAGCGCGTTGATGGCTGAGAATCCAGAGGTCAGGCAAGCGACCGCAGCGGAATCACGCCCAACTGGTTTGGCTGGGCAATGGCTCGGCATCTGCCAGTCCCTGTCGCGGGGCTGGTCACTGATCTTGCATCGCGGCCCAAGCCAGATCCAATTTCTGTTTATTGCCCTGGCCATCGGCGTCGGTGCAGGCCTGATCGCCGTCGCTTTCCGCCACGGGATCGCGGCACTGCAGATCTTGGCCTATGGCACGGAAGATTCCCTTGGGCTGCACAGCCTAGTCGAGAAATTGCCCTGGTGGTGGATCCTGATCGTGCCCATCTGCGGTGGCCTCGCCGTGGGCTTGATCCTCAACCGGTTCACGCCGGACGGTCGCGTGCGTTCCGTGGCCGACGTGATCGAGGGCGCGGCTTTGCGCGATGGTCGGGTCGAACGGCGGGCCGGGCTGGCCTCTGGCGCCGCCTCGCTGATCACGCTCGGCACGGGCGGCTCCACAGGGCGCGAAGGTCCGGTCGTCCATCTTGCCGCCCTTCTGTCCACCTGGGTCTCGAACCGTCTTCAGGCAGATGGCATCACAGGTCGAGATCTGCTCGGCTGTGCCGTGGCCGCAGCCGTGAGCGCCTCGTTCAACGCCCCCATTGCTGGGGCACTTTTCGCGCTTGAGGTCATTTTGCGCCACTTCGCGATGCATGCCTTCGCGCCGATCGTGATCGCATCGGTCGCCGGTACCGTGGTCAGCCGCCTGCAGTTCGGCAATGTCACCGAATTCAGCCTGCCCACGATGGGCGGTGTCGCCTTCTATGTCGAACTTCCTGCGTTCCTGTTGCTTGGCCTTGGTTGTGGTCTGATTGCGGTGATCTTCATGCGCTCGATCTTCGTGGCTGAAGACTTCGCCAACCATGTTCAAACCAGTCTCCGCCTGCCGCGATGGCTTCGCCCGGCTGTTGCGGGTGGTATCCTGGGCTGCATCGCGATCTTCTATCCCCACATCATCGGCGTGGGATACGAAACCACATCGGCGGCTCTGACCGGTACGTTGCTTTTTCATGAGGCGGTCGTTTTCGTGGTTGTCAAAGTCATGGCCGTTTGCGTCACTGTCGGCGGGCGCATGGGCGGCGGTGTCTTCTCACCGGCCTTGATGGTAGGCGCGTTGACGGGTCTGGCCTTCGGCCTGGTCGCCACCAGCCTCCTCCCCGCCGTCTCGGGGAGCGAAACGCTTTATGCCCTGGCAGGCATGGGCGCGGTCGCAGCAGCCGTCCTCGGCGCACCGATTTCTACCGTATTGATCGTGTTCGAACTGACCGGGGACTGGCAGACGGGGCTCGCCGTCATGGTGGCCGTGTCGATGTCGACGGCTTTGTCGTCGCGGCTGGTCGATCGATCCTTTTTCCTCACGCAACTTGAACGGCGCGACATCCATGTGGCCGCCGGACCGCAAGCCTATCTCCTGTCGCTCTATTCGGCCGCCGTTGTGATGCGCGGCAAGGACAGCCCACGCGCCGCATCAGAAGAGGCCTGTAGAGACCTGATTGATAACGGTATTTTCATTCGACCTGATGCAACACTAGAGGTGGCCATGCCAATGTTCGAGGAAGGCGGGCATGTTTTCATCCCGGTCGTTGCACCTGGTGCACAGGGTCAGCAAGGCGAGTTGCTAGGCGCGCTTTTCCAGGTCGACGCCTTGCGCGCCTATACCCGCGCCCTTGCCGCCACCGCCGCAGAGGAACATTCCTGACGGGGCAACCACTTTAAATGCCTCCGGCGGGGATGTTTTGACCAATAAGAAAAGGGGCTTGGCCCGCCTTTGCGGTCCGGATTGGGAGTTGACTTGGCACGGGGAATGTCTAAAAGGCCGGTTCTGGATTAACAATGGCTGCCCTCTCGGCCGCCCCCGCGCCGCAGGAGACGATAGAATGGCGAAGCCCACCACAATCAAGATCCGGCTGAATTCATCTGCTGGCACCGGGCACTTCTACGTGACGAAGAAAAACGCACGTACCATGACCGAAAAGATGGTCGTCAAGAAGTATGACCCGGTCGCGCGCAAGCATGTGGAATATAAAGAAGGCAAGATAAAGTAAACATTTGCCCACTTTCGAACTGAGGCCGTGCCCCTGTGGCGCGGCCTTTTTCGTTGATCAGACTGTTTTTCTGCGGTGCTTGCCGGATGGCCGCAGGATGCCTATTCTAGATATATTGATTTTAGACAGCGCGCATTTTGCGCTCGGAAAGGTTTTTGATGTCTCAACCTGCAGCCCGCATCACGGACATGCACGTTTGCCCTTTGGTCCTGCCGATACCTCCGTCTCCCATCCCCACGCCGCATGTCGGCGGGCCGATCATTACTGGGGCGCCGAACGTTCTGACGGGAATGATCCCGCAGGCGCGGGTGACGGATACCTGCGTCTGCGCTTCACCGGTTCCGGATGTGATCGTTATGGGGTCGCCCACCGTTCTGGTCTGCGGAATGCCCGCCGCCCGGATGGGCGACTTGACGGTGCATGGTGGATCAATCGTTATGGGCTTGCCGACGGTCCTGATTGGCATGGTGGGCGCGAATGCGGGCGCCGCGGGCGGTGCGCCTGGAAGTGTGAGCGCCGGTATGGGGATGGCCAGCAGCGGTTCGGCCGGCGGTTCGACCAACGTTTCGGATCAGCGGGGAGAACCAGGCGGGCCGATGAAGAACCATTCCGGCGCAATCTCATCGGGCGAAACGATGGCGCCGGAGGCAGGGGCTCAGCGCGAGGCGCTGCAAGCTGCGGCGCAAGATGGCACGCCCTACTGCGAGGTCGGCGCACTGGAGCGCAACAAGCGCAGCGGGAAGTAACACATGCCGCACTTTGCTCTGGTGGATGCGGCCCGCGATCCGATGATCTATCCGATGGTGCGGGATGAGGCTCAGTCCCAATGCCTTTTCGGAGGCAAGATCGATCCGGTCATGAATGACGTCGTGCCCTACATTGTGCGGCTTGATCCCGGTTCGCGCTTTCGCCAGGCGCTGGAGGGCTATGGCTGGGCCAACTATTGGGGGATCACCTGTTACGCGCCGGAGCGGATGCTGAATGTGCGGCGAGAGTTGCGCAAGAACTTGCAGGCGCGGCTGCCTGATGGTCGGGCGGTGCTGTTCCGGTTCTACGATCCGCGGGTGTGGGTGCCGTTCATCACCTCATCGAGCGGCGAGGAACTGGACCCCTGGTTCGACCTGATCGAGACCTACTGGGCGCCCCATCCCAAGACCGGGGCAACGATGATGTTCACCCGGGAAGACGGAGCGTTGGTGGCCAAGGCCGCTGCCTAATGGCCTGAAACGCGTTGAATTGTTAGATTTCGGGCAAGCGTTGGGTGGTTCAGATTTTTTTGCCCGGCCTCCAGCGGCTCTCCCGCCCCCTTCGTGCGGCCTGGCGGCCTGCTCAGGCGTTGGGCATGGCCGCGCGTGCCGCGCGGCGCCTCCGGCGGAAGTATTTGGGCCAATAAGAAAGGCATAAGGTGGTGCGGAAACCTGAAACTAGCTCCTAACGCTGGCGAAAGAGGCCATTTGACTTGGCCTGGCCTGTGATCCAGGTGCCGATGACCAGCTTCGTGCCGGGATTGTCGCCGAACCGTTGCGCGACGCCGGCCTTGATCGCGATATTTGGGCGGGCCTGCCAGACGAGGGCGGCCTCGAGTTCGGGTTCGAACGTCTGCGTCTGTTCGAGCCGAAGTTGCCCGATGGCCTTCCACCGTTGGCCGAGGTTCCGACCGTAGGTGCCTTCAATGCGGGTGGTCGTGTCGCCGCCCAACCATTCGACCGAAGCATCCACACTGGCCCACCCTTTTGGCAGCCCACGCCCCCAGGACAGGCCCGCGTGATAGAGTGGCGTGATGTCCAGGTCGTTCACCTCGGCGCCGAGCGACACATCCATGGCCAGCTTGTGCGCCCTGTCGGGTTGGGACAGTGGAAAACGAACGAACACCCGCCCGGCCCCGCGGTAGCGTTGTTCCTGCAAACCGTCGATATCGACCCAGGCATGTGCCCCGAAGGTCAATTTCGGGCGGACCCCATATTCGGCATAGAAGGCCCCTGTCTGGCCTTCTTCTTCAACGCCGATCTCTGCCGAGAAAAAGAACGTGCCACGCTCGCGCAACCACGGCCCCGCCATTGCCGCCGAAGGACAAAAAAGCACCAACATAACCAAGACGCGCCACATGGCCGATGCTATGCTGGTCGCACATTAAGATCGGCTTAACCGTAATTTGTCCCGTAACGTTGAAAGGTGATGTGAGATGTTTCGTTCGTTGGTTTTGGTCGTCGCTTTGTTGAGTGGTGGAGCCGCGCAGGCCCAGCAATTCATGGGCGAGTATTTTACCCTGATCGGGCCGGAAGATTTCTACAATTCGAGTGGGGCCCGGCTGACGGATATCGCCGATATTGTCCAACAGGATCGCGCGAATTTTCACCGCTTCGGGATCCGCCACCAGTTCGACCAGACTGACCCGTTCTTCGGCAGCCGGGAACTTCGCGCCCGCATCCCGAGCCTGTACTATAGCGGCCCCGGCACCGCCGCCTACATCGTGGCGGGGCTGAGGGCTGGCAACACCCACTTCATCCATGTCAGGATCTTCGGCCAGAATGGTGTGCCGCAATATATCGTGGTCGGAGAGGGGGCGGGGTAAGCGACCACCTTGTGCCTAGCTCGGGGTCGGCGTGCCCCACGCCGCGTGAAGCTGTTCGTTGGATGGCAAATGCTGGCGCACCTCATCCGGTAGGTCCGCGTAGCGGATGATGGGAGAGGGCCGCGCGACATCCATCGACAGCAGTTTGATTTCGCTGTCGTAAAGATCGAACGAACTCAGATATTTTGCCGTGTCGAATGCGCCGGCGGCAAGCGTTGCAACGTCCCGTCGATGTAACTCCTCACGCCCCAGGAAGAAGGCCATGGCAACCTTGGTCTCAAGGCAGTTTCCCGTTGTGAAGAACTTGGCCTTTAGGGGGCTGGCATCAAAAGGGCGCATCGGACTCGGTCTGGGTGTGAAGGCATAACCTTCCGATCTGAACGTTTCTATGGCCTGATCCATTGCGGCGAAGGGAAAGCCATCTATCAGGCCAGACGATGCGGCGATCTGTGCCTGTAAGTCCTTGGCTATTTCTATGGCAAATTCACCGATCTCGGCATTGCTGGCAGAAAAGGACAGGGCTTCAAGTTCCCGATAGTTCCGCACGAGATGCAGCCAGGTGGTTTTGCGATGGCGGGCAAACAATTCCAAAGGCTTCGGATCGATACAAAACCCGATATGGATTTCATGTGCCGTCGGACTGGTCACCGCATTGGCGTTCCGAAGGGCTTGGCCGATATGCATTGAAAGGACGTTCAGGCCGCCCATTTTTCGATGGCTCTCATGGCCGCCGGGGCCGAACCAGTAAAGCTTGTAATCGCGCAGTTTGTCTCGTGGGGCCATTTCAGCTCCTTTGGCAATCCTTTTCGTCCCGTTTCCTCAGGCAGGAGCGCCAGATAACGCCCCCCTTAGGCATCACCTAACGCGTTGACATTTTTGATTTCACGCCGCGCTAGGTGATTCAAGTTTTTCGCATGACGCTCTAGCTGTCTTCGTCTGAAATTGTGGTGATAAGCACTGCTTCGCACCCAGCCGCTTCCAAACGTGTGATGAGTTCCCAGAAAGCCTGCGGGGAGGCAGTGCCAAAATCTATCTGATATGCGGTAGACGTGGGCCCCGTCGCCGGGTCACCGAATTCTTCAGGATCACTCATGTAGTGAAGGCTTTTCGACGGTACTCCGACTGCAGTTTGTTCATAATTGAAGTGATCTTTGTACCAGGTGGTCATCACTTCTTTGTAGGAGCTTGGCAGAACAATTGATGCGGCTCCCCAAGCGAAAGGCGCCAGCGCAATAGTCATTCCACCTCCCGCGGGGTGGTAGTGCATCGTCTTGAAGTCTAACTCAACGGGCGGTGCAACGTAGATCAGGTCTTTTCCCGACACCCCATCTGCTCGCCAAGGCAGTTCCAAGCGACCTTGAATGTCGACCCTATCGTTCTCGTCATAGATAACGGCTTCAGGTTTGAGGGTGCGCGGATCTTCGTCTTCGAAAGTGGCCAAGAAGTTGGAAACGGAATATTCACAGACGATCTCGACGCATTCTTCTAAAGCATCCCGACCAACCTGTTCAATCTGATTGGCCAAAGGCTCTCGTCGACCAAACAAGAGTTGCTTCAATCGGCCGAAGAGAGACATCAGCGCTTCTTGCGGCGTTTGTTGCCGCCGCGTTGGCCGGCGCGGCCAGCGGTGGAGCGGCCAGAGGATTTCTGGGCGTCGTCTACCGCCTTTTCGACCGCGTATTGACGGGCCATGGGGTCGTCGGCGACGGCGAGGTCCACGGTTTCCAGCCGTTTGATCTCGTCGCGCAGCCGGGCGGCCTCTTCAAATTCCAGGTTCTCGGCGGCTTTGCGCATGTCGTCGCGCATACCGTCCAGCACCGCCTGCAGGTTGCCACCGGCCAGGCCCTTATCCACCTGCGCGGTCACCCGGTTCATGTCCACATCACCCTGGTAAAGGCCCGCCAGAACGTCTTCCACGTTCTTTTTGACCGTCTCGGGCGTGATCCCGTGTTCCTCGTTGTAGGCGATCTGTTTGGCGCGGCGGCGGTCGGTTTCGCGCATGGCGCGTTCCATCGATCCGGTGATCGAATCCGCATACATGATGACACGGCCATCGGCATTTCGCGCAGCGCGCCCGATGGTCTGGATGAGCGAGGTCTCAGACCGCAGGAACCCTTCCTTGTCCGCGTCCAGAATGGCCACCAGCCCGCATTCCGGAATGTCCAGTCCTTCCCGCAGCAGGTTGATCCCGACCAGCACGTCGAACGCGCCAAGGCGGAGGTCGCGCAGGATCTCTATCCGCTCGATCGTGTCGATGTCGGAATGCATGTAACGCACCCGCACGCCCTGTTCGTGCAGATACTCGGTCAGGTCCTCGGCCATACGTTTGGTCAGGGTCGTGACCAGCGTCCGGTAGCCCGCCGCAGCCACCTTGCGGATTTCGTCCATCACATCGTCGACCTGGGTTTCGACAGGTCGGATTTCGATCACCGGGTCCAAAAGCCCCGTGGGCCGGATGACCTGTTCGACGAAGACACCGCCCGACTGTTCCAACTCCCATCCGGCGGGCGTGGCACTGACGAAAACGGATTGGGGGCGCATCGCGTCCCATTCCTCAAATTTGAGCGGACGGTTATCCATGCAGGACGGCAGGCGGAAACCGTGATCGGCCAGCGTGAACTTTCGGCGATAGTCGCCTTTATACATCCCCCCGATTTGCGGCACGCTCACATGGCTTTCATCGGCGAAAACGATCGCATGGTCGGGGATGAATTCGAACAAGGTGGGGGGCGGCTCGCCCGGCGCACGGCCCGTCAGGTAGCGGGAATAGTTCTCGATCCCGTTGCAGACGCCCGTGGCCTCCAGCATTTCTAGATCGAAATTGGTGCGCTGTTCCAGCCGTTGCGCTTCCAGCAATTTGCCTTCATTCACCAATTGGTCCAGCCGCTGGCGCAGTTCCTTTTTGATACTGATGATCGCCTGCTGCATGGTGGGGCGCGGCGTCACATAGTGGCTGTTGGCATAGATCCGGATCCGGTCGAACGTGTCTGTCTTCTCACCGGTCAGCGGGTCGAACTCCGTCACCGCTTCCAACTCCTCGCCGAAGAAGGAGAGCCGCCAGGCCCGGTCCTCCAGGTGGGCGGGCCAGATCTCCAGCGCGTCGCCCCGCACCCGGAACGAACCCCGCTGGAACGCCTGATCATTGCGCCGGTATTGCTGCGCGATCAGATCGGCCATCACCTTGCGCTGGTCATAATCGCGGCCTTTGTGCAGATCCTGGGTCATTGCGCCGTAGGTTTCGACAGAGCCGATACCGTAGATGCAGCTGACCGAGGCCACGATGATCACATCGTCCCGTTCCAGCAAGGCCCGGGTGGCCGAGTGGCGCATCCGGTCAATCTGTTCGTTAATCTGGCTTTCTTTCTCGATGTAGGTATCGCTGCGCGGCACATAGGCTTCGGGCTGGTAATAGTCGTAGTAACTGACAAAGTACTCGACCGCATTTTCCGGAAAGAAGCCTTTGAACTCGCCGTAAAGCTGGGCCGCGAGCGTTTTGTTCGGGGCCAGTATGATCGCGGGCCGCTGGGTTTCTTCGATTACCTTGGCCATGGTGAAGGTCTTGCCCGTGCCTGTCGCGCCCAACAGCACCTGATCACGCTCGCCGTCGCGCACCCCTTGGCTCAGATCGGCAATGGCGGTGGGCTGGTCGCCCGCCGGCGAAAACTCCGTGTGCATGCTGAAAGCCACGCCGCCTTCGAGCTTTTCCCGCGTTTTCACGTCGGGCGCCGGGGCGTGCAGAATGGGCGGCATCGCTTCGGGGGAGTTGTTGTGCATAGGCCGTCTCCTTCACCTCCACTAGATGCCGTTTTCGGCCCGAGCTTCAAGGCGTGGACAGTGCGTTCCCGACTTTACCGTTGACCCTGCTGACATTCCGCGGCTAGAGGCGGCGCACGGAGATCGAAATGTTAAACGCTGCGCCCAACAATCAGCCAATTCCAGCCGCCCTGAATTCAGGTCGCGGATGCGATGGCCTGTGCAGCGGCGTTCCGGACCCCGTGACTTAGACGAAACCCATCATCTTTGTCAGTTCGACCGCCGCTTCGCCCCCGAAGCGGCTTTTTTTGTGCCTAAAGGATCAAACCCATGTTCGAGAAAATAGAAACGGTGCAGGACGTCCTGCCACATATCAGCTTTGAGAACGGGATTTCGGTATCGGATCGCGGCGACTATTCCGTGGCCAATTACCATTTCACCAATGACGGCACATTCAACAATATGGTGGCGCGGGAATGCCGGGGCTTGAAGTTCGACCCAGACGGCAAGCTGATTGCCCGGCCCTTCCACAAGTTCTTTAACCTCGGGGAAAAGCGCCCGCCAGAGGACGAAGCCTGGGACGAAGCGCATGTGGTGATGGACAAGCTCGACGGGTCCATGGTTCATCCCTGCCCCGTTGCCGGACAAGTGCGCCTGATGACCCGGGGCGGGATATCCCCCCAGGCCGAAGCGGCGGAGAAGGTGGCCAGCGCCGGGGTCTGGGCGATTTGTGCCGATCTGATGGCAGCCGGGATGACGCCTGTCTTTGAGTTCACGTCGCCCGACCATCGGATCGTGCTTGAATATGCAAAGCCGGACCTGACGCTGCTGGCCGCGCGGGACATCCTGACCGGGGCGTACTTGTCCCATGGTGAGTTGACCAAAGTGGCCGCGCGCCATGACGTGCCTGTGGTGAAAACGTTCGACGCGGTCACCGACCTCAAACGGTTCGTGACCGATGCACGGGCGCTGGAAGGGTTGGAAGGCTACGTTGTGGCCTTTGCTTCCGGAGAGCGGGTGAAACTCAAAGCCGATGCTTACGCGTTGCGGCACAAGGCTTTGTCGGGGCTTGCTCATGAGAAGAATGTGCTGGCCATGGTCGTGACGGATGCCGTGGACGACGTGGTGCCGTTGCTGTCGGAGGAGGCTGCCGGGCGGCTTCGGGCCTATGCCGATGGTGTGAACCGGGGGCTT
>JBCBGY010000066.1:0-20757 GCA_038526275.1 Pseudomonadota bacterium | reverse complement strand
CCTGCCATATCCAGCCACATTTTGTGGTTGAAGTACCAAGGTGTCGGCAGGATCACCTCGTCGCCCGGCCCGGCCAGTGTTGCCACCGCTGCCGTGAAGGCTTGATTGCAGCCTGAGGTTATTGCGACCTGCCTGTCGGAAACGTCACCGCCATAGTCACGGGACCAGGCTTTTGCGACCTCTTCCCGCAGGTCGGGCAAACCCAACACCGGCCCGTAAAGATGGCTGCCCGGATCGGTCAGAACGAAATCTGCAATCGCTTCTCTTAGGGGAAGCGGGGGCGGATCAATGGGCGCGGCCTGGCTGACATTCAGAAGCCCAGGGCCATTTTCGAACGATTTGCCATCGATCCAGCGGCGCGCCTCCATCACTGGCGGCGGGAAAGTGGCTGACATTTGACTTGAGACAGGAAGGGGCATCGGACCTACGCGCGTTTTTTGGGGTCAGGTTCCGCGGTAGGGCTCCACATATTGCAGGGCCATGTCCCAGGGAAAGAAGATCCAGGTGTCCTGGCTGACCTCTGTTATATATGTGTCGACCATATCCCGGCCTTTTGGCTTGGCATAGACCGTGGCGAAATGCGCGTTGGGGTAAAGATCGCGCACCAATTTCAAGGTGCGGCCACTGTCGACAAGGTCATCGACAACAAGCACTCCGTTTCCAGACCCCATCAGATCATTGTCGGGCGATTTGAGAACGATCGCCTCTGCTTGGGTCTGATGATCATAGGATTTTACGCTGATCGTATCGACCGTGCGAATATCAAGTTCGCGCGCGACGATCATTGCCGGTGCCATGCCGCCGCGCGTGATGGCGACCACGGCTTTCCAGGCCCCGTCGGCCAAGGGGCCTTGCTTGTCCAACCGCCATGCCAACGCGCGGGCATCGCGGTGCAATTGGTCCCAACTAACGTGGAAGCCTTTTTCGTGGGGCAAGCGGTCGGTCATTGGCTTTCCCCCGGTCTCAGCTTTTCTTGGCTGCGTCGATGTCGGGCGCATCGACCGCTTTCATCCCGATCGCATGGTAGCCACCATCGACATGATGAATCTCGCCGGTGACGCCTGAGCCCAGATCGGACAGTAGATATAGTGCGGATCGGCCAACGTCCGCCTGATCAACCGTGCGTCGCATGGGGGCATTCAGCTCATTCCACTTAAGGATGTAGCGGAAATCCCCGATCCCTGATGCAGCCAATGTCTTGATTGGTCCAGCCGATATCGCGTTCACCCGGATTCCGTCTTTGCCGAGATCTTCCGCCAGGTAACGAACGCTGGCTTCCAACGCTGCCTTGGCGACACCCATGACATTATAATGCGGCATCACACGTTCGGCCCCGAGATAGGTCAGCGTCAGGCACGATCCGCCATTGGTCATCAGCTTTTCCGCCCGCTGCACGCAGGCTGTGAACGAATAGACCGAAATATCCATCGACATTGCGAAGTTCCCACGCGACGTGTCGACATAGCGGCCGCGGAGTTCATTTTTGTCTGCAAATCCAATGGCGTGGACGTAAAAATCCAGGCTGCCCCAGGCTTCCTTCAGCTGCGCAAAAGTGGCGTCGATAGAGGCTTCGTCGCTGACATCGCAGTCGGCGATCTGCGTCACGCCCAACTGTTCGGCCAGCGGCGCGACCCGCTTGCGGAACGCATCGCCCTGATAGGTCAGAGCCAGTTCAGCACCAGCATCGGCGCAGGCTTTCGCAATGCCCCAGGCGATCGATTTGTCGTTGGCCAGCCCCATGATCAAACCGCGTTTGCCCGCCATCAAACCTGTCGCCATATCTGCCCCCCGGGTTTATTTTTGTGCTGATGTCGTCCTTTAGGCTAAGGCGAGACCGAGATTCAAGTAAACCAAGTGGTTCACGTTCGCTCGCCAAGACGTTACGTTAAACTTGAAGCTCTGAGGTTGCATTGATACCTGCGCCACTCTCAACGAGGAGTAGTCATGTCCGAACGGTCCTATCCTTTCGATATGGACGATCCGATCCTGCTCGCCCGTTCCTGGTTGGACGAGGCAAGCAAGACGGAGATTAACGATCCGAACGCGGTGGCCCTGGCCACCGTCGATGCGGAAGGCATGCCGAATGTGCGTGTTGTTCTGCTGAAAGAGATCGAAGAGACCAGCTTTCTATTTTATACAAACTACGAAAGTTGTAAGAGTCTCGAAATTCTGACGTCGGGTAAGGCTGCTTTTGTGTTACACTCTAAATCGTTAAGACGACAAATAAGGGTCAGGGGTTCTGTCTCAAAAGAAGATGGGGCAAAAGCGGATGAATACTATGCGTCCCGTTCCATCGAAAGTCGGATCGGCGCTTGGGCGTCCCGGCAGAGCCAACCCTTGCAGTCAAGGTCGGACTTGATGGATGAAGTGGCACGCGTTACCGCTGAGAAGGGAGGTAATCCCGAACGTCCCCCATTTTGGGGCGGCTTCAGGATCGAACCGATTGAAATGGAATTTTGGGCCGAAGGGGCCCACAGGCTCCATGATAGGTTCCGTTGGACGAGATTTGGGGGGAAAGCGTGGGAAATATGCCGCTTGAACCCTTGAAATTCGCGCTTCGTGAACCACAAACATCTGGAAATAAAGTCGTTTCTAGGTTTGTATGAGTTCACGCGTGCTGGATTTGGGGACTGGGGCGCCAATTGAAGATGATGATGGCTACGTGGAAATGAAAGACGAATTCGTAGCGCCGAGATCGGTGCAAGGTCACGTGAAGTGGTTCGACCCTGCAAAAGGGTTCGGATTTGTTGTGACCGGCGATGGCGGGCCCGATATTCTGCTACATGCAAATGTGTTGCGGAACTTCGGTCAAAGTTCGGTGGCTGATTCCGCAGGAATCGAAGTCGTCGTTCAGCAAACCGCCCGTGGGATGCAGGCGATCGAAGTATTGCGCATAGATCCGCCGGTTCCAACGGAAGCGGCGCCTTTAGAAGATATGGCCAATGTCGATCCAGACTTACTGGCCAGTCTGCCGCTGGAACCGGCGCGAGTGAAATGGTTCGACAAGACCAAGGGATTCGGGTTCGCGAACATTTTCGGACGATCAGAAGATGTTTTCGTGCACTTCGAGGTCCTGCGTCGGTCGGGACTTGCCGATTTACAACCGGGTGAAGCGGTCGGATTGCGAACGGTTGATGGCAAGCGGGGTCGCATGGCCACCCAGGTCACGTCTTGGGAGGCCGCTCTTCAGCAGAGCGAAGAGTGATGCGGCACATCATTGCGGCAGCGCTGGTCTTTATGGCCTCGCCGACTTGGGCGTGCACCGAAGATCTCGTTAGCCTGCGTGGTGACTGGGGGAACGCGAGATTCTCGGTCGAGATCGCCGATGATGCAGCGGAACGGTCCCGTGGGCTGATGTTTCGCGAGGCCATGCCAAGGTCCGCAGGAATGCTGTTTCTCTATGAGCGACCGCAACGCGTGTCCTTTTGGATGAAGAACACGCTGATTCCGCTCGATATGATTTTCCTCGATGAGACGGGCACCGTGAAGCGTGTCCACTCAAACGCGATTCCCGGTGATCTGACCAGCATTCCAGGCGGGGATAACATCATCGCCGTGTTAGAGATCAATGGCGGATTGTCGGAGACCTTCGGTATCAATGAAGGCAGTCAGATGCAGCATCCGTTCTTTGCAGCCAATCCAGTGTGGCCCTGCGAAGAGTGATCTGAAAGGAATTCGCCCGACCGTCAAATGCGGGCTTTTCAAACGCGTCACACCATCGTACAAGCCGCGCTCAAACAGTCTGCCCCAGCCTTTTGCTGGTGGTTGGCTGCTCGATAGTCGGGGCATGGCGCAGTCTGGTAGCGCGACGGTTTTGGGTACCGTAGGTCGTTGGTTCGAATCCAGCTGTCCCGACCAAATCACCATCATGATCGTCGTTTGGTTGGTTTCGGCCAATGGCCCTAGATATTGTGAAGATCGTCGTGGCTGGGGAAGCGGACCAGCGGAGATCCGATTCTAGATTTAGTGGTGTTTCACAAAGGTCGCAGACCATTTTGATGTTTGACCAAAGGTCAACTCAAGATGCAGGTCGGTCACACATGTCACCACGTTGGTCGGCCCAGATTGTCACCCGCATTTAGGTTGAAGCGACAACTAAGCTGTCGCAACTAAACCCATATCTTGCGGTGAGTATCTGCGATATAGCTACAGGCTGCGGTCCTCTATCGAACAGCCGGGAATCGCTTGTTACCCCATGCGGGTACTTCAGACAGGTTCGTCAATCACAAAGTGTCAAAATTTGCTGTTGACCCCTCTGTCATAATTGCGCCAATTTGTGCGGGCGGCTTGGCGAACCACTAGATGTAGTGGCTGGGCCGAGAACACAACGTTAGAACGACGCGGAGAGCGCTGAGAGCTTGGCTTGTCAGCGACAGACAAGGTGCGCCTGCTTTGGCGGCCCAAGACGACGAGCAGGGGCTCGACACAAAAACCGTTGCCAGAAGGCAGCAAACGATCAACGGGGCTAAAATGAAGATCGAACGTAGATTTACCAGAGCCGATGGCGACGCCTACCAAGCGGTTCCTTTCACCAAAACCAGCTCTGAGATTCGCAATCCTGACGGAACGGTCGTCTTCAAGCTCGATGGAATCGATGTGCCGGAAAGCTGGAGCCAGGTGGCCAGCGATGTCATCGCACAGAAATATTTCCGCAAGGCAGGCGTTGCGGCGCGCTTGAAGCGGGTGCGTGAGAAGGGTGTGCCCAGTTTTCTGTGGCGGTCGGTTCCCGATGAAGCCGCCCTGGCGGACCTGCCCGAAGATCAGCGCTTTGGAGGAGAGACCTCGGCCAAGCAGGTCTTTGACCGTCTGGCGGGTGCCTGGGCCTATTGGGGCTGGAAGGGCGGCTACTTTACCAATGAAGAGGATGCGCGGGCCTATTTCGACGAGATGCGCTATATGCTGGCCACTCAGCGCGCTGCGCCAAACTCTCCGCAATGGTTCAACACTGGTCTGCACTGGGCCTATGGCATCGATGGGCCAAGCCAGGGCCACTATTATGTGGACTTTAAGACCGGCAAGCTGACGAAGTCGAACAGCGCTTACGAACATCCGCAGCCGCATGCCTGCTTCATTCAGTCGGTCCAGGACGATCTGGTGAATGAAGGCGGCATCATGGACCTGTGGGTCCGCGAGGCGCGCTTGTTCAAATATGGCTCAGGCACCGGCACCAACTTCTCTAGTTTGCGCGGTGAAGGCGAGGCCTTGTCGGGCGGTGGCAAATCTTCGGGCCTTATGGGCTTTCTGAAGATCGGCGACCGGGCTGCGGGGGCGATCAAGTCCGGCGGGACCACCCGTCGAGCCGCCAAGATGGTGATCTGCGACGCCGATCATCCTGATATCGAGGACTTCATCAATTGGAAGGTGAAGGAAGAGCAGAAGGTGGCGAGCATCGTTGCTGGCTCCAAGATGCACGAAGAGAAGCTCAACGACATCTTCGGCACCATCAACCTATGGGACGGCAGCATCGAAGATGCCGTGGATCCCAACAAAAACAGCGCACTGAAGGCTGCGATTAAAGCGGCACGCAAGGTGGCTATCCCGGAGACCTATGTCGCCCGGGTGCTGCAATATGCGCGCCAAGGTTACGCCAGTATCGAGTTTCCGACTTATGATACGGATTGGGACAGTGAGGCGTATGCGTCGGTCTCTGGGCAGAATTCCAACAATTCCGTCCGGGTGACCGACGCCTTCCTGCGCGCGGTGGAAGAAGATGCTGACTGGGAATTGATCCGCCGGACCGATGGTGCGGTGGCCAAGACGATCAAGGCCCGCGACCTGTGGGAGCAGATCGGCCACGCCGCCTGGGCCTGTGCCGATCCGGGCATCCAGTTTCACGACACGGTCAATGCCTGGCACACCTGCCCGGAAGATGGGGCGATCCGCGGCTCGAACCCGTGTTCCGAATATATGTTCCTCGACGACACGGCCTGCAACCTGGCCTCGATGAACCTGCTGACCTTCTACCAGGACGGTGTATTCCAGGCGGAAGACTATATACATGCAACCCGGCTTTGGACACTGACACTGGAAGTCAGCGTGACCATGGCGCAGTTCCCGTCGAAGGAAATCGCTCAGCTGAGCTATGACTTCCGGACGCTTGGGCTGGGCTATGCCAATATCGGCGGGCTCTTGATGAATATGGGGCTGGGCTACGACAGCCCCGAAGGCCGGGCCCTGTGTGGCGCATTGACCGCGATCATGACCGGTGTGGCTTATGCGACCAGCGCCGAAATAGCCGGGGAGTTGGGACCGTTCTCTGGCTATGAGCGCAATGCGAAACACATGCTGCGGGTCATTCGAAACCACCGCAACGCTGCCTATGGCAAGAAAGCTGGCTTCGAGGAATTGGCCGTGGCGCCTGTGCCGCTGGACCATGGCAATTGCCCCGATTTGCGTTTGTCAGAACTGGCCCGGACCAGTTGGGACGAGGCCCTGACACTGGGCGAACGGCACGGGTTCCGGAATGCCCAGGCCACGGTCATTGCCCCCACCGGCACAATCGGGCTGGTCATGGATTGCGACACGACAGGGATCGAGCCGGACTTTGCCTTGGTGAAGTTCAAAAAGCTCGCTGGTGGTGGTTACTTCAAGATCATCAACCGTTCGGTTCCGGCGGCTTTGGCAAAGCTGGGTTACGGTTCGGCCCAGATAGAAGAGATCATCAGCCACGCGGTGGGCCACGGAACGCTCGGCAATGCGCCTGGCATCAATCACACAGCGCTTCTTGGCCACGGCTTTGGGCAGGCAGAGATTGAAAAGATTGAAGCGGCCTTGCCTTCGGCGTTCGACATCCGGTTCGTCTTCAACCAATGGACCTTGGGCGCGGAGTTCTGCACCGACGTGCTGGGAATCCCTGCCGACAAGCTCGCTGACCCGTCCTTCGACATGCTGCGGCATCTGGGGTTCTCCAAGACCCAGATCGACGCGGCCAATGCCCATGTCTGTGGAACCATGACGCTGGAAGGCGCGCCGCATCTGAAACTGGACCATTACCATGTGTTCGATTGCGCCAATGCGTGCGGCAAGCAGGGCAAGCGGTATCTGAGCGTCGAAAGCCACATTCGGATGATGGCGGCAGCGCAGTCCTTCATCTCGGGTGCGATCAGCAAAACGATCAACATGCCCAACGATGCGACGATTGCCGACTGCCAGGAGGCCTATGAACTCAGCTGGTCGCTTGGGACCAAGGCCAATGCGCTCTATCGCGACGGGTCCAAACTGTCTCAGCCCTTGGCGTCAGCCTTGGTCGAAGACGACGAAGAGGCCGCAGAGGTGCTGGAAAGCGGCGCGCCCGTCGAAAAGGCCCAGGTTCTGGCTGAAAAGATCGTCGAGAAGGTGATCATCAAGGAAATCGTCAAAGTCGAGCGCGAAAAGCTGCCAGAACGCCGTCGCGGCTATACCCAGAAGGCCATTGTGGGCGGGCACAAAGTGTTCCTGCGCACGGGCGAATATGAAGATGGCAAGCTCGGCGAAATCTTCATCGACATGCACAAGGAAGGCGCGGGCTTCCGGGCGATGATGAACAACTTCGCCATCGCCGTGTCGGTTGGCCTGCAATATGGCGTGCCGCTGGAGGAATATGTCGATTTCTTCACCTTCACCAAGTTCGAACCGGCGGGGATGGTGCAGGGCAATGACAGCATCAAGAATGCCACCTCGATCCTCGATTACATCTTCCGCGAACTCGCCGTCAGCTATCTGGACCGGACAGATCTGGCCCATGTGAAGCCCGAAGGCACCCATTTCGACGATGTGGGCCGCGGCGAGCAAGAGGGCGTGTCGAACGTCAAAGCGCCAAGCGAGGCTGCGGCCACCAAGTCGCTGGAAGTGCTGAAGCAGATCAGCTCAACCGGTTATTTGCGCAAGCGCGTGCCGCAGGAGTTGGTGGTGCTGCAAGGTGGCATGACCGCCGAAACGGCCATGGGCGCCGTGGCCCTGGATGGCTCGCTCGATCCGGTCACAGCGCTGCAAACTCTGGTGCCGCAGACCGAAGAGGTCGCGATGGATGCCCGCACCAAGGCGAAGATGCAAGGCTACGAAGGTGACCCGTGCGGCGAATGCGGAAACTACACGCTCGTCCGCAACGGCACCTGCATGAAGTGCAACACCTGCGGTTCGACTTCGGGCTGCAGTTAACAGTCACCGGGCGGGTGCGCTCGCCCCTGACGACGGTCAGGCCGCAGGCAGAAACCGGGCGGTACATCAGAATGAGCCTGATCGGCGAAACTCAAAAGGGGGCCTCGGCCCCCTTTCTTTCGTTCGCCTAAATGCGTCGGATCAGACGATGATCAGGTCGTCCCACAGATCGACGATCTGCATGTTGTTGACCTGAAGCCTGTCGCCGCCACCGAAATCGTAAACCACATGGTTGCCGACCTGGAGGGCAAAGCTTTGCGCCTCGGTGACGGTTGTAACACCGTCGATATCGAAGCGGATCGTGTCCAGGTCGTCCTGAAACCCAAAGATCTTGTCCTCATCATCGTCCTCGCGAAAGATGAAGGTGTCTTGGCCAAAATCGCCGTAGAGTTGGTCGTTGCCTTCATTGCCTTCCAGCGTGTCGGCGCCCCGACCGCCCATCAGCGTATCGTCGCCTTCGCCGCCCACCAGAAGGTCTTTGTTCTTGCCGCCAGCGAGAAAATCCTTGCCCTCACCACCGAACAATCGGTCGTCGCCTTTGTTGCCGCGCAGCGTATCGGCACCGGCTTCCCCGTCGATCCGGTCATTACCGTCGCCGCCATAGGCCTGGTCATTGGCCCCGCCGGTGGAGATCTTGTCGGAGCCAGCATTGCCGTAAATCTCGTTGGAGGAGGCATTGCCGGTGATCGTATCGCCAAATCTGCTGCCCTTGGCGTTTTCGATCACGGTATCATAGGCGATGACCATGTCTTCGTAGGATCCAAACTGCGAAAACTCACCCTGACGCAGGTCAATGTTCGCCGCCTTGAAATGCTTTTCGGCAGAGATCCAGTCGATGCCGCCCGCATCCCAGATGGCGTCGACCGTTTCGCTGCGCGGGCCCGTATAGGTCGTGTTGCCCGCATTGGTGGCGGTGTTCGCGCCCCAGCGTTCCTGCAAGGCGTAGATGTCGTAGAGTTGCAGCACATCCCCGTCTTCCCCAATGTCGGGGTTCGGGGTGTAGGACATCAGAGTGTATTTGTTGTTTTCGAACTCTGCGGGCAGGGCATCGCCATGGTGGAACGGGTGCTGCAATGTCAGCGCATGGCCAATTTCATGCAGGATCAGACCTGGTGTGTTCGCGATGTTGAGATCTTCGTCGAAGAGAGCGAAGCCGTCATATTGGATCAGTTCACCACCGAACGAATAGAAATATCGGTACCCTCCGAGGCCAGCAAGTCCTGGCATTTCGGCCATTCCGAAATTCAGATCAGGGTCGGCTTGCCCGGACACTTCAATGAATTCGACGTTAGCAATGGTCTCGATATGCTGGAGCCCATCCCGCACCGCGTTCTTTTCGGCACCGGTCATGGCGCGCCAGTCAGAATAGGTTTCGTCCAGATCCAAATCATCCGGCTGAACGCCATTCGCAAACTGGTAGGTGAACTGGAATGGGGCTGCCCCCGATACATTCAGCGTGTTGGCGGTGAGGCCCGTCAGGTCAAACTGCAGGGCATCAAGAATTTCTTGTCTTGTGGGCAACGTCACACCTCCCAAAAACAGCCGCATCTTCTGCGCGGCCTCCGCTTTAGTAAACTTTCAACGATCTGGTGAAAACAGTTGGTGGGTAATTTGGCTTAAAGTTGCCAGTCCCAATCCGCTTAACATTCGATGAAAATACCACACATTATTTGCAACTTTGCAATTCTCCAACGGCTTGACTTGCTTCATCTGCAAATACGCTGCTTTCCGCTTCTATCCGTTGGAGAGGTTGCGGTATAACGCGCCGAACCCGAAGGGAGCCGCCTATGAAAGATATCCTCGAACAGCTTGAAAGCAGGCGGCAAAATGCCCGCGCCGGGGGTGGAGCCCGTCGGATCGAGGCACAGCATGCCAAGGGCAAGCTCACGGCCAGGGAGCGGTTGGAACTGCTGCTTGATGAGGGTTCGTTCGAAGAATTCGACATGTTCGTTGCGCACCGTTGCACGGATTTCGGCATGGAAGCAGAGCGGCCAGCGGGCGACGGGGTCGTAACCGGCTGGGGGACGATAAATGGGCGCATGGTTTATGTGTTCAGTCAGGACTTCACCGTGTTCGGCGGGTCGCTTTCTGAAACGCACGCGGAAAAGATCTGCAAAATCATGGATATGGCGGTGCAGAACGGCGCGCCAGTCATCGGTTTGAACGATAGTGGCGGCGCCCGAATCCAGGAAGGTGTGGCATCGCTTGCGGGTTATGCGGAAGTCTTTCAGCGCAACATCATGGCCTCGGGCGTTGTGCCCCAGATCAGCGTGATCATGGGGCCCTGTGCAGGTGGTGCGGTTTACTCGCCGGCGATGACTGACTTCATCTTCATGGTGAAAGACAGCAGCTACATGTTCGTCACTGGTCCCGATGTCGTGAAAACCGTGACAAACGAAGTGGTTACGGCGGAAGAGTTGGGTGGTGCATCAACCCATACCAAAAAGTCCAGCGTGGCGGATGGAGCGTTCGAGAATGACGTGGAGGCTATGGTCGAGGTCCGCCGCCTCGTTGATTTCCTGCCCCTGAACAATCGTGAAAAACCGCCTGTTCGGCCCTTCTTCGACGATCCCGCCCGGCAAGAGACCAGCTTGGATACGCTCGTCCCGGCCAACCCCAACCAGCCCTACGATATGAAAGAGTTGATCCGGAAGTTGGCCGACGAAGGTGATTTTTACGAGATCCAGGAGGATTTCGCCAAGAACATCGTGGTGGGCTTTGTCCGGCTGGAAGGATCTACGGTCGGGGTCGTCGCGAACCAGCCCATGGTTCTGGCCGGTTGTTTGGATATCGACAGCAGCCGGAAGGCCGCCCGATTTGTCCGGTTCTGCGACGCATTCGAAATCCCAATCCTCACGCTTGTCGATGTGCCGGGCTTTCTGCCGGGGACGGGGCAGGAACATAGCGGTGTGATTAAGCACGGTGCGAAGCTTCTGTTCGCCTATGGCGAAGCGACGGTTCCAAAGGTTACGGTAATCACCCGCAAGGCTTACGGTGGCGCTTATGATGTGATGGCGTCCAAACATTTGCGGGGCGATTTCAACTATGCTTGGCCCACAGCTGAGATTGCAGTGATGGGTGCGAAAGGTGCGACCGAGATCCTGTATCGCAGCGAACTTGGTGACCCGGACAAGATCGCGGCACGGACCAAGGATTATGAAGACCGCTTCGCGAATCCCTTCGTCGCGGCAGAAAAGGGCTTCATCGATGAGGTGATCCAGCCGCAATCGACCCGCCGCAGGATCTGCCGCGCCTTCGCATCGCTGCGCAACAAGCGCCTGCAAAATCCCTGGAAGAAGCACGACAATATCCCGCTATGACCGGACCGGTTTTTCATATGGTCACAGGTGGCCCACGCCCGGTCGCGCCGTTCAGCCATGCCGTGGAAACCGACGGCTGGGTGATCCTGACCGGGCAGATGCCCACGGACCCGGCGGCACCTGATGCGCCACTCCCGGACGGGATCGCGGCGCAGACCCATCGGGTGATGGAAAATCTGCGAATTGTATTGGCCGGGGTAGGGCTCGATCTGAGCCACATCTTGCAGTGCCGGGCCTATCTGACAGCATTCGAGCGCGATTATGCCGCCTTCAACGAGGTCTATCAAAGCTACTTCCCGCCAGACCGGAGGCCTGCGCGCACGACGGTGGGGGTTACGGCTCTGGCTGTGGGGGCGTTGGTTGAGGTCGACTGCCTTGCGCGGCGACCGGATGGGGGCATTGGCTGATGGGCCGACAAACCTGGCATGTCGAACGCAACGGGGCCGTCTTGACCCTGGCGCGCCACTGGCCGCCGCGGTTTGATGTGGAAGCCGAAACATCCATGCCCGATGCGAGGCGGCTTAGATTGGCCCACCAGATTCGCCAGGATATGTGGCGACGTCTTCAGCGGGTCCGTGGATTCTCGCCAGTGGTTCGCGTGGAACGCCAAGGCGCCGATTTGATTGTCCGTGCCGGGGGGCGGGTACTCGCCCCCTTTGACAAAGCTAGGATCAACCAGCAACTGATCCTACTTCTCACCGATCCCGATTTGCGTGAGCGTTGGTCGCGCCATGCCCGCTTGGACGATGCGGCATGAGGTGGGGGTTAGGACTGATTCTGATCACGCTCGGCAATCCGCTTTGGGCTCAGGATCTGCCGTCCGGTCAGACGGTCACATTGGTCGAAAGCCTGCTGGAAAATCAGGGTGAGACCAATGAAACCTGGCTCGTACTGAGGTATCTTGCGCCGCGCATTGCCCGTGATGGTGGTGATCTGACCTATGATCAGGTCGCGCCGGATTTGGATCAATTATGCAATACCGACGGGCTCGAGGCGCTTCGGCTAACCTCCGCCGACGTGGCGCAGATTGTGGTGGTTTTGATGGATCGGGACGTACCGCGAGGCACGCCGGACCCTGCGGCAACCATGTTCATCAGCGCGTACCTGCCTGACGAAAAAGGCTGTATCTGGCAATGAGTTCGGGAAACCCACAAAATCTTGTTCTGTTCAACGGTCGGTTTTGCCTGGCTGCGTCTTTCGCGCCACATTCGCGCGTGACGCGGCTTGACGCCTGTCTTTCGTCAAGTGTGTGGCGTAGGTTACACCTAGACCGCGGCCATGCGGTCTGTATCTTTGGAGGCGGCCGTGATCGGTGCGAGAGCCGGGGCGTGCCGTCGAACTATGTCAGGAGACTACAATGGCCAAGAGCATCAAGGCGCTTATGCTGGTGGGTCTGGTGGCGTTCGTTGCCGCTTGCGCTCAGCAGGAAGAAGAAGTTGTTTTCGTTGAACCGGAACCCGTTCTCGAAAAGTTCTAAGCTCTTTCGGGGACGGGCCGCAAAGCCTGTCCCCGCACTCTACCAGCCTCTCATCCCGGGAGGCGCTTGATGCACAAGCATCGCGGCATGCCGAGCCGCCTATCCGGGACAGATTTCCAATTCACAATCCGCCGACCCGCTAAGGGCACCCCGCCAGCTTTGCGGGCGCGCGAACGATTTGCCGATCGCCGCCCAGCCGACAGGCGTGCTGACGAGGCCTTCGTCCAGGCGCTTTGGCAACTATACGGCGAGCAGGCTTTCATGCGGGGAAACCTGGATGCCGGGCGCCTCAGCTGGATTTTCGGGCGAGAAGTCATTCCGGCGGAAGATCCCTTTGATCCGGAAAGCTACGAAGCGCTCCTTCGGATCGATGTTAAGAAAGCGGCGATCTCATTTCCGGGATCCGTTGAGTGATGGGCTCGGTTCCGCCGTTTAGCGCGAGAAGTGGCGCAATTTTGCCATGTTGCAGGTACCTCCCCATAAATGGTGGGTTTCGCGAAACAGGTCTTTCCGGCATCTTTGATCTGTCGGCGGTGATCTCCAGCACAAACATAACCGTCGGCGAACGTCAAAACCGTTACCCTTCCCCTCGAACGAGGCCCGGCCTACCCGCCGGGTCTCGTTTTCCTTTTGGCAGGCGAGCCTTCGCCGATTGGTTGAAATTGACAGGTCATCTGACCCGCTTTGTCTTTAGGGCGGTGGTCATATGGGGTACACCTATCTCCACAATAAAATATGGTGGAGGCTCCCCAAAATGCAGTACAAATCCTGGCTCATCGGTCTTGCGGTTCTGGGTACCGTCGCAGCGTGCGGCGACAACGATTTCGAACGCGGTCTCACAGGGGCCGCAGCGGGCGCGGTCGTGGCTGAAGCGACAGACAATGATCCCCTCGTTGGTGCCGCCGTTGGCGCAGGCGCCGGCGTTCTCAGCGACGACCTGCTGGGCAACTAAGCTCACAGCAACAACACAGTCGGTCGGCCCCGTGGCAGACCGACATTTGATTGAGAGCCGCGGTCGGACCGAAAGGTCGGACGGCGGCTTTTTTGTTTTCCCGCCAAGGAAAGGGATGAGGCATGTTTGAAAAGATCCTGATTGCGAACCGGGGCGAAATTGCCTGCCGCGTCATCAAAACCGCACGGAAGATGGGGATCACGACCGTGGCGGTCTATTCCGAGGCGGATCGGGACGCGCTCCACGTGTCTATGGCGGATGAGGCTGTTTTCATTGGTCCACCTCCAGCCAACCAATCCTACATCGTGATCGACAAGGTCATGGCCGCCATTCGCGACACGGGGGCCCAGGCTGTTCATCCTGGTTACGGCTTTCTGAGCGAGAACAAGCTTTTTGCCGAAGCATTGGCAGAGGCGGGCGTCACATTCATTGGCCCACCTGCGGGCGCGATCGAGAAGATGGGTGACAAGATCACGTCGAAGAAGATCGCGCAGGAGGCCGGCGTCAGTACGGTGCCCGGCTATATGGGCCTGATCGAAGATGCGGATGAAGCGGTGCGGATCTCCACGGAAATTGGCTATCCCGTGATGATCAAGGCCAGCGCAGGTGGTGGTGGCAAAGGCATGCGGATCGCCTGGAACGATGAGGAGGCGCGGGAGGGCTTTCAAAGCTCCAAGAATGAGGCCGCGAATTCGTTCGGCGATGATCGGATCTTTATCGAGAAATTCGTGACTCAACCGCGCCATATCGAAATCCAGGTGCTGGCCGACAGCCATGGCAACTGCATCTATCTGGGGGAGCGGGAATGTTCGATCCAGCGGCGCAACCAGAAAGTCATCGAAGAAGCGCCGAGCCCTTTTCTGGATGAAACCACGCGGAAGGCAATGGGCGAACAGGCCTGCGCCTTGGCCCAGGCGGTGGGCTATACCAGTGCGGGTACTGTGGAGTTCATCGTTGATGGCGAGCGCAACTTCTATTTCCTGGAAATGAATACGCGCCTGCAGGTAGAGCATCCTGTGACCGAACTGATCACAGGCGTTGACCTGGTCGAACAGATGATCCGCGTGGCCCGAGGCGAGGCCCTGACGCTGACCCAAGCGGATGTGAAACTCAACGGTTGGGCCATGGAAAGCCGGATCTACGCCGAGGATCCTTACCGGAACTTCCTGCCATCGATTGGTCGACTTGTGACCTACAAGCCGCCCGAAGAGGTGGCTACCGACATGTCCGTGGTGCGCAATGACACCGGTGTGTATGAAGGCGGCGAAATCAGCATGTATTACGACCCGATGATTGCAAAGCTGTGCACCTGGGCGCCGAGCCGGGGTGAGGCGATTGCAGGCATGCGGACGGCGCTTGATGGGTTTGAGCTGGAAGGGATCGGGCACAATTTGCCGTTTCTTTCTGCCGTGATGGATCATCCGAAGTTTGTCTCCGGCGACATTACGACGGCTTTCATTGCCGAAGAATATCCCGACGGCTTCTCTGGCGTACATTTGTCCACCGCCGATCTGCAGCGTATCGCGGCCTGTGCCACTGCGATGAACCGGGTGGCGGAAATCCGGCGGGCCCGCATTAGCGGTCGGATGGACAATCACGAACGCAAGGTTGGAACGGACTGGGTGGTGGCGGTCAACGGCGACCGCTTCACCTGCTCAACGGACGCCGACCGGGATGGCACGACCGTCCGCTTCCAGGACGGCGCAACACTTCGTGTGACAAGCGATTGGTTGCCGGGCCAAAGTTTGGCGCGGATATCCGTGGACGGCGAGGACCTGTTGCTAAAGGTCGACCGGATCACCTCTGGCTACCAAATCCGGTACCGAGGTGCAGACATGAAAGTGCAGGTCTGGACGCCGCGCCAGGCAGAACTCGCCGCTCTGATGCCCGAAAAGCTGCCACCTGACACATCCAAGATGCTGCTCTGCCCGATGCCCGGCCTGATCGTTTCGATCAATGTGGCTGAAGGAGACGAGGTGCAGGAGGGTCAAAATCTTTGCGTCGTTGAGGCCATGAAGATGGAAAATATCCTGCGGGCCGAACGCAAGGCGGTCGTTGCCAGCATAAAAGCCTCTCCCGGAGACAGTCTGGGCGTTGACGAGGTCATCATGGAGTTTGAATGACGGAGATCTCGCCTTCCGCGCTCCAGCCTTCTGACGCGACCTACCGGTTGGCTCTGATCGCCGTCTTGACGGCGATGGCGACCTTCGTGGGGCTGCAGATGGCGGCCTTTGGCACGGCAGGCGGGGTGTTCGAATATCCGCTGGATGACCCTTACATTCACATGGCCATGGCCGAGCAAATCCTTGACGGGGGCTACGGCGTAAATGCCGGGGAATATGCTGCGGCGGCGTCCTCGGCGCTTTATCCCTTGCTGCTTTTGCCGTTCGCCGGTGAGGAGATGCAGCGCTATGTTCCCCTGTTCTGGAACGTGGTCGGGCTTATCGCCTCTGCCGCACTTTGGGGGCAAATCCTGTGGCGCGGCGGGTTCGCCGGCCCGCTCGGTGTGGTGCTGGCTATCGTTGGCCCTTTGGCGCTGAACATCGTCGGCGTGGCGTTCCTTGGGATGGAACATAGCCTTCACGTCGCCACCAGCCTTGCGGTCATAGCGGGGCTCATCACCTTCGTTGAAACGGGTCGGATCGGATGGCTGTTGATCCTGGGGATCGTGCTCGGCCCGCTTCTACGATTCGAAGGCGTCGCCCTGTCCCTTGCGGCGGCGGGGATCGTGATGGTGAAAGGCCGGATCGGCCCTAGCTTCGGCCTTGCTTTCCTCGCGGTCCTGCCACTGGCCGGGTTCGCCGCTTATCTTCTGAGCCTCGGCCTTGAACCATTGCCCAGTTCTGTCACCGCCAAACTGAAGGATCCGGGCCAGGTGGGGGAACCAAGCGGCTATTTGCAGTTCGACTTGGCGCGGCTGTTGGGCGGCTACGCCCAAAGGGGCATGTTGGCCTTTGTGGTGGTTGGACTGTTTTTGCTGGCGATCCCGCAAGTACATCGCTCCCATATGGTCTGGGTTCTTGTGGCCGCGCTTGCGGCCACCATGGCCCATATCGCCTTCGGCAAGTTCGGTTGGCTGAACCGCTATGAAATCTACGCGTTCGCTATTATTGCGGCTGCGGTGTTCATTGCCGCAAATCAAGCGGGCAGGGCGGTTCTGCTTGGTCTGCCATTGTTGGCGTTGGTCTATATTGGCCTGTTCTACGGTTTCCAACTGACCCTGATGCCCCGCGCAACAGCGCCGATTCATCTGCAGCAGGCCCAGATGAGCCGGTTCGCCAAAAACCATCTAGATGAGCCCGTTGCGGTCAATGATCTCGGCTGGGTTGCTTGGCGAAACCCGCATTACGTGCTGGATCTGTGGGGCCTTGCGAACCACGAGGCCCGGCAAGCGCGATTGTCAGACCAGCCGGACGGTTGGGCCGGGGCCTTGGCAGAGGAGCGCTCGGTTAAGGTGGCAATGGTCTATGATCGCTGGCTCGGCACGGCGCTTGGCCCGGGTTGGCAGCGCCTAGGGGTTCTGAGCCGCCCGCGGGGCTGGCCGCCCCTGGGCGAAGACCATGTCGCTTTTCTGCTCGCCCCCGGTATTGCGCCGGAACCCTACCTGCAAGCGCTCAAAGATTGGGCGGCGGACTTGCCTGACCCCGCCAGCTTCACCTTCGCGCCGGAGTTTGCCCCGTGATCTATTGCGACACGTTCAGGTTTCGGTCGCGGATTTCCTGCCGCCGCATCGGCATCTTGTCGATGGTCCGGCTGATTTCACGCACATCCCACGGGAAGGGTTTGCGCAGTTTTACGCCGCCATCCTTGCCAATCAGCACCAGCATGAACCCGCGCGGGCGCAATTTCTTACGCAGATCGCTCGGTTCAGACCGTTCGGTATCTGTGATCACGACCACATCGCGATCGATTAACTCGCTGCTGCGGTTCTGTAAAAGCTGCATCTGCTGTACAAAGGCAGGGTCACGTGGCGTGTCGGCAAAAACCACGATGGGGCGGTTTGTCCACTGGAATTCCACTAGGTCGACATCTGCGGCATTTACGACCACAAGACCCTCCGTACTTGGTGCGTCATCGGTATGTCCCGCCACAGCAGTTAGGCAAAGGGTCAGCAAAATGGGTGTGATACGTCTCATGGTGCCTCCGGCTCATACCCATATAAGCTGCAACGCGCGGGTTGGAATGCAGAAATTTGCGCCTTGGGCACGCTCGCTCATGTGTGATCGGAAATTGAATGCGGCAAGGGGCCCAAGGTTCGGCTGGCCTCAACAGCGGTAAGGAGCTTCAGATGACCGAATTTCCACCGGAATGGAAGGCAACTGCGGAAAAAGAGCTGCGCGGACGCAGCTTGGACGATTTGACCTGGGAGACGCTGGAAGGGATCAAGGTCAAACCGCTCTACACGGCCGCAGATGTTGACGGCGTCGAAAATGGGTTGCCGGGTCACGCGCCATTCACCCGAGGTGTGAAAGCGACGATGTATGCCGGTCGGCCCTGGACGATCCGGCAATATGCGGGCTTCTCCACTGCCGAGGAATCGAATGCGTTCTACCGCAAGGCTCTGGCCGCTGGGCAGCAGGGTGTGTCGGTGGCGTTCGATCTGGCCACCCATCGGGGCTATGACAGCGATCATCCCCGGGTCGAAGGGGATGTCGGCAAGGCCGGCGTCGCAATTGATTCCGTTGAAGACATGAAGGTCCTGTTCGACGGAATTCCGCTCGACAAAGTCAGTGTGTCGATGACCATGAATGGTGCCGTGATCCCGGTGCTCGCCAACTTCATCGTGACGGGCGAAGAACAGGGTCATGACCGTGCTGTGCTGTCTGGCACGATCCAGAATGACATTCTGAAGGAGTTCATGGTTCGTAACACCTATGTTTATCCGCCCGAACCTTCGATGCGGATCATCGCGGACATAATCGAATATACCAGCCAGGAGATGCCGAAGTTCAACTCGATCAGCATTTCCGGCTATCACATGCAGGAAGCGGGCGCGAACCTGGTCCAGGAACTGGCCTATACACTGGCCGACGGGCGCGAATATGTCCGCGCCGCGCTCAGCCGGGGGATGGATGTGGATGCATTCGCCGGGCGCCTGTCCTTCTTCTTCGCCATTGGTATGAATTTCTTCATGGAAGCGGCGAAGCTTCGGGCGGCGCGTTTGCTCTGGCACCGGATCATGTCAGAGTTCGAACCGAAGAATCCGAAATCCAGCATGTTGCGGACACACTGCCAGACCAGTGGTGTGAGCCTGCAGGAGCAGGACCCCTACAACAATGTGGTGCGGACGGCCTATGAGGCGATGGCGGCGGTTCTCGGTGGGACCCAGTCCTTGCATACGAATGCCTTGGACGAAGCGATTGCGCTCCCGACCGAATTCGCGGCCCGGATCGCCCGCAATACCCAGCTGATCCTGCAGGAAGAGACAGGCATCACTAATGTCGTCGATCCGCTGGCCGGCAGCTACTATGTCGAAAGCCTGACAACGGAACTGGCCGAGAAAGCCTGGGCGCTGATCGAAGAGGTCGAAGCGATGGGCGGCATGACCAAGGCCGTGGCGTCGGGCATGCCCAAACTTCGGATCGAGGAAACGGCCGCTCGGCGGCAAGCCATGATCGACCGTGGTGAAGAAGTCATTGTCGGCGTCAACAAGTACCGCCTGCCCGAAGAAGACCCGATAGACATTCGAGATATCGACAATACGGCTGTTCGCGAAGCTCAGGTGGCAAAGCTCGTGCGCATCCGCGATACGCGTGATGCGGCGGCCTGCGATGGCGCCCTTGCGGCGCTTGAGCAGGCCGCCTCCACTGGCGAAGGCAACCTGCTGCGCCTCGCGGTCGAAGCGGCCCGCGCTCGGGCAAGTGTGGGCGAGATTAGCCTTGCCATGGAAAAGGCCTTCGGACGTCACCGCGCCGAGGTCAAAACCCTGGCCGGGGTCTATGGTGCTGCCTATGATGGTGACGACGATTTCGCGGCCATTCAGTCCTCTGTCGAAAGCTTCGCCGAAGCAGAGGGCCGTCGCCCGCGCATGCTGGTGGTCAAGATGGGTCAGGACGGCCATGATCGCGGCGCGAAAGTCATTGCCACAGCCTTTGCCGATATCGGCTTCGACGTCGATGTCGGCCCGCTCTTCCAGACACCGGAAGAGGCCGCCCAGGATGCGATCGACAATGACGTTCACGTCGTGGGGATCAGCAGCCAGGCTGCAGGTCACAAAACGCTGGCCCCAAAACTCATCGCAGCCCTCAAAGCGCAAGGCGCCGGCGACATCATCGTAATCTGCGGTGGGGTCATTCCCCAGCAGGATTACCAGTTCCTCTATGATGCCGGCGTCAAAGCGATTTTCGGGCCCGGTACAAACATTCCCCACGCTGCACAGGACATCCTGAACCTGATCGGCGTGGCCCGCGCGGCAGCCTGACGTGCCTTGGGAACGACGCAACGAACTCCGTCTGAGATCATAGATTTCAAAGCTCTGGTTGATATCAGGCGGTTCAGGTAATCCGTCGACCCGCCACGCCCTGCGACGATCCGCCCGCAGTCACTTTCTTATTGGCCAAATACTTCCGCCGGAGGCACCGCGCGGCACGCGCGGCCAGGCCCAACGCCGAAGGAGGCCGAAAGGCCGACGCCCGGGGGCGGGAGGGCCACCCGCCCGATATCTTCGGCGGAACTGGCCAAGGCATTGCCCGCGCTTCAATTCATCGGTCTACTATAAAGCCTGCGGATGGGAGCCTTCGGCGGGAATATTTTGGCCCATCAGAAAGAGCGCCTTAGAGATTGAGCGAGGGAGCCGGCGCTAAAGCCGGTCCCGCAGGCTGTACCAAAGCATCGCCAGTGCCAGCAGGGGCTGTCGAATACTGGCCCCACCG
>JBCBGY010000065.1:0-20780 GCA_038526275.1 Pseudomonadota bacterium | reverse complement strand
CCGAGCGGCTCAAACGACCCTCGCACCGCCGACCCAGACGTTGTGGACCACGGGTTTGCCATCGTGCTCACGGACACGAATGAGGTCGGCGCGTTTGCCCAGTGCGATCTCTCCACGGTCGGACAGGCCAAAAAGTTCCGCAGGCCGGGCACTCGCCATCGCCGTCGCCTCGGGCAGTGACATGTCCAGCGGCGGTTGTGTGAGTTGCCATACGGCGTGGAGCATGCTGGCCGGGACGTAGTCGGAACACAAAACATCCACAAGCCCTTCAGCCGCCAGATCCCGCACCGACACATTGGTGCCGTGAGAGCGACCCAGGACGACGTTCGGCGACCCGGCGATGACGCTCAGCCCCGCAGCTTTTGCAGCGCGCCCGGATTCCAACGTGATCGGAAACTCCGACAGGGTCATGCCGAAGCGAACGGCCTCGTCGATATGCCATTGGCGCGTATCGTCATGGCTGGCAAGCGGCACGCCCAGCTCTCGACACAGCGATACAAGGCGGTTCCGGTTTGCCTGCTCCGTCTCGGACCCTTTGGCCGCGGCTGCGGCGATCTCGGCCTCAACAACATCCGTCGCGATCCCTTTGCGGAATTTGTTGCGACGATAACGGTCGGGATCGCGATTTGGGCCATCATCCATTGCTGTGACAAACCGCAGGGTCTTGTCGTCCAGATGGGGCGCCAGTTGCTCCATAAGCTCACCTTCGCGCAGGTCGCAACGCAGGTGGAGCAAATGGTCGACCTTTAGGAGGCCCGCCTCGCGGGCGGCGGCGATCCCGCCTAGCATATGGGGCAGAAGCGCGAGCCGGTCCGGGTTCCCCACGGCTCCGACCACGAGGCTGTCGAACACGGTGGTAGTGCCGCCCAAGCAGACGATCATGTCATGGGTCCGCGCTGCGTTTACAGCGTTCCAGAAGACACCCCCGCGCGGCATGGATTGCTTTTCCAGGTGATCGGTGTGGACGTCCACCAGCCCGGGCAAAAGATAATCACCCTCAAGGTCGACATTCGCATGGGCCGAACCCTGGTCGATCGCCGCGATCAGGCCATCCCGGATCACCACTGTTCCCTGCACGACCTCATCGCGCAGAACGACTGAGGCATTGCCTAAGACTACTTCAGTCAAGCGGTTACCTCGGCCAGAAGTTGCCAATGCCAGGAGCCGGGCTTGGTATGGAGGCGATCCTCCAGGCGGAGCAGCTCAAACCCCTCATAAAGCGCGCAAAGCTCGCTCGCATTGCAGTAAAAATGGGGATGCGGTTCCTCATTGGCATCGCCTTTGAGGAACGTGTCCGGCGCCACCTCTTGGCCCACCCCGAATTTCGCATTGCGCTTGGACAGCATAGTGCCCTGGTAAAGCCCGCCCGGGCGCAGCACGCGCCGGATCTCGGCAATCGCCCGGCGCACAACGCCCGGCTCACCGTGGTAGACAACATTGAAGGCGAGCACGTAGTCGAAGCTGCCAGTGGCATAAGGCAAGTCGGTCATCAGCCCCTCGTCTGTGCGCAGCGACAGAGATTCTGCTTCCGCGGCGGCCTGCACCGCCCTTATCCCGGCAGGGGCGCCATCGAACGCCGTTACCTCAAAGCCCGCGCGTGCAAACATCAGCGCATGCCGCCCGATCCCGCAGCCAAGGTCCAAGACCTGGCGAGCCCCCCGCTCCCTCAATAAGCCTTCGGCCACGTCAACGACACCCGGATCGGCAACGACCCAGCGCGGCTCGTCTTCCGGTTTGACCCAGCGCTTGTTCCAAGCGTGGTGCGCGACGGCGGTGGAAAGGTCATAGTCGGTCATGGAAGGTCTTTCTCAGGTCAGCCAATTGCGCTGAGCTTGGCTTGGCCGCTGGCATTGCCATTGCGGCCAATGATGCGGCTTCGCACATAGGCGCCTACACGCTCGACGGCGATCACCAGGATCAGGATCGACAAAAGGATGGTCGCTGCCTCGTCATATCGGAAGAGATCCATCGACACTTTGAGCTCCATCCCGATACCGCCCGCGCCGACGACGCCGAGCACAACAGAGGACCGCGTCGCGGATTCGAGATTGAAGAGCGATGTGGTGATGAAGGACGGCGCGGCGGCGGGGATCACGGCGGAGGTGATGACGCCCGTACGCGAGGCGCCGATCGCGGTCAGCGCTTCCTGCGGGCCGTCATCGACGTCCTCCATCGCCTCAGCAAAGAACCGACCGCAAAAGCCGATCGTGTCCATGGCAATGGCCAGGGTGCCGGCAAAGGGCCCAAGCCCCACCATGATCACAAAGATGATGGCCCAAATCAAATCGGGAATGGTGCGGGCGAAAGAAATGAAGCCCCGCGCGATGCCATAAACAAAGACATTCGGCGTGAGATTGCGGCTGGCAAGGATCGCCAAGGGCACCGACAGTATAACGCCAATCAGGGTGCCGATGACGGCCATTTGAAAGGTTTCGTAGAGTGCCGCCAGCACGCTGCCGATCCGCGCGAAGTCCGGCGGCAGCATGCGCGCGATCAGATCAGAGATGCGCGGGATACCGGTGATGAAATCGTAGAGTGAGACTTCCGTGCCATGGATGGCATGGGCCAGAAAAAGGGCCGCGATCAGCGACACCACAACAGAGGCGACCCCCATGCTGGGCCAACGATTGGGCAAGTCAGGCCGGTGCATTTTCGTGTTCATAGAACCTCCGAAGCGTATGGGCGTGCTGGTCCCCGGATAGGCCCTCATGCACCACTGTCCCGTTCTTCAACATCACGACCCGCTCGGAATAGGCCAGGGCGTGCTCCAGATTGTGGGTTGTGTAGATCAACGTCAGGCCCTCATCCTGTGCCAGATGCTGGAAGAGGCCCATCACATCCTCGGCGGCCTTGGGGTCGAGGCTCGCCACCGGCTCATCGGCCATCAAAAGACGCGGCCGTTGCATCAGCGCGCGCGCAATCGCGACCCGTTGGGACTGACCGCCGGAGAGCTGGTCAACCCGCTTGCCAGCGTGATCCGCGAGGCCCACCCGGTCGAGACAATGGAGCGCTTCCTCGCGGTCCTCCTGCCGGGCGATGGATTGGAGCCAGGTGCGCGGCCCAGAGCTCCGGGATTGAACCCCGTGCAGCACGTTTGTCAGTGCCGAAAGGCGTGGCACGAGAAAGTGTTTCTGGAAAACAAATCCGATGCTTGCGCGGATGCGCCGGGCCTGGTGCCGGGAGCTTCCCGTGATCGTTTCCCCGAAAAAGGCGACCTCACCGGTATCTGGCTCGATCAGTCGCAGACAGCAGCGCATCAGGGTGGATTTGCCTGAGCCATTGCTGCCCAGCAGCGCCACTGTGCCACCCTTATCGAGCGTCAGGTTGACCCCTTTGAGGACTTCTATGTCTTTGAAGCGTTTGGTCAGCCCGACGATTTTCAGATCTGGGCTCAGATCGGGCGCGTCGGGCTGGGACACCGGCGCGTCAGCAGCGCCGGGCGCGACCGCTGGAGCGCTGTTGGCCGACGCGGGCGCGCCGGCCAAGGGCCTTGTTTCAACGTTGGTGGTCACTCGCCTGCTCGTACAGCGAACTGGTCCTGACCGATCGCGCGATAGGCTTCGCGCATGTAATCATAGTCAGCATCTACCACACTGGTCAGAAATGACGTGAGCTTATACTTGTCGTCACCGACGGACATGAGCGCGTCATGCACTTGGGCGAGCAGGTCGGGGTCGACGAATACATTTCGCATGGCTTCCACGATCTCGTCATCCACGTGGCTGCCAACCATCAACACGTCGTTGGGCAGATCGGGGCCGCGCGCGATGACGCGGAAATCACCCGGACGGTCGGCGGCACCCTCGGCGCGCAGACGCGCATAGGTCGCACCGCTGGTGCCCCAGGCCGCGACGTCGCCGCGCATCAGCGCCTGGAAGCCTGCTTCGCTGCTGCCGATATTGAGAACTTCGACATCATTGGCTGGGTCAAGGCCGTAGTCGGCGAGCACCTGTGAGGGCCCAAGATGAGTCGACGTGGAACCAATATCGCCCATCGCCACGCGCTTGCCTTCAAGATCGGACGGCGCGCCGATGCCAGTATCGGCCATGGCGACGATCACTGAATAATAGTCGACGCGGCTGAACGCGACGACAGGTTCAGCATCGGTGACGCTGGTGATGACGGTGTATTCGGACGGGCCGGTCAGGACGAAATCCACCTGCTCAGCGCGAAGGGCCTCTGCCGCCACAGTGCGGTTCGAGACCGGAAAGAATTCAACTTCGTAACCGGTGAGCTTCTCGAGCACATCCCGGAATGCACCATATTCCCGCTGCAGCTCTTCCAAGCCTTCGATGTCGGTATTGGCGAAGCGTATTGTTTGCGCCTCGGCGCCAAACGCAAAGATACTGGCAGCCGCCAAAATCATCGCGAAAAATGTCTCTCGCATCAGTCCCTCCTTGCCTTATTTTCCCCTGTCGGGCCGGCGAAGGGGATGCGGTCCAGGTGACATGCAGGTGTGGGTTTCGTGAATTCTTGATGTGGTTTTCAAGAACAATTCATGACGCGGCCCGGTGACCACCGATCACGGCACGCAGCTCCATCGCCCCGACCTTATGACCGCGCGAAGCCAGTCCCGGCCATTCCGGTATGCAAGGCAAAGATTGCGAGCTGGTGTCACGAAGCTTTGAAGAACGCGCGCTAAGGCCAGAGCCGAAATCAGCGAAGCCACGCTGAAACACCGAGTACAAAGGACTCCCCTGATGCCCCCGATCTTAGGCGCCGCCTTGCGCCCCGAAGAGCTCGCCGCCCACCATAATTGGCTCCGCGATCTGCCCCGTGACCTCGAATTGCAGGGATTTCACGGCGATGCCGTGGTTGGTGTCGATGTGAAAGCCAAGGCCGAGGAAGTCCGTCCGCTGCTTGATGGCATGGAAGGGCGCATTGGCATGCATGGCCCGTTCCGGGGATTTCAGTTGGACACCGAAGATGCAGACGTGCGCGTCGTTGTACATAAGCGATTAAGCGAAGGGCTTGATGCGTGCGGCTGGTTGGGGGCGACACAGATGGTCGTACACAGCCCCGTCAAAGCCTGGCATCATGAGAATATGGAAAACCAGGATGACGGCTGGGAACAATTCCAGGACCGCGTGCATCTGACGCTTGGGCCAGCCGTGGCGCGTGCGCAGGATATGGGCGTGGAGATTGTGATCGAGAACATCGAAGACCGCGACCCGGCCGCGCGGGTGCGCCTGGTGCAGAGCTTTGCCTCACCCGCTCTGAAGGTCTCGATTGACACCGGCCACGCGGCCTATGCGCATGGTGTTGGCAACGCGCCAGCGGTGGACCGTTATGTGCGCTCAGCGGGCAACCATCTGGCGCATGTCCATGTTCAGGATACCGATCACTTCGCGGATCGTCATTGGGCGATCGGCGATGGAGAGTTGCCTTGGATGTCGATCTTTGCGGAACTGGCGAAGCTCACGTCAAACCCACGGCTGATCATCGAGATCAAAGACAAAACCGCTGTACAGCGCTCAGCCGCCTGGCTAGCTGAGCGCGGTCTCGCGCAATGAGGAGACCACGATGAGTGCTTTGGACAGGCTTCTGGCGCTCATCGACCCGTTTCAGCCTGCGGCAGGAGACCCGCCGCGGACCTTGCGGGCATTCTTTAGGTGGGCGCTTTCAGGCAGCGAAAAGGCCATTGCCACCAGTGCTGTGGCCAATGTCGCCCTGGGCATATCCGAAGTGCTGGTGGCGGTACTGACCGGCTGGGCCATTGACACGGCACTTGGGATCGGTCCGGGCAATATCGGCGCGCTGTGGCCCATCTTTTTGGTCGGGTTTGTCTTTTTCATGCTCATCCGCCCGGCCCTGATGGGGGCGGATTCGGCGACCAGCAATGTGCTTCTCGCGCCAAATCTCTTTCCCCTGGTTCTTTCCCGGTTGAACCGCCACACGCTCGGCCAATCCTTGCGGTTCTTCGAGAATGACTTCGCCGGGCGGCTGAGCCAAAAGGCCATCCAAACCTCCCGCGCGATAACCGATATCGTGGTCGAGGTCACCCAGGTGGTGATCTATGTGATGGCGATGTTTGTGGGGGCGCTCTTTCTGCTCGCCATGATCGATGCACGGCTTCTATTGATTTTTGTGATCTGGTTTGTCGCCTGGATTGTTTTCATGCGGGGGATTGTGCCGCGCATCCAAGAACGCTCCGCCGCGCGCGCCCATGCCCGCACCAATGTGTCCGGCCAAATCGTTGATACCTATACCAACATCACCACGGTCAAGCTCTTTGCCCATGACGATCACGAGGATCGCGCTGCGCTTGGCTCGATGGACACGTACCGCAAGCGGGCGGTGGAGTTTGGCGTTTTGTCGGCCCAGTTTCGGTTCTTTCTGACAACCATCGGTAACCTCTTGCCCTTCTTATCGATCTCGGCGGCGCTGGCATTGTGGTCGAGCGGCTTGGCAACGCCTGGCGATATCGCGCTAACTGCGATGGTGGCCGCGCGCATCAGCCAAGTGACCAACCGGCTTTCGATGGCTGCGGTGGCCATCTTTGCCAATATCGGTGAAGTGGAGGACGGCGTAAGAACGCTGGCTCCGCCGCACGACATCCTCAATCGCCCGGACGCGAAATCTGATGTCACGGCCAAAGGGGCGGTGCAGTTTGAGGGGATCGACTTTGATTATGGCGGCGGGCCGGCAGCGCTCTCAAACTTCACCTTGAATATCCAGGCCGGCCAAAAGGTGGCCCTTGTGGGGGCGTCAGGCGCCGGAAAATCCACCGTCACCTCGTTGCTCTTGCGTCTCTATGACGTGACAACCGGGCGCATCACGGTTGATGGCACCGATATCCGAGATCTCACCCAATCCGCGCTCCGGCGGCAAATCTCGGTGGTTCGCCAGGAAACCTCAATGTTCAATCGCTCGGCCTTCGACAACATCCATTATGGCCGACCGGAAGCCAGCGAGGCCGAGGTCCATGATGCCGCGCGCCGCGCCGCCGCGCATGATTTCATCATGGCCTTGCAGGACTTCCGCGGTCGGTCGGGTTATGACGCGTTTTTGGGCGAGCGAGGCGTGAAACTGTCCGGTGGGCAGCGCCAGCGTATCGCGCTGGCCCGGGCCATCCTGAAGGATGCGCCCATCTTGGTGTTGGATGAGGCGACCAGCGCGCTCGACAGTGAGGTCGAGGCGCAAATCCAGGCAGCGCTGCAGGAGGTTATGGCCGGCAAGACCGTCATTGCCATCGCGCATCGGCTTTCCACGATCGCGGAAATGGACCGCATTATCGTGATGGAGGCGGGCCGCATCATCGAAGACGGGTCGCCTGACGCGCTCATGGCGCAAAACGGGGCCTTTGCACGTCTGTGGGCCCGTCAATCAGGTGGGTTTGTCAAAACCAAAGCGGCTGAGTGAGGGTTTCCTATCGCACACGACAGTGTCGCAGATCGTCTTTCCAATGATCTTAGATCACGTGATGATTTTTAGGTCCCGTGGTAGGTTTGACAGGATCTCAGGGCCATCCTTGCGTAAGATCACGATGTCTTCCAATCGCAATCCGAAACGGCCCTGCAAGTAAATGCCCGGCTCGATCGAAAAGACCATGCCTTCATCCAGTACAGATTGGGATGACGCCGAAATGTAGGGCGGCTCATGGACTTCGACGCCCATACCGTGGCCGGTGCGGTGTACGAAATATTCACCGTAACCTGCGTCTGTGATGACTTTGCGGGCTGCGTCATCGAGCACATGCGCCCGCACGCCAGGGCGCGCAGCGTCCAGCGCGGCTTGGACGGCGGCCTCGACCACGGCATGTACCTCTGCATATCCGTCTGGGGCCTGGCCCATCACGGCCATGCGGGTGATGTCCGAACTGAACCCGTCTTTGCTGCCGCCAATATCCATGACGACCGCCTGACCTTCCTCAAGCACCGTTTCTCCGGTTTGGTGATGTGGCATTGCGCCATTGCCGCCTGCTCCAACGATGGAAAAGATCGGCTTCGCGCCGAGATCGGCAAATTTCTCCCGTGCGACGGCAGCGACTTCAAGCTCGGTCATGCCAGGGCGCATTGCGGACCAGGCGGCCTGCATGGCCTCGTCCGCAATTTTCGCATTGGCCTTGAGGATTTCGTATTCCTCATCACTTTTGCGGGCACGCAAGGCACTGACAGTTGTTTCGCAAAACTGGCGTTTGGCGTTCATCAAGCGATCCTGGATGAGCGCCGCGTGATCGGCGCGCATGGTTTCATCCAGCGCGATGGACCTTGCGGCCCCCGCGCCGATCGCCTCAAGAGTTGCCTCCAATGCGCCCATCGGCCCCTCTGCATCCGCCCATTCGAAGAACGGCAGATCTGTTTGCCGTCGGGCACTCTCGGATTCCAGCGCAGGCATGAGGATGCCAGCTTGATCGGCTGTGATGCAGAAAATCAACGGACGTTCATCTGCATGCGGATGCATGCCCGTTAGCCATTCGAGATGTGCGCCAGGGCCAAGTGCGACGAGATCCACATCTTCTTCAACCATTTTCGCCCGCAAGGCGGCTATCTTGTCCATGGGTTAGGCTCCGGTTTCGATCACGACTTTTCCATGCTGCGCACGCGGCTTTTCCAGATAACGCCAGGCCTCGATGTAGTCCTCCATCGGATAGACCTTGTCGATGAGCGGCGTGAGAGAGCCATCAGCCAGACCCGCATAGACGTAATCTGTGCCACGTTTCTGCGCGGCGGCGTCTTCGACATAGTTGAACAGCGAATACATGTGCAGCCAGGCATTGGACTGCCACATGTCGACATAAGGGATATCGGGCAGCTTTTCGGTCAGAAGGCCGTAGAGCATCAGCTTTGCCCCTTTCGCCAGTCCACCCCCATAGCGCGAAGGAAAGTCGCCGCCGATCGGGTCAAAAACCGCATGGGCGCCGACACCATCGGTCACCTCGCGAATAAAGCCTGCCAGATCGCGCCCATCGTCCACATAGACTTGGGATGCGCCGGTTTCTTTCAGATAGCCCACGCTCGCTGCGGACCGCGTGGTGCCTATCATCGTGGCTCCGGCCGCGCGTCCGATCTGTAGAGCCGCATTGCCCGCTGTGCTGGTCGCGGCAGGCACGAGGATGTTCACACCCGGCGCCGCCTTGGCCATTTCGATGACCGGGTAATAGGCTGTCATGAACTGCATCCAGACCGAGCAAGCCTGGATCGCCGACATGTTTTCTGGTGCGGGCGTCAGGTATTTCGCGGGCGTTGTCAGCGTGTCGGCGCTGGCCCCGTTGTTGATATAGAAATATGGCAGGGTGCAGTACCGTTTGCCGATTTCGATGCCCGTTACATCTTCGCCCACAGCTTCAACGATACCGGTGGCCTCGTAGCCGATCCTTGCCGGGAAGTAATCGAAGCTGAAGGAGTATTGATCCATCATCAGGTTCATGTCGCCCCAATTGAGCGCGAAAGCTTCGATCCGCAAACGCACCTCGCCGGTACCCGGCGCAACAGGCTCACAATCCTGAAGGCGCAGACCTTGATAGCCGTCATAGGCGTCGATGACCCACTCTCGCGGCATGTCTTAGCTCCCGTATATCTCTGCGGCCCGTTCGGGCGTGATGAACTCGTTCTTGATGTCGGCCGCCACCGCTGCTTTGTCGCGCTTTTTCGGATCGCCATAGCCCGCGCCGCTCGACGTGACCACGCGGATGACGTCGTCTGTGGTGACATCAAGGCCAGAGACGAAATTGTATTGCGTCGTCCCGTCAGGCTTGATCACCTCAACATAGTTGCCAGACCCTTCCAGCCCGCCTTCCATACCCCATGGCTTTTCCTTGAAACGGGTATAGCCCATCGTCAAAAAGCCCTGTTCTGTCCGAATACGATATTCGAGGACAAGGCCCCGCCCGCCTGTGAACTCGCCTTCGCCACCGGGCGCGTCATTCAACGACATCTTGTCAACGAACAGGCCATTGCGCGCCTCTGAGATTTCAGCAGGGGTGTTAAAGGTCTCGCCATGGAACAGGCAGAAATTGCATGAGATGCCATCGCGGTCCGCACCTGCCCCCCACCCGCCAATTTGCGGTTCGATAATCGTGTATTGGCGCCCGGTATCGGGGTGGATCCCGCCGATGAATGTTCCGCAGATCGAACTGAAATGCCCGGCGGGCAAACGGTCCGGCATGTGCGGGGCAAGACAGCGCCATATCAGATCGGCAGAACGGATCTCGGTCTCATAGTAGAAACCCACGGCCGCAGGCTCTTTCGCATGAAAGATTGACCCTTCGCGCGTCAGAACCTTGAGCGGGCGGAAGCTACCATCATTTGCGGGTGTGTTGGGTCCGGTCAGCGTTTTGAAGATCATCTGAGCGCAAATAACGGTGCCATCCAGCGTCGCGTTGCCAGGCCCCGCCATTTGGTCCGGGTTGTCCCGGAAATCGACGACGAAGTCATCATCCGTGATCGTGACTTTCACGTTAAAGATTTGCCCGTCATCCTGGGACTCGTTCAGTTCAAAAGTGCCCTTAGGCAATTTGGCCAGTTCCGCGCGTGCCGCCTGCTCGCCAAACTCCATAAAGCTGTCCATAGCGTCCAGGAACGTTTCGGTTCCGTATTTGTGCGCAATCGCTTCAAGTCGTTGCGTTCCCACGCGCACCGAGGCAATGGCAGCCCAAACATCACCGTTCAAAAAATCCGGCATCCGGCTGTTGCAGGTGATGATGTCCATGACGGATTGGTCTGTCGCGCCTTCATTGATGATCTTGACCGCTGGAAGGCGCAACCCTTCCTGGAAAATCTCCGTCGCATCGCCTGAAAGCGATCCCGGCGCCATCCCGCCAATGTCCGAGTTATGTGCAATGTTGGCGGTCCAAGCGATCAGTGTGCCGTCGACAAAGACAGGCATCGCAAGAACCAGATCGTTCAAATGGGTCACGCCGCCGTGCCAGGGGTCGTTGGTGATGAAGACATCGCCCGGCCTGATATCGGTGTGCTTTGACAGGATAAATTGAACGGATTTGTCCAACACACCAACAAATGCCGGAATCCCGGCCCCGCTGGACGCGATCCGCCCTTCGGCATCGGTGATGCCGGTACCCATGTCGAGCACCTCATATATGATCGAAGACATGGCCGTCTTGCGCATCGCTGCGAACATCTCATCGGCTGTTGCCTGAAGCGCGTTCTGGATAATCTCAAGCGTGATTGGATCATGGCCCATGATTTATCCCTCAAGCACAATTTGGATGTTTGCGAAGGCATCAATGGACACCTTGTTGCCGGGATGAACCACGACGGTCGAACCGCTATCTTCGATGATTGCCGGGCCTTCGAACATCATGCCAGGTTGCAACGCATCGCCATCATAAATTGTTGCCTCATGGATGCCTTCTAGGGCGTAGTCGACCTGCCGCGTCGCCTTGACCGCGCCTGAAGCATCGGCAGGTCCCATCTCAGTTGGGGCCATGGTCAACTTGCCAATCTCCGCACGGGCGACAAGGTGGATGCCAACCATCTCTACCGGTGCGTCGAGGCGGTAAGTGTATTCCTTTTCATAAAGCGCATGGAAATCGTCTGCGACCTTGCTCAGTGTTTCGACGCTGATCGATCCGCTCAAAGGCACCTCTGTCGTGTGTTCCTGGTTTTGGTAGCGAAACTTCCCGTATCTCAGAAAGCTGATCTTGTCCGCTGGAACACCCTCCGCCTCAAAGGTCGCGCGGGCCTCTTTTTCTGTCTCGGCAAATACCATTTCGATGCGCGTGCCTGCGCCCGCATCAAGGTCAATGAGTTGCGTCGCAAAATAGTCGCGTCTCAGGTCAGACATCATCATGCCCCAGGCCGAGAAAACGGAGGCCGCGGCTGGCACGACGACTTTCTTGACCTGCAATTCCTGCGCCAAGGCGACGGCATGCATCGATCCACCGCCACCAAAGGCCAATAGCGTAAAGTCACGGGTGTCGTGCCCACGGTTCAAGCTGACCAGCTTCAGCGCGTTGACCATGTTGTCATTGGCAATCCGAACGATGCCGCGGGCGGCTTCGTCCACCGTGACATCCAGTTGGGCTGCCAAATTGGTCAGTGCTGTTTCGGTTGCGGCCATGTCCGCCTCAATTTCACCGCCACAGAAGTAATCGCGGTTGATCCGCCCCAGCCAAAGGTTGGCATCAGTGGTCGTTGCCTCTGTCCCGCCTTTTCCGTAGGCAGCAGGCCCCGGCAGGGCGCCCGCGGATTGTGGACCCACATGTAATTTGCCGAAATCGTCGACCCGCGCGATGGAGCCACCGCCATTGCCGATCTCAACCAGATCAACCACTGGCACCATGATCGGGTAGCCGGAGGATTTGCGGCTCCGCTCGATCCAGTAGTCGGTCATGATCTTGACCTCGCCGCCCTCGATCAAAGAGCATTTGGCCGTTGTTCCCCCGATATCGAGGGCCAGGATATTTGGTTCGTTGATCAGCTTTCCCAGTTCCGCGGCGCCCCAAAAGCCCGACGCTGGTCCACTTTCCACCATCGTGATTGGAATGGCCGAGGTCGCAGCCAGGCTGTCGACACCGCAATTTGATTGCATGATGTAGGGCGATTTGGACAGGCCCCGCGATTTTAGGCCTTCATCCAATTGACGGAGGTAGCCCGCGGCGACGGGCTGCACATAGGCCGAGAGAACGGCCGTGTTAGACCGCTCATATTCCCGCCATTCCCGCGTGATCTGGTGGGATGCAACAGCAGAAACCTCGGGCCAACGCTTGTTCACCTCGGCCAAGAGCGCCTTTTCATGGGTTGGGTTTGCATAGCCATGCAACAGGCAGATCGCGATCGCCTCCACACCTTCAGCGCGAAATCCATCCAGGATTTCCGGCAAACCATTCAGGTCCAATGGAGTGCGTTCGGTGCCTTGATAGGTCATCCTGCCAGGCACTTCAGCGCGCAGGTGGCGGGGCACAAAAGGCGCGGGCTTGACGTAATGTAGGTTGAAAAAGTCAGGCCGATTGCCGCGTGCGATTTCAAGCGTGTCGCGGAAGCCTTCCGTGGTGATCAATCCAACGGATACCCCTTTTCGTTCCGTCAAAGCGTTGATTACAACGGTCGTACCATGCGCCATGAAGTCAACGGCGGAGGGATCGACACCCCCCTTTTCCAATACATTCAACACGCCAGCTTCAAAATTTGGCGGCGTGGTATCGGATTTGGCTGTTGTTATTTTCAATTGCCCATCGTCACCCGTTTCAAAGGCGACAAGATCGGTGAAAGTGCCGCCAACATCGGTGGCCACGCGGCGCGTCGGTAGCGTCATGCCGAAAGCCCTTTATTTTGGTGGGTCAATAAGAACACTGCCGCTCCAGGCAGCTTCAATTTCTCTGCTGCGGCGACCCGTTCAGGTGTGAAATGGTCGGCACCATTCAAACAGTTCAACGTGCCCAGAACCTTGTTGCCAACGATGATCGGAAGGTTGAGACAGCTTTCCAGTCCGAGAGACTGGATCTTTTCCCAATCTGGAAAAACCTCGGCAAGTTCCTCGATCGTGTTTCCGACAAAGGTCTGATGCCCGAACAAGACCGTCTGGGTCCAGATGTTGTCCAGCACGGGCTTTTCGCCGCCGACAGGATAGGCCTCGGGATCATCAGAGAAGACCCGCCGCGCAACACCGCGATCCTGGTCGAAGGTCATCATGGTGAATTGCTTCAGATCGAGCAAATTGTACGCCATGAGCCGAAGCGCCTGAAAGCTCGCCTCCTGCGGGTCGGGCCCGGACAAAGCCGAAACGATGCGGGCTATGTCAGCCATCGTCGTCCTCGATCCTGGTTGTTTCCCCAAAAAGCTCCATCGTGTTCACAACAAGCACGGTCACTGTCTCGTTGGTTTCATTGATGACGGCATGTGGTCGTTGGGAAGAAAAGTGAATGGAGTCGCCAACACCAAGCACCGTGCGCGCACCATCAACAACCAGCGTCAGCGCACCTTTCATCACGAGGTAAAATTCCTCGCCCTCATGAGTCATTTCTTCAATTTCGAAGCCAGCCGGGTGGTGCACCAGAAGACTGTTCAAAGTGCTTCCCGGAAACGAGGTGGAAAGCCGTTCAAAATCAAAGCCACCTCCCGGAGACGAATACATCTTCCGCATGTCTGCCCTGCTGGTCTGTTCAGGTTTTGGCGGCGGATCGAAAAAATCGTTGATATGCGCATCAAGAGCGTCAACCATCGCCATGAGCGACGACAGAGATGGGGATGTGATGTCCCGTTCAACCTGGCTGATGAAGCCCGTGGTCACACCAGCCCGCTTTGCGACGGATTCCAGCGTCAGGCCAAGCTCTTTGCGACGTTGCCGCAGCTTGTAGCCCAGTTCGGCGGCTTCTTCTGGTTGAGGCGGTGCGGGGTTTTTTAGCATAACTAAAATAATGTTGACAAATGCCTCTCGCTGTCAATGACTATTACAGTAGCACTAAAAAAATCTGGCTTGCCTGAGCAATCCGCTTTTCAAATTGATGAAGCTGCTTGGGTCGCTTTCGCCAACAGATCAGGGATCCCGCTATGAGCTTTTACAAGAAAACCATCTTGGCCAGCACCGTGATGCTGGCTGCGCCACTTGCACTGCCAGCTGCCGCAGAGCGTATTTTGCGCGCCGATGAAGTTGCTGTGGGCGAGATCGACCCCGCGAAGGGTACGGACTATGCCGACACGATCCTGGCGATCAATCTCTATGATACGCTGGTCTATCCAACACAGGGCGGTTCGGGTGTGCAGCCGCATCTGGCAACGGGATGGACCATCGATGGCGCCACATACACCTTTGCCCTGCGCGATGATGTGACGTTCAATTCCGGCAATCCGCTCACCGCGGCGGATGTGGTATATTCCTACGAACGCATGATGGCGATGGGCCAAGGCAACAGCAGCTTGTTTGCCGGTGTCGTCGACAGTGTCGAAGCCAGCGATGATCACACCGTTATCTTCAACTTGAGCTCCCCATTCGCGCCGTTCCTGGCAACTTTGATTAGGATGCCGATCGTCGATATGGCGGTTGTCCAGGCCAATGAGGTTGACGGTGATTGGGCCTCTACCTGGATGTCGCAAAACAGCGCCGGATCCGGCCAGTATGTGATCGCCAGCCATGACCCGCAAACCGAAACCGTGCTGACCTATGCAGGCGACTACTTCCTTGATCCTGTTGACGGCTACCCCGAAACCGTCCGCTTTAGCTACGGATTGGAACCCGCCACCGTGCGCGCCTTGATGGGCCGCGGCGAGCACGACATTTCCAGTCAATGGTTGCCGCCTGAGGTTTATGCGGGTTTGGCCGAGGATGGCGCGGTGCTGTTGACTGAGGCTGGCCTGACGGGCGAATATTTCAAGCTCAACACGCAGCGCGCGCCGCTCGATGATGTGCATTGCCGCCGGGCTCTGGCTTACGCGTTTGACTATGCCACGATGATGCAACTCACTCAGATCAATTCTGACACCAGCACAGGTCAGCCTATGACCGGTGCCATTCCGGCTGGGATGGTTGGGTATGATCCTTCAAGACCGGTTTTCGAGCAGGACATGGCCCTGGCACAGGAAGAGCTTGCACAATGCGCTTACGATCCGGCCGAGTATCCATTGGACGTGGTCTTCATTGCAGAAACCCCCGCGCGGGAACGCGGCGCCTTGATGATGCAGGCGATCTATAGCCAGCTGGGGTTTGATGTAGAGATCACCCGGACACCATGGGCGTTGCTGACCGAACAAGTGACCGCGCCCGCAACTGCGCCGCATGTGGTGGAGATCGCGATTTCAGCGGCATCGCCGGACACAGACTCGTTGCTATATGCGATGTACCATTCATCGCAGCCGCCAACTTGGATTTCGTCGTCCTACTTTGCCAATGCCGAACTGGACGCCCTGCTGGATCAGGGTCGGATGGAAACGGATGGAACGGCACGCGAGGAGATCTACCGCGCAGCAAACGAAATTCTTGCCGCCGAAGTTCCAGACATCTTCGCTTATGAGCTGCTCAGCCCGTTTGCCGTGCGTGAGGGCGTCACCTATCACAATCTCGCAGACCCAAGCCGGACGTACCCGGTGTCAGGCTTCAACATGCGGTTTGCTGATATTTCAGTGCCGGAATAAGCTTTTACGCGGGCCGCGGCACCAGCCGTGGCCCGGGTTTCACGGCAAGGGGACGACGTGTCAGTATTCCGCAGATTGCTATGGCGGCTGGGATCGTCCCTTATCGTTCTGATCGGTGTTTCGATGCTGATCTTTTTTATTGCCCGTATCATTCCGGGCGATCCCGCGCGTATCGCATTGGGCCCGCGCGCGACAGAAGAACAGGTCGCGCAGATGCGCGAAACCTTGAACCTGAACGAACCGATCATCGTGCAATATGGGCTATTCATGAGCGATCTGGTGCGCGGGGATCTTGGCATCTCGCTTTATTCCAATCGTCCAGTGATGACAGATTTGGCAGAATACCTGCCCGCCACATTGGAACTGGTTTTGCTGGCGGGCTTGATGATGGTGGTGCTTGGGCTGCCTTTGGGCGCACTCTCCGCCCGGTACCGGGGGTTGTGGCCAGACAACCTCGTGCGGGTGGTTACCTTGTTAACCGTGTCTGCCCCGGCCTTTGTCTGGGCCGTGGGGCTTGTACTGGTCTTTGCCTATTTCATGCCGCTGTTTCCGATTACGGGGCGGATTGCCGACACGATGAACATTCCGCGGCTAACCGGTTTCATGTTGATCGATACGCTGGCCGCGGGACGCTTTGACGGCTTCTTATCCGCAGTGCACCATATGGTTTTGCCGGCCTTTGCCCTGTCCCTTTCAGGCATTGGTCAATCCGCGCGCCTGACCCGGGCGAACATGATCGCCACCTACGAACAACCCGCCATCGAAATGGCGCAGGCTTATGGATTTTCCGAAGGACGTATTGCCCGCCGCTATGCGTTCAAACCCTCATTGATCCCGTCGCTGACAATCATCGGGCTCGATTTTGCGGCGCTCCTCGGGAATGCCTTTCTGGTCGAGGTCATTTTCGCCTGGCCCGGCCTGTCGCGCTATGGCGTCGGGGTGATCTTGCAGAAGGACCTGAACGCGATTGTCGGAACGGTGCTGATCATTTCGGCCACCTTCTTGATTGCCAACATCATCGTGGATTTCCTGGTATCGGTCCTAAACCCGCGTATCAGATTGTCTGAGGACGGGTCGTGAGGCGCACCACCTATATACTTTTGTCGAACCCGCTGTCTGTCTTGGGCCTGCTGCTGGTCGGGTTCGTGTTCTTTTGCGCCTCCTTTGCGGATTTCATCGCGCCCTATCCCGATCACGCTGGCGCCGTGATCAACTTTGCCTTCGCCAATCGTCCGCCGTCGCCCGAATACCTGCTGGGCACCGATGTCGTCGGTCGCGATCTCCTGAGCCGGATCATCTACGCCTATCGGATTGCTCTTGGCATGGCCCTTGTGGTGCTGTTGATCGCGCCGCCCATCGGCATCGCCTTTGGCCTGATTGCGGGCTATATCGGCGGCTGGACCGATTTCGTGCTGATGCGGATTACCGATATCTTCCTGTCGATCCCACCCCTGGTTCTGGCCCTGGCGATCATGGGGGTGATGGAGCCGACCCTTATCAACGCAATGCTGGCCGTCACCGCCATGTGGTGGCCCTGGTACGCGCGGCTGGTCTACAACATTACGCGCGGCGAAAAGGTCGAAGGCTATGTTTTGGCCGCCGAGGTCATCGGCGCATCGAAAACCCACATCATGTTCCGGGAAATCCTGCCCAATTGCGTCCCGGCGGTTGTGACCAAGATGACGCTGGATTTCGGCTATGTGATCCTGATCGCCTCATCCCTCAGTTTCCTGGGCCTTGGGGTGCAGGCTCCGACACCCGATCTAGGATCAATGGTGTCCGAAGGCACGCGCTACTTGCCCGACAGTTGGTGGATGACCGTTTTCCCAGGGCTCGCAATTGTCATCGCAGTCTTCGGGTTCAACCTTGTGGGCGATGTCTTGCGCGATGTGTTGGAGCCGGATTGATGACCAGCACCTTGACCCTTGATATCAAAGACTTGCGCCTGTCGTTCCGCAACTGGGCCGGCAAAACCGAGGTCCTGCATGGCATTGATCTGACCATTGCACCGGGCGAACGTGTCGCGCTTGTTGGGGAAAGCGGATCAGGCAAATCTGTCACCTCGCGCATCGTACTGGGCACCATGCAGGATGTGCGCAACGCATCTGTGAGCGGACAAGTTGCCTTTGAAGGCACTGAGTTATCCACGCTAAAGCCTGCCGAACGACGCGCGCTGCGGGGGCGCGACATGTCGATGATCTTTCAGGACCCGACATCGGCCCTGAACCCCGTGTTCAAAATCGGTGAGTTGTTCCAGGAGGTGCTGAAACGTCGCCACCCGAATATCTCAAGGGACGCGGCCCGCCAGAAAGCCAGCGTGATCCTTCAGGACGTTTCGATTGATGACGCGGATCGCGTTTTGAACAGCTACTCCTTTCAACTGTCTGGCGGGATGAACCAGCGCGTGATGATCGCCATGGCCCTGATCAATGAACCGCGCCTTTTGCTGGCAGATGAACCAGGCACCGCGCTGGACGTCACGGTGCAAGCACAGACGCTTGCCTTGATGCGAGATTTGGTGGATCAGAAAGGCACCTCGGTGCTGTTCATCTCGCACAATCTTGGTGTGGTGCGGGAGTTCGCAGATCGGATTTACGTGATATATCGCGGCAATATCGTCGAACGCGGGCCGACTGCGGCGATTTTCGATGCGCCAAAACACCCCTATACCCGGGCCTTGCTGTCCGCGATGCCGCGATTGACCGGCGGTGGCATCCCGGAAATCGAAGAACGTGCGCCGTCCTTCGACGACCCGATGGCCACCCATGGGGAGGACGCCTGATGCCAGACACGATGCCCGCTGCCCAGATCCTTTCCGTCCGGTCCGTGTCAAAAGAGTTCCGCGTCGGCGCGTCATGGGTAAAGGCGGTCGATGACGTATCGCTTGATGTGTTCGAAGGCGAATGCCTGGCCATTGTGGGCGAAAGTGGATCAGGAAAATCGACATTGGCAAACATGATCCTTGGGATCCATCCTCCGACCTCCGGTGAGATCGTTTACAAAGGTGCGGCCTTGCCCGCCAAACGCACCAAGACACACCGCAGTCAAATCCAATTAGTGCAACAAAACCCTTTGTCGGCACTCAATCCCAGACGTTCCATCGGCGCATCGCTGCGGTTGGCTTTGGATGTGCATAACCACGGCACAAGATCGGAACGCCCCGCGATGGTATCCGCCCTATTGGAAGAGGTTGGGCTGGACCCGGACATCGCCTTGCGCGCGCCCTCCGGCCTGTCGGGCGGGCAACGCCAGCGGATCGCCATTGCGCGCGCATTGGCATGCCAGTCGCACATGGTTGTGTTGGACGAACCGACCTCTGCCCTTGATGTGCTGGTTCAGGCCCGTGTCTTGCGGCTGTTGGATGACCTGCGAAAAAACCGGGACCTGACCTACATTTTCATCACCCACGACCTGTCGGTGGTGCGCAACATTGCTGACCGTGTGGCCGTGTTTCGGAAGGGCAGACTGGTCGAACTGGCCGAGACTGCGGCGCTCTTCTCGGCACCGAAAAGCACCTACACCCGTAGCTTGATATCAGCCGTCCCTGTGGTCTCTGCCCCGGAAATCGCCCTGCGCGATGGTCTAGCTCAGGGAGTTTGACATAATGCGGGCAACCAAAGTCATCACCGCTGTTGAGGCTCATGCCGAAGGCGAAGGCGGTCGCGTTATCACCGCCGGCTTGCCGCAGCTGAAAGGCCGGTCCGTCAAGGAAAAGATGCTGTTCATGGCCGAGCATCACGATGACATCCGCACCCTGATGCTGCAAGAACCACGCGGCAACCCCGCGCTATGCTGCAATGCCATCGTGCCGCCCGGCGATCCTGAGGCCGAGGCCGGTTTCATCATCATGGAGCAGACCGAATATCCACCCATGTCCGGGAGTAACACGATTTGTGTGGTGACGGTTCTGTTGGAAACCGGCGTAATCGCGATGCAGGAGCCGGTCACCCATATGACGCTCGAGGCTCCGGCAGGTTTGATCAAGGTGGAAGCGACCTGCAAAAACGGCAAAGTCGAACGGGTCAAGTTCCTGAACGTGCCCGCCTTTGCCATGCATGTCGATATCGCCTTGGATGTTCCGGGCTATGGGTCGATCACCGTTGATATCGCATGGGGTGGGATGTTCTACGTCATTGCTGATGCCCGGCAATTTGGCCTCCGCCTGACCGCTGACGAGGGCGCAAAGATCGTCCAGGCCTGCGAAGCAATGTTGTTCGCAAGCCGCACGCAAGTTCCTGTCACCCACCCGGTCCATCCAGAATTCAGCGGGCCCACGATTTCACAACTCACCCTGCCGCCAGACCAAATCGGGCTTGATGGCGTCAGCGCTGTTTCCGTCTCCGGCGGTGCCTACAAACCGGGCGGCGTGACCGGCGCCCTGGACCGTTCGCCCTGCGGCACCGGGACCTGCGCAAAGATGGCGGTGCTTCATGCCAAAGGCCTGCTGGTTGAGGGGCAGGATTATGTGAATGGTGGCCCCCTGCGAACCACCTTTACGGGCCGGATTGAGGCCACCACCAAGGTCGGAACCTATGACGCGATCATCCCCAGCTTGTCTGGGCGTGGCTGGATATCTGGTATGAGCCATTACCTGCTCGACCCGACAGATCCCTTTCAGACCGGCTTCACTTTCGGCGACATTTGGGCGGGCTAACAAATGACCGAAGATCCTTTCACACTCTCCGTGATCCAAGCCGGGCTCGAAAATGCGGCGGAGGAAATGTTCGCCGTCCTGCGCAAAACAGCGATGAG
>JBCBGY010000064.1:0-20875 GCA_038526275.1 Pseudomonadota bacterium | reverse complement strand
CAGAGGGCGATCATCTCGTCATTCATGGGGCCACCGATCATCCAGGGCGCATCCAACCTGTCTTGGCGGAGCGCCGCGATGAAGGTCTGTGCGCCAATGGCCGAAGGGAGCATGATCCACCAGCCGCTTTCCGCGCGGCGCCCAGCCGGTGGCAAGTTTGTCTGCGCGAAGGTCTCACATACAAAAGCCAGCCCTTCCAGGTGGCTGGCCATGAAGGGCTGACGGTGCGTGATCCAGAAACGCCGTGCCCGCGCCCCATCCGGGCGGTGCTGTTCAGCGGCTTGAAGGTCTTCATTGTTCAGATGTTCGATCGTCTTCGTTGCCGACTGCTAGGTTGCAATCCTTTGCCCTGGCTGGGGCCCGTCATTGGTACCCTTTTGGCAGAACGGGTTCGGTACATTTGCGAAACATGACCGAATAGGGCTGACTAATGGTATCAAATTACCATCGCGGCAAAATGATACGCTTTTCCAAGAGAGCACATTTCTCTATGGCCATTACCTCCAGTTTACTGTTTCTTAAATGTTAGACCCTTCAACGACGGATCCCCAATGGCAAAACCAAGAAAGACTCGGCAGCTCGGCAAACGCTTGGTCATGGGCGTCGCATTGGGTTCTGTGCCTTTGGCAGGCGGCTTTGCGGATCAAACGGCAAGGCCGCAAACTATTTCTGTTCGCGCTGATGAGCGCGCTCTCTACGAAGAAATTCGGGCGACGCGCGAGGCGATCGCTGCGACACGTTTTCTAGAATCCTATCCTCACAGTCCATTGACCCGGCACGTACTGGTCGCGTTGCCCGCTGCTGAATTGCGACGCTTACCTCAGAAAGTTGTGGAAGCACTGGACCAGGACCTACTTGCGTCTCTACCCAAGACGGTTCGGTTGCAGTTAGGCTTTGCTCCGGAACGGCCTTGGATCTCAAGGTCGACCCAAGAGAATGGTTACGGTGGCGAAGCTGTAGATGCTGTAAATGACGGCGACGGAGATCGCGCCGCCGATTCAGACCCTAATCCTGGCATTGTCGGGCCTGTCGCATCTGTTTCTCCTACCGCCACCGAAACCATCGTTCGGGAGATCCAGGACGCCGCCGATACCTGTAGTCGCATTCCAGACATATACCGATTGGATTGTCTGCGCGCGGAGTATGAGCGGATCGCCAGGCAACTGCCGAAGCGCGGGGACTATGCCGAAGTCCAACGAATCATGGCCCGCACGGCCCGCGATCTCAACCGGCTGGTGCGCGGTAACCGAGATGTCACCAAACCGCGTGCAGCGGTTCAACGCCCCGCAGCAGCCAATGCAGCTCCCACGCGCACCGACAGCTTTCGTGCAGTTCAAGAGTCTCGCGTCAATCAGACCGCGGCTGCGGCTATCGCTATTATAGAAGAAGCAGAAACCAGGCTGCTTCGCTCGGCAGAAAACTCGACGCGTCGCCAAGCCCATTTCCAGGATGTTGCGCTGGCATTGGAATCAGGCAAGGTTTTGCTCCGGTCCTAACAATCAGTCAGACCGGGAGCTCCGAGACGTGCAGGCGGACGCCGAACCAACGCTGGCGATTATCGTCACGAACTACAATTACGGCCACTTTCTAGAAGACTGTCTAAGATCAATTCGGGCCCAAACGTGGACACCGGATGAGATCATCGTGGTGGATGACGGGTCGACCGATGCCAGCCGAGACATCCTGAGCCGCGAAGCCGGGCTCCGGGTCATTACCCAAAGGAATGGGGGACAAGCTGCGGCCTTCAATGCCGGCTTTTCTGCAAGCACCTCGGAAATAATCCTTTTTCTGGATGCTGACGATCGGCTGCTCCCCCACGCGGTGCAAACCATCAAGCGGTTGTGGAGCCCACATATTTCTACCTTGTCCTACGGTTTGGATCTGGTGGACACCCATGGGACCGGGATTGGGCATTATCCGATGGAAATGCCAGACCGGGATCTGATCCATCAGTTGCTGGGCGATCTGATGTTCCCGTTCATGCCGACCAGCGGCAATGCCTTCCGGCGGGCGGCGATTGCCTGGGCCTTTCCGTTGCCCACCAGCAAATGGCGCATCTGTGCTGACGCGTTGCTGATCCGCACCGCGCTGCTCTCCGCTCCAATACGACATGTCCACCAGACCCTGGGGCAGTACCGCGCCCATGGACACAATAACTATTTCCGCGAAGGGAACCCGACTGTTGGCACATTGCTGACCGGTTTAACGCATGCATCCGAAGCCGGGTTGGACCTGATCGCTGCCAGTGACCGTGCCAAACGGCCCCTCTCCCTTGGCCATCGCGCAAAACTACTTTCTACGGCAATCCGAACTCGGCTAAAGGCGGAAGCCATCCAACCGGATCCCGAAGAACTAACGGCGTTTCTCTCGAAAGCCCTGCATCTTTGTCCTCCATCCTCCTCGCATCGACTTTGGCTTTGTCTGGTGCTTTTGCGTGTCGCCATCCCCCACAGCGAACGGCTCAGGCGCTGGATCAGGGATCGAGGAGATCGCCCCGTTCTGGTCCAAAGGGCCTGGGAGACGATCTTGGGCTCTGCTGTCTCGCGCCAACTCTATGAAAGGGTCGCCGCCCGCGCGCCATATGGCGAATGCCGGACAACCGAATTGGAGCCATGGGAAATCCTTCAAGGCCCCGATTGGGTCAGAAACCGCGAACTCAACGGAAGCGATCTTCGCAGCCAGACCGGAGATCTCGTCCTACAGCGTAGCCCCGATCAAACTGCGGTCTTGAAGCTGGAAATTGCGCCGCCCTTAGACCGAGATGTTTCGCTACGCATTGTCCATAACGGCGTTCCCATGGGCGATTTTGAGGTGGACCAGCATTTGTCGCTCGCATTGCGATTGCTCCCTTCAAACTCTGGAACGGATGTCATCTCCTTCTCGGTCACCAGCGAAAGAGGCTTTCGACATCGCTGCGCCCGCCTCTCGGTTCTTGGCGTCACCGTTGAGCCGGAGCCCGAACTGGCCAGTCAAGCTGTCCTCCCGGTATCAGACAGTACGGGCGCCGCAGCGCTGAAAGGCGCGATAAGTTCCAGCGATGGAAAACCCCTGCCTGGCGAAACGTTGCTTGGCCCAGGCGAAATGCTTAGCCTCGCCCGACCGGCATTGGACCCTCCTTTTTGCCTGCATCTTCAGTTTTCCGACCGTCAGGTCGATGGAGCGCTTGTCATATTGGAAGCCAGCCAGATCCTTTGGGAGGGATATGTTGGCCCCTCGTCAGAGTGCAGTTTCGAACTGGGGAAAAGCTCTGTACCCCACCCTGTCGATCTGACTTTCAGCTTCCAGTCCGAAGGACATTTCGAACCGGACATCCTCCATATCCAGCGGCTCGGCTGGCGCCCAGGCCCGGCAACAGACCAACGAGACAGGCCCGTCCTGTCGATGGGGCAAAGACTTCGGGGCGACGGGTTGGGACCGGTTCTTGGTGAAGGCTGGCAGGATCTGCCGGATCAAACCCATATCATGCACGGCCCTTCTGCTGACCTGCGGCTTTCCGCCGTTGGGCCGCTGAACACACTGATCTTGGATGTTGAACCGCTCGACCCGCTTGTCGCCGACCGAAACCTTATTCTCGCGATCACGGTCAACAATGCTCCCCAGCAATCGGTGCAGTTGGCGGGTCGTGCTCAGGTCGAGGTGCCGCTGGGATTTATCCCGAATTCGGATCATGGTTTATGCATTGAACTGCACGCCGCGGTTAGAGGATCCGACGATCCGGATGGCGAACCCCATGGTGGCATTCTTCTGTGGGCGGTCGAAGTCCCCCACGAGCCCATGACCTTTGCAAGCCGCCCGATAGCGTCGCGACCCCCGTCTGGACTGGCGGCGAAGCTCGCTACTGCCCGCAGGGCCCTTAGCTCCGGCGATGCCAAACTTCCGCTCCTGCGCGATGCCTTACTGCAAGTTATTTCAGGAACCAGTCCAAAAGCCCTCCCGAGCCTGTTGTCGGCGCAGGATCTGGAAACGCTGGTTGCTGTGGGCGGGTCTGCGCCACCTCGGGCCGGGGCGGTCATCGTTGATGACTGGTTCTCTGGGCTGGCCATCGCAATGCTGTCGGGGCCGGCCTGCTTGACCCTGCCCGAAATAACCTTGGCCGAACTGCCTGACTTTCCAAAGGAAGTCGCAAAGATCGTAGGCGCGTACCTCGCCGCCTCCCCGTCGGACGAAGGGGCTCATTTGATCCGTCTGTTAGATGAGGCCCGGCGGGTCTTTGCATCTCAGTCGGTCGGCAGTGCACATTGGACACTGGCGCAGGCAATGCTTGGCAAGGGCCTCCGGCATTCGCGAGGAAACACCAGCCTTGCCTTGCCTTACGGGCACGCGCTGGAGGCAATGCTTCTGCGCGAGGGACACAATCTGCACTTGTCCGGTCGCCCCGAACCAAGCACAGGCAATCCACGGGTCGGAATGTTGGTCCATCGCTGGGATCGCTACTCACTGCTGCCACTGATCGACGCGCTTTACGACGCGCAAAACGAGCCCCTGATTTTCGTACTCGATTTGCATGAGCCCGCCGATGTGATTGATCTCACCGGCCAAACTGTTGCCAATGCCGTGGCGCAAATTCGCCAAGCCGACCTGGATGTTCTGGTTTTGGCGGCGAACCCGAGCGATGATCTGCATCTGGCCTCGGTCGCGGCGCATCGGTTGGCCCCCCTTCAGATCGCGCTAGCGCCCTATTGCGCGGGGTCCACCGGTCTATCTAATGTCGATCAGTTCGTCACAAGCGAGGCTGGCCTTGCAACAAAGGCCCTGTTCACGGAAAAAGTGGTCGCGGCACCGGGTTTGGGATGTCCCGCAGATTTGACGCCGGAACCCGCATTGGACAGGCACCAGTCCGCCTTGGTTCGTCGGTACCTTGGCGCCACACCTGATGAATTCTTGCTAACCACATCTATCGGCGAACTCGGTCCCGAAATCGACCTATGGATCCAGATCCTGCAGGAAATTCCGCAGGTCAATCTTTTGGTTTGTGCCAGAGAACGGGCCGGATTGCGCGGGTTGATCGATGCTGCCCTGGCCAAGGCCAACCTTTCGCCGACCCGCGTCCATATCACCCACGTTTCATCGGCTTCCGGGATGTCCAAACTTTTGGCGACGTCAAACCTTGTGCTTTACAGCCCTGGCGACGACGCTGCCACGTTATCCGCCCTGCGTTTGGGCGTGCCGGTCATTGCACAACCGGGATCATCCCAGTCGATGAACTACGGCGCAATGATCCTGCGCTCCCTTGGGTTGGACCAAATGATCATGAATTCGGGCGCGCAGGTCGTCGCCAAGATCAAAAGTTACGTTCAAAATCCAGAGCAACTGCCAGACATCCGGACGGCTGTACAACAGTGCGATCCGTCGGAATTTGGAACTTGGTTCAGGGATCATATCGGTCAAAAGAAACGGGTCGATCCCAGATATGTGTTTCATCACATGCCGCGAACGGGCGGATCTTTGGTGCGGGATGTTTTCGGAAGCTGGTTCGAGTTGGTCAACGACTACCAGCCGCCTTGGGAACAGCGATCTTCTATTCGCAGGGATCCGAATTTATTGCGCCCGGATCAAATGCTTTGCGGGCAATCGAACCAAACGCCGTTCAGCGTCAGATATCCGGAAACCATGGATCCGCAGGCTTGGCGGCTCATTACCTTCGTCAGGGATCCATTGGAACAAAGCCTGGCAACCTACTACGCCCAAAGCGAACACCGGGCAAAGTATGATCCCACCTACGAGCCACAATCCCTGGGGGCCTGGCTACGCTCGGATGCCGGCGCCCTCCTTCGACATTTTGAATGTTCGGAAGATGATTGGGAAGAGGCGCTCGACAGATACTGGTTCATCGGCCTCTTGGAACGTTTGCCGGAATGCCTGATCTATTTGGCCGAGCAGTTCGACCAACCGGAGCCGTTGGAATTCCAAAAACCGGTAGCCAGGGATTTCGCCGCACATCAGGCCCCGTCAGAAGAGGATATCGCGGTCTTCTGCTCTCAGAATGCCGTCGATTTCGAGATCTACGAAGAGGTGCGCAGGCGCTTGGAATCTCGCTTGTTCGGCATTGGTCCGCACCTTTGAGCAAACGTCTGGGAACGCCAATTGGTCTGCGGCTCAGCCGCACTTTGAGTGCCCGCAACTCAGGCAGGTTAAACACCCTTCCTGCACACGCAGGTCGTAGCTGCCGCATTTCGGGCAGGCGGGTCCGGACGGGCGTTCGCCCACAACGACGGCTTCGGCCTGGGGGTCCGTTTTCAGGCCCATGCCCTCGCCTTTGATGAACCCGATAGAGACCATGTGGCGTTCGATCACCCCTCCAATCGCCGCCATGATCGAAGGGATGTATTTGCCGCCCATCCAGGCCCCGCCGCGCGGGTCAAAAACGGCCTTCAATTCATCAACCACAAAACTTACATCTCCGCCCCGACGGAAAACGGCAGAAATCATCAGGGTCAGCGCAACCGTCCAGGCGAAATGCTCGGTATTCTTGGAATTGATAAACACTTCAAACGGGCGTCGGTGCCCGCCCATGACGATGTCATTGATCGTTATGTAGATCGCATGTTCGCTTTCAGGCCATTTGAGCTTGTAGGTTTGTCCGTCCAGGGCCTGGGGGCGGCCTAACGGCTCGGACATGTAAATGACCTCACCGCTGGCATCAGGTTTCGGCGTTTCTTCCTCTGTCTCACTTACGCTCAGAACCGAACCGGTGACGGCGTTGGGCCTGTAGGTTGTGCAGCCCTTGCAGCCTTGGTCCCAGGCCTGAAGATACACATTTTTGAAGGCATCAAAGCTGATATCTTCCGGGCAATTGATCGTTTTTGAGATGCTTGAATCCACCCATTTCTGGGCCGCCGCCTGCATCCGAACGTGGTCTTCGGGGCTCAACGTCTGTGCGCTGACGAAATGCTCCGGCAAAGGCTCATCCTCGCCGAACATCTCGCGCCACAGGGCGACGGCGTAATCCACCACATCCTCTTCGCTCCGGCTCCCATCCTTTTGCAAAACCTTGCGGGTGTAGCTGTGGGCAAAAACCGGTTCGATCCCTGAACTGACATTGCCGGCGTAAAGCGAAATCGTTCCGGTGGGGGCGATTGAGGTCAGCAGCGCGTTTCGAATGCCATGCTCTGCAACGGCATCGCGCACATCGGCATCCATGGCCTGCATGGTCCCACTGGCAAGGTAGGGTTCTGGGTCAAACAGGGGGAAAGCGCCTTTCTCCCGCGCCAATTGCACCGACGCCTGGTACGCGGCGCGGGCGATTGCGTGCAACCAGCGCGCGGTTAGGCGCGCCGCCTCCTCGGAGCCGTAGCGCAACCCGACCATCGCCAGCGCATCGGCCAGCCCTGTGACACCAAGACCGATCCGCCGCTTTTGCCGCGCCTCTGCCTCTTGCGCCGGCAACGGAAAGCGCGACGCGTCGACCACATTATCCATCATGCGCACCGCCAGACCGACGAGTTCTTCCAGCGCCGCACCGTCCAACTCAGCCTCTTCGCTGAACGGATCCCGCACCAGCGTTACCAGATTGATCGATCCCAAAAGGCAGGCGCCATAAGGTGGCAAAGGCTGTTCGCCGCAAGGATTGGTCGCCGCGATCTGCTCACAATAGGCCAGATTGTTGGCCGCATTAATGCGATCAATGAATATGACCCCGGGCTCAGCATAGTCATAGGTTGCGCGCATGATCGCATCCCAAAGATCCTGTGCGCGCACCGTCCGATAGACCGTGCCATCAAAGACCAGATCCCAGGGTCGATCCGCCTTGACGGCATCCATGAACGCGTCGGTAATCAATACGCTCACATTGAACATGCGTAACCGGGCCGGATCGGACTTGGCTTCTATGAAGTCCTCGATGTCGGGATGATCGCAGCGCATGCAAGCCATCATTGCCCCGCGTCGAGATCCCGCCGACATGATCGTGCGGCACATCGCGTCCCAGACATCCATAAAGGATAAAGGCCCTGATGCATCGGCAGCCACGCCTTTGACATCTGCGCCTTTGGGGCGGATCGTGCTGAAATCGTACCCGATGCCACCGCCCTGCTGCATGGTCAGAGCGGCTTCTTTCAGCATCTCAAAGATCCCGCCCATACTGTCCGGGACAGTTCCCATCACGAAGCAGTTGAACAGGGTCACCGAACGCGCGGTACCAGCGCCGGCAATAATGCGTCCGGCAGGCAAGAACTTGAACCCTTCCAGCGCGCCATAGAATTTCTCTTCCCACATCTCGGGCTGGGTCTCTCCGGCGGCCAGCGCCCGGGCAATCCGACGCCAAGTATCCTCGACGCTGCCATCAATCGGCGTGCCATCTGCCTCTTTCAGGCGGTACTTCATGTCCCAGACTTGCTCGGCAATCGGAGCGGCAAAGTGGCTCATGGCGATTCCTCCTGTGGCAGGGATTTAGTCTTAACCCATCTGTGGATAAGTCCACAAGGTCTTGCAGCTTGGCCCACTCGTCCTACACTATTTATGGCAGGGGGAATCGATGACCACCGTTCATCTCGTGAAACTTTCCGTTGGAACGGAAACCATTCAAGGCTTGGCCGACTGGCAAAGCACGGCCCAGGCCCAAGGCCCGGACGGCGCGCCCCGACATGTCACGCGGATGTGGCCCAAGAAATCTGCTGAACTCTTGAATGGCGGCTCCATCTATTGGGTGATCAAGGGCGTTATCCTGTGCCGGCAACGGATTGTGCGCCTTGATGAAGTCACGCGGTCCGACGGTATCTTGCGCTGCGCCCTGGTGCTGGACCCTAACCTGATCCGAACCAGCCCCGCGCCGAAACGGCCCTTCCAAGGGTGGCGCTATTTGCAACCGGGAGATGCCCCTGCGGATCTGTCGGATCTCAAGGCCAATGAAACGCCTTTGCCGCCACAGCTGGAAGCGGCCCTGTCGGAGATTGGGGTACTGTAGCCACACGGCTCAGCCCGGAACCTTCCCGATTGTTTGCCTGCAGTTTCAGCGATGATCGCGCCGGATGCAGGAAACTGTTGACAGACGGGCAATTGCAGCGTGACCTTGACCTCAGCCGCGGGCGTAAGATCCGGGGCGAACGGGAGGAAAACATGTACCAATACCTTATGTCCGCCACGGCGGCATTGGCTATTTTGGCCGGCAGCCAAGCTGCCTGGGCGGATTTGGCGGCCGCAGAACGATGGATTGACGATGAGTTTCAGCCATCCGTTCTGAGCCGCGACGAACAGGTCTCGGAAATGGAGTGGTTCATCCAGGCGGCTGAACCCTATTCGGGGATGGAGATCAATGTGCTGTCGGAAGGTATCCCAACGCACAGCTACGAATCCGAGACCCTGACCAAGGCGTTCGAAGAAATCACCGGGATCAAGGTAAACCACCAGATCCTGGGTGAAGGCGAGGTTGTGCAGGCGGTCCAGACGCAAATGCAGACCAACCGCAACCTTTACGATGCCTATGTGAACGATTCCGACCTGATCGGGACCCATTCGCGGCTGCAACTGGCCTATCCGCTGAGCGATATGATGGAAGGCGGCTGGTCGGATGTGACAAGCCCGGGGCTCGACCTTGACGATTTCATGGGCATCCAGTTCACGACCGGCCCAGACGGCAAGCTGTACCAGTTGCCCGACCAGCAATTCGCCAACCTTTACTGGTTCCGCAAGGACTGGTTCGACCGCGAAGATCTGCAGACCGCCTTCAAGGAAAAGTACGGCTACGATCTTGGCGTTCCGGTCAACTGGTCGGCCTATGAAGACATTGCGGAGTTCTTCACGAAGGACGTGCAGGAAATCGATGGCGTCCAGATCTACGGCCATATGGACTATGGCAAGCGCGCCCCGGACCTTGGCTGGCGGATGACAGATGCCTGGCTTTCCATGGCGGGTGCAGGCGATGTGGGCGAGCCCAACGGCATCCCGGTCGACGAATGGGGCATCCGCATGGAGGCAGGCAGCTGCAACCCGGTCGGCGCATCCGTGTCGCGCGGTGGTGCGGCCAACGGCCCAGCCGCTGTTTACGCGATCCGCAAGTGGGATGAATGGCTACGGAACTATGCGCCTCCGGGTGCGGCGGCCTACGATTTCTACCAGTCTTTGCCAGCGCTCAGCCAGGGCAACGTGGCCCAGCAAATCTTCTGGTACACAGCCTTCACTGCCGACATGGTGAAATCCCAGGCCGATGGCAACAACACGGTAGACGGAGAAGGCACACCGCTTTGGCGGATGGCGCCCAGCCCGCATGGCCCCTACTGGACCGAAGGCCAGAAAGTTGGCTATCAGGATGTGGGCTCCTGGACGTTCCTGAAATCGACACCGGAAGATCGCGCCAAAGCGGCTTGGCTTTATGCACAGTTCGTGACTTCAAAGACCGTCGATACCCGCAAAAGCCACGTGGGTCTGACCTTCATCCGGGACAGCACCGTGCGGCATGAAAGCTTCACGGAACGTGCGCCCAAGCTTGGCGGACTGGTGGAGTTTTACCGCTCTCCCGACCGGGTGGCGTGGTCGCCTACGGGCATTAACGTGCCGGACTATCCGAAGCTGGCCCAGATCTGGTGGCAGCAGATCGGGGACGTGAATTCGGGTGCCTTCTCGCCGCAGGAAGCCATGGACCGTCTGGCTTCTGAGATGGATCAAACCATGGCGCGGATGCAGCAGGCTGATGAAGCGGCCAACGTTTATGGCGGCTGCGGACCACGGCTGAATGAAGAGCAAGATCCGGAGGTTTGGCTCTCGCAGCCAGGCGCGCCCAAGGCCAAGCTCGACAACGAAAAGCCCCAGGGCCAAACCGTCAACTATGACGAACTGGTCGCCCGCTGGGCTGCCAACTAGGGCCAACCAAGACCCAGACCAGACGCCGAATTGGCGTCTGGTTTCCTGCGCGCAGTCCAGTGGACAGCCGCCAATACCCCTGACTGCTCTCACAACGGAACATAAATGGCGCTCGAACTCCGAAATGTGACCAAATCAGTCGGCTCCGAGCAGCACATCCATGAAACGTCGCTCCGGTTCGAGACGGGCCAGTTCAACACCTTGCTCGGTGCAACCAATGCCGGAAAAAGCACGCTGATACGGTTGATGGCCGGGCTGGATCGACCCAGCAGCGGCGACGTGTGGATGGATGAAGAGAAGGTCACGGGCGTTAGCCCGCAAAAACGCAATATCGCGCTCGTCCACCAGTTCTTCGTCAATTATCCACACATGACGGTTTTTGAAAACATCGCCTCACCTTTGAAGGTACAGCGCCTTGCCGCATCAGAAATTGAAGGCCGTGTGGAAGAGGCCGCAAATGTTCTGCAACTCGGTCCAATGCTCAAGCGCTATCCGCAGGAACTTTCGGGTGGCCAGCAGCAGCGGACGGCTTTGGCCCGTGCCATCGTGAAAGAAAGTAAGGCGATTTTCCTCGACGAACCGCTAGCGAACTTGGATTACAAACTCCGCGAAGAACTGCGGGAACAATTGCCAGACATCCTGTCGGGACGAGGCACCGTAGTCGTCTATGCTACGTCCGAGCCAACTGAGGCATTGCTGCTTGGCGGCACGACCGCCCTTCTGCATGAGGGCCGCGTGGTCCAAGTTGGACCCACGGCCGCAACGTATCGCTCTCCGGCATCCATGACGGCGGCCAAGGTGTTCTCTGATCCACCCATAAATCTGGCGCCTGTCACAAAGGTTGGGCAAGAAATGTCGCTCAATGACCTTCGTTGGCGTTTATCCGGACGCGCGGCCGAACTGCCCGACGGGTCTTACACCATGGGAATCCGACCCCATTTCGTCACGCCCTCTGAGCCGATCCGAAGCTCTTCTGTCCCCTTCGAAGGCGAGGTGCGTATCACCGAGCTCAGCGGGTCCGAAAGCATCGCGCATTTCGATCTGGGGGATCTGACCTGGGTCAGCCAATCGCCCGGAGTTCATCCCTATCGGGTTGGCGAAGCCCATGACTTTCACCTGATCCCGGAGCAGTGTTTGTACTTTGATCAAAGCGGCGCGCTGGTCGCCATGGGAGATCACCATGGCCCGCATTGAACTAAGGAACCTGCGCCACAGTTACCTGCCGAAACCCGCCGGGCCGGATGACTATGCGCTGAAGCAGATCGATCTGGAATGGAGCGACGGCGGCGCCTACGCCCTGCTCGGACCGTCGGGGTGCGGTAAGTCCACGCTTTTGAACATCATCTCGGGTCTTTTGACGCCCAGCGAAGGCCAGGTGCTGTTCAACGGAACGGATGTTACGGCGGAGCCGCCCGACACCCGCAACATCGCGCAGGTGTTCCAGTTCCCCGTCATCTACGACACAATGAGCGTATACGACAATCTGGCCTTCCCGCTGCGCAATCGGGGCGTCGCCGATGACACGGTCGATGCCCGGGTGCGAGAGATCGCCACCATGCTGGAACTGGATGGCGATCTGCCAACCCGTGCCGCAAATCTAACCCCCGACAGCAAGCAGAAAATTTCGATGGGGCGCGGGTTGGTTCGGGAAGATGTGAACGTCATCATGTTCGACGAACCGCTGACCGTGATCGACCCGGAACTGAAGTGGAAGCTGCGGTCAAAGCTGAAAGAGCTTCACCAGCGGATCGCGGTGACGATGATCTATGTCACCCACGACCAGACCGAAGCCCTGACATTTGCCGACGAGGTCATCGTGATGCAGGATGGTCAAGTGGTGCAGATGGGAACGCCCGTCGAGCTGTTCGAGCGTCCGCAGCACACATTCGTTGGCCACTTCATCGGATCGCCCGGGATGAACCTGCTGCCGTGCGAGGTGCGCGACGGCCATGCCTTCTTCCAGGATTATCCTGTCGCGCTGGAGGGCCCGATTTCGGGGGCTGGCGGCACTGGGCAGATCGGCGTTCGGCCGGAATTCGTGCGCATTGCCGATGTGGGTATCCCCGCACAGGTCCGCAAAGCAGCTGACATTGGCCGCCATGTGGTGGTTGAAGCTCTGGCAGGTGGCACGACCGTGAATGCTATCATCGACGGTCCTCCTCCGGCCCAGGGCACCGAAGTGAACCTCGAATTCCTGCCCCAACATACCCGGCTTTATCTGGACGGCTGGTTAGCCACGGAAAGGGCCACCGCATGAAGACCGAAAACCAAAGGGGATGGCTGTTCGTGTTGCCGGTGCTGGTGCTGGTCGCGTTCAACGCGCTTATCCCGCTGATGACAGTCGTCAATTACTCCGTCCAGGAAACGTTCGGCGACAACCTGTTCTTTTGGCATGGGCTCGGCTGGTTCGAAGATATCCTGCGCTCAGAACGGTTTCACGCGGCTCTGGGCCGACAGCTTTTCTTCACCGCCACCATACTGATCATCGAAATTCCGTTGGGTGTCGCCATCGCGCTCGCCATGCCGCGCCAGGGGTTCTGGGTGCCTGTCTGTTTGGTCCTTATGGCCCTGCCGCTGCTGATCCCGTGGAACGTGGTGGGTGCCATGTGGAACATCTTCACCCTGCCCGACATCGGCCTTTTGGGCTATACGATGAACAGCGTTCTGGGCATCGAATATAATATGACGCAAAGCCCGGTGGCCGCCTGGATCACCGTGATCGTCATGGATGTCTGGCATTGGACGTCCCTTGTGGTCCTGCTGGCCTATGCTGGTCTGATCGCCATCCCGGAAGCCTACTACCAGGCGGCCCGGATCGATGGCGCCTCCAACTGGTCGGTTTTCCGCTATATCCAACTGCCAAAGATGAAGCGCGTTCTGACCATTGCCGTGCTCCTGCGCTTCATGGACAGTTTCAACATCTACACCGAACCGTTCGTGCTTACCGGTGGCGGCCCCGGCAATTCCACAACGCTTCTGTCCATCGACCTGGTGAAAGTTGCGCTCGGCCAGTTCGATCTCGGCCCTGCCGCCGCCATGTCGCTGATCTACTTCGCCATCACGCTCGCCGTGTCGTGGCTCTTTTACACGCTCATGACGAGGGACGAACAATGAAGCCCCGCGCGCTGGTTCCAATCCTCTACATCCTCTTCCTGCTCCTGCCGATTTACTGGCTGGTCGCAATGAGCTTCAAAACCACGAACGAGATCCTTGGTGGCTTCTCCCTTTTCCCGCAGGAATTCACGCTGGAAAATTACCGGGTCATCTTCACCGATCCAACCTGGTACTGGGGCTATATCAACTCGATCTTCTATGTCTCGCTGAACACGCTGATATCGCTCGCGGCGGCACTTCCGGCAGCCTACGCCTTCTCCCGCTACCGGTTCATGGGCGACAAACACCTGTTCTTTTGGCTGCTCACCAACCGGATGGCCCCGGCTGCTGTCTTCGCCCTGCCCTTCTTCCAACTCTACTCCGCCGTCGGGCTATTCGACACGCACTTGGCCGTGGCCCTGGCCCACTGCCTTTTCAATATCCCGCTGGCTGTCTGGATCCTGGAAGGCTTCATGTCTGGCGTGCCGAAAGAGTTGGACGAAACAGCCTATGTCGACGGCTATTCCTTCCCGCGCTTCTTCGCGACGATCTTCATCCCGACGATCAAGGCGGGGGTCGGCGTCGCAGCCTTCTTCTGTTTCATGTTCTCCTGGGTGGAACTGCTTCTGGCCAAAACCCTGACGGCGGTGGAGGCCAAACCGATTGCAGCGACCATGACCCGGACCGCCTCTAGTGCTGGCTACGAATTGGGCCTCCTGGCGGCCGCTGGTGTTCTCACGATCATCCCTGGCGCCATCGTCATCTACTTCGTCCGAAACTACATCGCCAAGGGCTTCGCCCTGGGGAGGGTCTGATGCGCGCCGTTCTGTGGGTCCTGCTCCTTCTGCTCCTCCCGTTGGCGGCAGTCGCGCAGCAAGCCGGATGGGGCAATGTCGGCGCAGAACGGGAAGAAGTGTTCACCTGGGGGAAATGGTGGACAGAACCCCTGTTTTCCAGCTTCTGGATGGCCTGGACCAGGGCGACCCTCGCCTTTTTCGTCGGCATCTTTGGCGCCGTTGGCATCATGGCCCTGCTCGAATGGCGCTGGCCCGGCGGCGCCGAACGCACCGGTATCCTGGGTCTCACCACCACACGCGGCGACCGGCTGTTTATCGGCCTCCTTGGCTCCGCTTACATCTTCCTTGCCTGGCTCGGCCTGATAGGCTTACCCCTTTGGCTCCCATTGGGTCTTGCCATCCTGTGGCTAGCCTTCTGTTTCGCAAAAGTCTGAAACAAACACACCGACGAAAACTTCAATGGCGTCAGACGCAAGGGTGTGATGTTGCAGAAAACCCTGTCAGACACACGAGCATTTGCCCTTTCTTATTGGCACAAATACTTCCGCCGGAGGCACCGCGCGGAACGCGCGGCCATGCCCAACGCCTGAGCAGGCCGATAGGCCGACCGAAGGGGGCGGGAGAGCTACGGCAGTGACCGCGCCCGGCAGTCTTCAATCGTTGCCGACAATGTCTCGAATATCCGCCCGAATCGGGAACTGGGAACGGGTACGGAAATCGCGTAGACATCCCCGTTCCCATCCTTGATGGCAAAGCCCAAGGCGCTCACGCCATCCGTATGCTCATCCGTGTCTTGCGCCAACCCGCCCTCGCGAATGCGTTCAATCTGCGCCAACAAATCGGACAATCGCCGCGAACCATCCGCATGGCCCTGTACCTCGTCCAGAATAAGCCTCGTGGCCTCGGCCAGATCCAGGCAAGCCAGGGCTGCCTTGCCATTGGCGGTGGTCGTCAGCGGAAAGGTCTCGCCGATGCTCGACACAGTGCGCAAGCGCTGGCTACCAACAATCTGGTCGACAAACCGCATGCGGCTCCGTTCCAGCACAGCCAAATCCACCGTCTCTCCGGTCTCGGTTGAGATATGTTTCATCACAGGGCGCAGACGGTCTTTGATATCGGCGGCGGCGGCACGGGCGAGAAGCTGAATCTCTGGCCCCAAACGTATCTCTCCATAGCCTTTTGCGGTCGATACGAATCCTTCAACCGACAGGGTCGAGACGATCCGCTGTACCGTAGAACGGGGCAAGTCGACCCGCTTTGCGATCTGTCCCAGACTCAGACCATCTGTCTCCCGCCCCAACAGCCGAAGGATCTCAGAGGCACGGGAAATCACCTTTATTCCCTGGTTTTTATTGGTTTCTTGGCCGTCCAATCCCTGTCTCCATCCAAGCTCAACGCTTGCGGTTACGACCTATAGTGTAAGGACACAAAATCCTCAAATCAATGCTTGACCGAATAGCGATACATGTGCACCATCATGCAAAACACTACGTTCATGATGGGGAGGATCTGATGAGCGTCACCGTTCGCGGCATCGAATTTCAGGCCAATGACAACAACGATATGGGGCTGGAATTCGTCAATCTCAGCCATCGCTACGGGTTTCAGTGCCCGAACTGGCCGTATTTCAAAGACGTCCAGATCGACCGGAAGCATTACATGGCCAAGTCCGGTGTGCTGAGCCAAACCATCACAACCACGATGCATGTCACCACTCACATCGACGCACCTGCACATGTGGTTCAGGGCACGCCCTTCATTGACGAAGTGCCGCTGCCCCACTTCTTCGGCACCGGCATCGTGGTCAGCATTCCCAAGAAGAAATGGGAACAGATCACAGCCGACGATCTGGAAAAGGCCTGTGGCCATGCCATTCGGCCCAATGATGTACTGATCATCAACACGGGCTGGCACAAGCAATATGAAGATGGCGACTACTTCGCCTATTGCCCTGGCTTGGTTCCCTCTGCCGCGGATTGGATGGTCGACAAGCAGGTCAAGGTTGTGGGCCATGACACGCAAGCCAATGACCATCCTTTGGCCACGGCCATCGGGCCTCAGCGGAATGGGCCGATCCTGCCGCATCTCGAACAGGAATATCTCGAATGGTCGGGCGGCACGCCTTGGGAAGTCGACTTCCCGGAATGGGAGCCCGTACATACGAAGCTGTTCAAGAACGGCATCCTCGGCATCGAAAATGTCGGCGGCGATCTGGACCGGGTAACGGGCAAGCGGGTGACGTTCGCCTTCTTCCCCTGGAACTGGGACAGGGGTGATGGTTGCATCATCCGTCTCGTCGCCATGATGGACAAAGACCAGCAATACCGCATCGAGGCCGGGGCGGATTTCTAATGCTGATCAAGCGCTTTGCGGAGGCGGAGCCTTATGACGCCCCCAACCATTGGGGGGTCAGCGGGCTTCGGCTTCAGGGGTTCGAGGATGGCGGCCCGGAAAACCAGTGGATCGGTTTTTCGCAGTTCCTGCCGGGGGGCGGGGCTGGACCGGACGCCACGCCGTTTGAAAAGGTCTACGTGGTGCTTGAAGGCGAAATGACCATCGAATGGGACGGCAAGACAGAGGTGCTTGGCCCGATGGACACCTGCACTGTCCCGCCGGGCCAGGAGCGCCGGATCGAAAACAAGTCGAACCATGTCTGCAAGATGCTGGTGGTCATTCCCTACCCGGAAGGAGGGCGACCCAAATGAGCCTTTCCGATCCCCTTTCCATGTTCGATGTCACAGGCAAAGTCGCCCTGATCACCGGTGCGTCCGGCGCTTTCGGTGCGGTCGCCGCTGAATGCCTTTCGGGCGCAGGCTGCAAGATCGCGCTCGCGGCGGGCAACACAGATGCCATGGCAGAGGTTGCCGGGCGGTGCAAAGGACAGACGGTTCAGATTGCCGGGCGGCCAGACAGCGAAGCTGCCTGCGATACGCTGGTCGCCAAGACAGTCGAGGCCTATGGGCGGCTCGACATTCTTGTCGTTGCGTCAGGGATGAACAAGGTCGCGAAGATCGACGAGATGGAACCGTCAACCTTCGACGCGGTCATGGATGCCAACGTCACCCAAAGCTGGACCATGGCCCGGGCGGCGACCCGGCAGATGAAGGCGCAGGGCGACGGTGGAAAGATCGTTCTGATGTCCTCGGCGCGCGGGTTGCTCGGCCATCCGGCAGGCTACACGGCCTATTGCGCCTCGAAAGCTGCCGTGGACGGGATCACCAAGGCCCTGGGCTGTGAACTCGGCCCAACCGGGATTACGGTCAACGCAATCGCGCCCACGGTGTTTCGCTCCCCGCTGACAGCCTGGATGTTTGAAGAGACCGAACAGGCGACCGCCGTCCGCACGGGCTTTCTGACCCGCGTCCCCAAGGGCCGCTTGGGAGAACCCGAAGATCTGGCCGGGCCGCTTCTGTTCCTGGCCTCCAGAGCCTCCGATTTCTATACCGGCCACATCCTATACGCCGATGGCGGATATACGGCGGGCTAAGAGATGAACGGCGAACGTCATATCGCAGTCGTCGGGGCTGGCTTGATGGGTCACGGCATTGCCTTGACCTTCGCCAAAGCTGGCATCCAGGTGCGCGTCACGGACCCTATGCCAGACGCTCTTGTGACCCTGAAGGCGCGGATCAACCAAAGCCTGGACCTGCTGGGCGTCACCCCGTCCGACCGTGATGCAGCGCTTTACTACGTGACAGTGTCGGACAGCCTCGCAGAAGCCGTGTCCGACGCAGGTTATGTCTTTGAGGCGGCTCCCGAGAAGCTGGACCTGAAGCAAGCACTCTTTGCAGAGATCGAAGCGCATGCTGCACCAGATGCGATACTGGCTTCAAACACGTCCGTTATCCAGATTTCCAAGATCATGGGCGGGCTCAAAACACGCGAAAGGGCGCTCGGCACCCATTGGTGGAATCCGCCTCACATGATCCCGCTTGTGGAAGTGGTCAAAACCGAATGGACTGATCCTGCCAAGGCGGATGCCATGTTCAATCTGCTTCAGGCCGCTGGCAAAACGCCCGTGATGGTCGAAAAAGACGTGCCCGGCTTCATCGGCAACCGTTTGCAGCACGCCCTTTGGCGCGAGGCTATTTCGCTTGTCGAAAACGGGATCTGCACGGCAGAGGCAGTGGACGATGTGGTCAAGGCCAGCTTCGGCCGCAGGCTCGCTGTCCTGGGTCCGATGGAAAATGCGGACCTGGTGGGGATTGAGCTGACCCAGGACATCCACAACCAGGTCCTGTTCGATTTGGAAACCGCACCCACACCATCACCCTTGCTGCAAACCCTGCTCGATGAGGGCCGGACGGGGATGGTGGCAGGGCGCGGGCTGCGCGACTGGCAAGACGGCGATCTCGACAAGACCAAAACAAGGATCGCCGAACACCTTAGGAAATTGGAGGCGATCCTGCCCACCTAATTTCGATCTCAGGGAGGAGTGAGAGAGATGGTATTTAGACCGCACAGAAGACATGTGCTTTCCGGCCTCGCCGCATCCGTTGCGGCACCGGCCATACTGACAACCAGCCGGGCCTATGCCCAGAACCCCACCATTCGCGTGGGCCATGTGAGCCCCCGCACTGGTCCGCTTGCGGGTTTTGCCGAGGCTGATGAATATGTGCTCGAAGGGCTGCAAGCCGCCTTCGCCGGAGGGATCGAGAATAACGGCAAATCCTACGGGATTGAGATCATCTCAAAAGACAGCCAGTCGAACCCGAACCGGGCCGCAGAAGTCGCGGCCGATCTGATCCTGGGCGATGAGGTGGACATCATCGTCGCCGCCTCCACCCCAGACACGGTGAACCCGGTTGCGGATCAGGCCGAGATCAATGAAGTGCCCTGTGTCACCACCGACTGTCCCTGGCAGCCTTACTTCTTTGGGCGGAACGGCGTGCCGGGCGAAGGTTTCCTCAGCACCTATCACTTCTTCTTTGGGATCGAAGACTGGATCGCTGCCACGCTTGATATGTGGTCAAAGGTCGATGTCGGCACGAATGTTGCCGGTCTCTTCCCGAATGATGCCGACGGAAACGCCTTTGGCCATCCGGAACTCGGGCTGCCGCCCGCCATGACCGAAGCGGGTTACACGATCACCGATCCGGGCCGCTATCAGCCGCTGACGGACGACTTTTCCAGCCAGATCGCGGCCTACAAGGAAGCGGGTTGCACCATTGTCACCGGGAACATGATCCCGCCGGATTTTGCGACCTTCTGGGCGCAAGCCGCGCAGCAGGGGTTCCGCCCACAGATCGTCACCATCGGCAAGGCCCTGCTTTTCCCATCCGCCATCGAAGGTTTGGGCGACCGGGGCGACGGGCTGACGACCGAGGTTTGGTGGTCTCCACACCATCCCTATGCTTCGTCGCTGACAGGCACCAGTTCGAAGGAACTGGCCGAAGGCTATTCTGCCGCATCCGGCCGGCCCTGGACGCAACCGATCGGCTTTAAGCATGCTTTGTTCGAGGTTGTGGCCGACGTCGTTGCCCGCGCGGCAGATCTGGATGATCCCGCCGCCATCGTCGCGGCCATTACGGAAACCGACATCAACACCATTGTCGGCCCGGTGAATTGGGACAATGGCCCGATTAACAACGTCACCAAAACTCCGCTGGTGGGCGGGCAATGGCAAAAGCAGGGCGACGGGTTCGAACTGCACATCGTCGGCAACGCTCCTGCGCCAGAGATCCCGATCACCGCTGACCTGAAGCTGTTGAGCTAGGGGCCTTCGATTTGTCGGCATTGCTGTCCATTTCGGGATTGAAAAAGTCGTTCGGCGCCGTTGTGGTCGCCGACGATACCAGCTTTCAGGTGGAGCGCGGGGCAGCGATTGGCATTCTCGGGCCGAATGGGGCCGGGAAAACGTCGCTGTTTCACCTGATCACCGGGGTTTTGAGCGCCGATGCAGGCCGGATCGAATTTGCCGGCAACGACATAACCAATCAGTCGGCGGCTCAACGGTGCAAGTTGGGCATAGCCCGGTCCTTTCAGGTGCCACAGCCCTTCTCTGGCATGACCGTATTTGAGAATGCTCTGGTGGGCGCGACGCAAGGCGCCGGACTCAGCGGGCACGAGGCCGAAACCCATGTGGTTGACGTGCTGGACGCGACTGGCCTTTTGCAAAAAGCGAATGTCCGGGCCGGTTCGCTGACACTGCTGGAACGCAAGCGGCTGGAAATGGCCCGTGCCCTGTCTGC
>JBCBGY010000063.1:0-21094 GCA_038526275.1 Pseudomonadota bacterium | reverse complement strand
AACGTGGAAGTCGAGGTCGCCCATTCGGATGAGCCCATCTCCGACGATGTTGACCGCATCCTGAGCTATGACACGATCGTTCAGTCCATCCATGCCGCACTGGCGGCGGAGCGCTTGAACCTGCTTGAAACACTGGCAGAGCGCATCGCGGATCTGCTGTTGCAGGAGCCACGGGCACGGCGGGTTCACGTTCGGATCGAAAAGCTCGACAGGGGGCCGTTCGCGCTTGGCGTCGATATCTGTCGCGACCGGCAACTGGCGGTGATCGGGCCAGTGGAACGACCGGCGCCGATGGTGGTGCACTTGGGCCAAACAGCGATCGAGGATGACCGCCTTCCAAACTGGCTGGACCAAATCGAAGCTTTGGGCCATCCGGTCATTCTGACCGTTGTCTCCCACGATCTGGCCGTGCCCCATGCCAACATCACACCAGCGCGGCGGCGGATCGCTCTGCTTGCGATAGAACAAAATGCCTGGGTCCTGGCGGGGCGAGATCCCCGCTGTGTGGTTGTATCAACCCGAACAGAGATCGAATGGGCCATTGATCAAGGCCAAATGACCGTTTGGGCGCCGTCCAAGATGGTGCTGGATGCGGTCGAGCGCCCCGATACGGCATCACAAGATGCTACAGTCTTGGCGGAATGGTTTGCTGCCACGATGGGGGCCCGCGAATTCCTGGGGCTGGGTATCGATCCGGGCGCGAGTGGTCGGATGGTGCCGTTGGACGAGACGTTGGCCCTTTGACCGACTATGTGCGGCCCATCGCACAGGTCGGAGCGGTTCCGTCGAGCGAGGCGCTTGCCGGTGGCTGGGTTCGCTTTCGCGAGGTGGCAGCGGGGCCGCGCGATGCTGGGCCCAACGTCATAGCGGCAAAGGACCTGCCCGCCGAGATGCTGCAGGTTTTCACCCGGCCCCGTGCGCCGTGGAATGGCCTGACCTTCGACCAGCCCTTGCTCATGGGCATCTTGAATGTGACGCCCGACAGCTTTTCGGACGGCGGTCAATTCGACAGTCCCGACGCGGCCCTGGAACAAGCCCGCATTATCGCTGAAACCTGCGATATTCTGGACATTGGCGGAGAAAGTACGCGACCTGGCGCGGAAACCGTGCCGATCGACGTCGAAATTGCCCGTACAGCACCAGTCATTCGGGCTATTCGCGAGGCTGGACTGACCATCCCGATCTCCATCGATACGCGTAAGGCACTGGTCGCCGCCGCCGCGCTGGATGCCGGGGCGACCATCGTAAATGACGTATCGGCCCTGACCTTCGATCCGAACCTGGTGAGGGTTTGCGCGGAGCGTGGTGTGCCTGTGATCCTGATGCATGCGCAAGGTACGCCACAAACGATGCAAGCTGATCCGCGCTATGACGACGTTTTGCTAGACGTCTATGACCATCTGGCCCGCCGGATCGATTTTGCCTGCGCGGCTGGTATTGATGCCGACCGGATTGCCGTCGATCCCGGCATCGGCTTCGGCAAAACCTTGGACCATAACCTGGCGCTCTTGCGCGGGATGAGCCTGTTTCACGGCTTGGGTTGCCCGATCCTTTTGGGCACTTCCCGCAAAGGTTTTATTGGTCGGCTTGGGAACGCGCGAAATCCCGCCGATCGGGCCCCTGGCAGCATTGCCACAGCTTTGCATGCCGTTGCGCAAGGCGTGCAGATCTTGCGCGTTCATGATACGGTCGCCACCAGGCAGGCGCTCAACCTATGGCAGGCCCTGACCCATAAACCGGCGGAATAAACCGGAAAAAGAAGCGTGGAGCGCAGAGATGAGCAGGACCCTTTTTGGAACCGACGGCGTGCGGGGGCGCGCCAACACCTATCCGATGACAGCCGAAATGGCCTTGCGTTTGGGCGCGGCGGCGGGCCGGTACTTTCGCCAATGCGGGCGCAACGGGCACCGGGTGGTCATCGGCAAAGATACCCGTTTGTCTGGCTACATGTTCGAAACCGCGCTTACGGCGGGGCTGACATCCACCGGCATGAATGTCTTGCTTCTCGGGCCGGTTCCAACCCCGGCTGTGGGGTATCTGACCCATTCGATGCGGGCCGATCTGGGCATTATGATCTCGGCCTCGCACAATCCGGCGACGGATAACGGGATCAAGTTTTTCGGCCCGAACGGGTTCAAACTCAGCGACGAGGCAGAGGCAAAGATTGAGGCGCTGGTGGCGGACGGCGTCGACCCGATGGATGCGCCTCTGATCGGTCGGGCCAAGCGGATCGATGACGGACGGCACCGCTATGTGGAGCGGGCAAAGTCCACCTTCCCACCCAGCCGTCGATTGACCGGGCTCAAGGTGGTAATCGACTGTGCAAATGGTGCGGCCTACAAGACCGCGCCAGAGGTCTTGTGGGAATTGGGCGCGGAGGTGGTGCCGCTCGGCACGTCACCGAACGGGCATAATATCAACGAAAACTGCGGGTCGACCTATGTTCGGACGGCAGCTGAAGCTGTTGTCGCCCATGGGGCCGATGTTGCGATTTGCCTCGATGGCGATGCTGACCGGGTTATGATCATCGACGAAACCGGGGCCGTGGCCGATGGCGACCAGATCATGGCCTTGTTCGCCAAACGCTGGGCCGAGGCCGGACGCCTCAAAGGCGGCGCCTTGGTGGCGACAGTGATGAGCAATCTGGGCCTGGAACGTTTTCTTGGTGACATGGGCGTCGGGCTGGAACGGACGCCGGTGGGAGACCGCTACGTCGTCGAACGCATGCGCGCCGGTGGCTTCAACCTTGGCGGCGAACAGTCGGGCCACATCGTGATGACGGACTACGCCACCACGGGCGACGGCCTGATTGCGGGCCTGCAGTTCCTGGCCGCGATGAAGGAGACAGGTCAGCCAGCCTCCAGCCTCGCCCAGCAATTTGAACGTTGTCCGCAGCTTTTGCAGAACGTGCGCTACGGCGATGGTGGCGACCCGCTTGGCGCAGACGGCGTGAAGACGGCCATTGCCGCTGCCGAAGGCCGCCTGAATGGTCATGGCCGCTTGTTGATCCGGAAGTCGGGCACGGAACCCCTGATCCGTGTGATGGCGGAATGCGAAGACGAAGCCGTTTTGACCGAAGTTGTGGGCGAGGTCGTGGCCGCCGTCGAAGCCGCCGTCTAGCGATCAGAAGCAAAACCGGGATCACCCGAACGTTGCGCCAGGCTGGTATACCCTCGGTCGGGTGACCCCTGCACCGTCACGGTCGGCCGAAGCTGGCACAGTTGGTAGGCGTGCCCTGACCGGCTGGTTCGCTGGCGACGGCGGCGCCATTTACATCCGAGCGGCATTGAGGTTCGATTGCTGGGAAATCGAGGAATATCCCCATGGACCTGCATCTTTGGCTAACCTTTGTCGTAGCATCTGTTGCGCTGCTTCTTATCCCGGGCCCGACCATCCTGTTGGTGCTCAGCTATGCGATCAGCCATGGTCGCAAGGTTGCCGTGGCCACCGCGGCAGGAGTCGCAGTGGGCGATCTGATTGCAATGTCGGCGTCCCTTGCGGGCCTGGGCGCGTTGGTTCTGGCGTCTGCCACGCTTTTCACGGTTCTCAAATGGGTGGGCGCCGTCTACTTGGTCTGGCTTGGCATCAAACTTCTTCGCAGTTCCGGATCGGCTGCATTGGACGAGCCCGCAGACACCCAACCTGCCAACAGCATATTTCGCCATGCAGCAGCGGTGACCGCGCTTAACCCAAAATCGATCGTCTTTTTCATCGCCTTCGTGCCCCAGTTCTTGGATCCAGGCCAGCCGCTTCTGCCGCAATTCGCCATCCTGATCGCCACTTTCGTGAGCCTCGCAGCCCTGAATGCGCTGGCCTACGCCCTTTTGGCCGATCGGATGCGCACGGCCATCAGCCAACAAGGGATCCTGACATGGCTCAGCCGCGCAGGCGGCGGCGCCTTGATCGCCATGGGCCTTGCGACAGCCTTTGTTCGAAAGTCGACCTGAAGCCGCTTCAATGCGGTGACGGAGCCGCGCCACGGTGGTAACTTCCCGGTATGACTCTGGAGCGCGCCAAGATCGTGGTCGAAATCGCCAAGGTGGCAACGTCGGTTCTGCTGGCGCTGGCGGTCTTGTATCTGGTCCAGGTGCCGGGCACGATCCTGAACCAGAATAAGACCGAGGAAGACATCCGGCGCGAACGATCACGCCTGATCATCCAAGCCATCGAAATTGACGATGATGCCCGCCGGGCGCTGGCTTTATCGGCAATCGAGATTGCCTATGCCGAGCAAGAGGACCAATTTTTCACACTGCTGTCTGATCTGATCGACGTGCAGGAACAGGTGGCGTCTGCCGCGACCAATTCGGCAGCGCGGGAACCGGGCGAGAAGTCAGCAGTGGTCCCACCAGCCTCCGATCCTGACCCCGTGATTGGTACGGTCGGTGGCGCGGGAGATGCTGGTGGCGCCACCGGAGGCACCGGTCCCGTGGAGCAGCCGACGGCCCCTGATCCGGACGGGTCCTCCAGCCTGCACGATTGCGCCATGGCTGTCCAACGGATCAATACGCTTTCTGCCGAACTCGACGCCTTGCGGGGGTCCGCAAACGCAGAACTGCGCGGGACCGATACGCCCGATGCCAAGACGGGCCCGATTTTTCAATCCTTGCTGCGATCCGCCGAAGCCATTGAGGGACAGATCGCAACAGAGCGATCTCGGTTGTCGACCGTCTGCAGCTAGCCGATGGCCCCTCAGTGATTGCGCGCGCGACCGGCTGCCGCTATGGCAGCGGCCCATGCCTCGCTATGCCCTGAAAATTGAATATCACGGCGGCCCCTTTCGGGGCTGGCAACGGCAATCGAACTTGCCCACGGTGCAAGGCGCGGTTGAGGCGGCGTTGCGGAAGCTTCAGCCTGACCATCCCGGGATCGCGGCGGCTGGTCGAACGGATACCGGCGTTCATGCCATGGGCCAGGTCGCCCACGCGGATATGACGCGCGACTGGGATCCGTTCCGCCTGAGCGAGGCTTTGAACCACCATCTGAAACCCCAGCCCATCGCCATACTTGCCGTGGCGCACGTGGCCGAGGAATGGCACGCCCGCTTTACCGCCGTCGAACGCCGATACCTGTTTCGGCTGATCGCGCGCCGCGCCCCATTGGTGCATGAGGCCGGGCTCGCCTGGCAGATTAGCCATAGGCTGGATGCAGAATTGATGGCGGACGCGGCGCTGGCCTTTGTGGGGCAGCATGATTTCACCACCTTTCGGGCCTCTGAATGCCAGGCCGCGTCACCTGTAAAGACGCTGGACGAGGCCACCGTCACAGCGCGCGACATTCCCTATGGCCAGGAATTCCAGTTCACCTTCCGCGCCCGAAGCTTCCTGCACAATCAGGTGCGCAGCATGGTGGGCACATTGGAGCGGGTCGGCGCGGGCGCGTGGCAGGTCGAAGATGTTGCGGCTGCGCTCGCTGCCCGGGACCGGGCGCGCTGTGGTCCCGTTTGTCCGCCTCAAGGGCTGTATCTATCCGAAGTGATCTATCCCGAAGATCCGTTCCCATTGTAACCCGGCGCTTGGGGTCGTACCGATGCTGGAACGTCCAGGGGGCTGACCCAATGATCCTCTATCGCCTGCTACTGACCCTTGCTGCGCCAGTTCTGGCCGGGGTCTATGCATGGCGCATTGTGGCCGGGCAGACAATTTGGGCCGATCTCGCCGAACGGTTGGGACGACCGAGCGCTGGCCCGGCCCTGTGGATCCATGGCGCATCGGTCGGCGAACTGAATGCCGGGCGCCCGTTGATCGAGGCCATCCTTGCCCGCAACCCGGCACTTTTGGTCGTGCTGACCTGCAACACACTTACCGGGCGGGCCATTGCGCGGGGCTGGGGCCTGAACCGTTTGACGGTTCAGCTTGCGCCACTGGACTACCGCGTCTGCCTGCGTCGGTTTCTGCGGGGCTGGAAGCCAACCGGCCTGGTGATCCTTGAAAACGAACTCTGGCCCAACCGGTTGATGCTCGCATCAGGGATCTGTCCGGTGGTGATGATCGGGGCCCGCTTGTCAGCCCGCAGCCACGGCAGGTGGGCAAAGGCCGCCCCCCTCGCCCACCGTCTGCTGAGCCGTATCAACCTCATGTCGGCACAGGATACGGACTCCGAACAGCGGCTCGTATCCTTGGGCATCGCTTCCGAACGGGTCGCGCCAGCCCTTGTTCTAAAGGCCCTGGTGCAGTTGCCCGATCCTGACCCCGAAATGCTGGCCGGGCTGCAAGCCATTTGGCCCCGGGACAAAACGTTGCTCGCCGCGTCGACCCATGCAGGCGAGGAAGCCCTGATCCTTGAAGCCTTCCAGATCGCCCGAGGACAGATCCCCGATTTGCGACTGATCCTGGCACCACGCCATCCCAAGCGATCCGAAGAGGTCGCTGCGCTGATCGCATCGACCGGTTTGCCCTTCGCCATCAGGTCCAAAGGCACCGAACCGGGGCCGGGCACGGTTGTCTATCTGGCCGATACATTGGGGGAAATGGGGCTATGGTACAGGCTCGCCGGGCGCACGTTCGTTGGCGGGTCGCTGGTGGATAAAGGGGGCCATACGCCCTTTGAGCCCGCCGCGTTGGGTTCCGCCATCCTGCACGGGCCGTACCTGTCCAACTTCGCGGACGAATATGCCGCCCTTGCGGCGTGCGGTGGCGCGCGGCAGATTTCGGATGCAGACGAATTGACCCGCGCCATGGTCGACATCGACGCCACCGAAATGGCACAGATGGACCAACGCGCCCGCGCCGCGTTGGGAACGGGGGACCGGCACGATCTTGACCTGCTGATCGATCGGTTGGCCGAGCTACCCGGCCTGTCCAACCTGGCGCGCTCACAAACCGGAGGATCCGATGTTCACCAAAACTGAGCTGGAAGAGGCGACGGCTTTTGTGCATCGCTCCATGCCGCCGACACCTCAATATGCCTGGCCGACCCTATGCCAACGGATCGGCGCCGAGGTTTGGGTCAAGCACGAAAATCATACATGCACCGGGGCCTTCAAAGTGCGCGGCGCGCTGACTTTCATGGATTGGCTCGTGCGCACGCAACCGGACGTGCCCGGCATTATCACGGCCACGCGCGGCAATCACGGCCAGGGCCAGGCGATGGCGGCGACGGCCCGGGGGCTGCGGGCGGTGGTTTATGTGCCACGTGGCAATTCGGTGGAAAAGAACGCGGCCATGCGGGCATTCGGAGCGGAACTGGTGGAGTTCGGGGACGACTTCGACATTGCCCGGGTCGAAGCCTTTCGGGTCGGCGCGGAAGAAGGCCTTGCCCCGGTTCCACCCTTTCACCCGGAATTGGTGCGCGGCGTGGCAAGCTATGGCTACGAACTGATGACAACGGTGCCGGATCTGGACACGATTTACGTGCCTATCGGCTGCGGGTCCGGCATTTGTAGCCTGATCAGCGTGCGGGACGCGCTGAACCTCAAAACCAAAATCGTCGGCGTTGTGTCTGACGGCGCACCTGCGGTCAAACTGACATTCGAAGCGGGTCGGATGATCGAAACGGATCAGGCCAAGACCTTTGCTGACGGCGTGGCCACCCGGGTTCCGATGGCCGATGCGTTTGCAATCTATGGCCCCGGAGCGGAACGGATTGTCAGCGTAAGCGATGATGCCATCGCAGAGGCCATTCGGGTCCTTTATGCCGACACGCACAACCTGTCAGAAGGGGCCGGCGCCGCGCCCCTGGCCGCGCTGATGCAGGAAAAAGAGCAGATGGCTGGGCGTAAGGTGGCCGTGATCCTGTGCGGCGGCAATATCGACCGCGACTGGTTTCACACGATCCTTGGCGGCCAAACCCCGCAGGTCTGAACAACGGGCACCGATCATATTCAGGCCGCAATCCGCCCTTAGGACATGCCGCATGTGCGAAATGGCCTGTGCAGAAACCTATTTGCTCGCTGGAGCGCCAAGGCCGACTGCGGCCCGATTGCAGCGCGTGCCGCTTGACATTACCACCGCACACGTGGCGGGCGTGCGACCGAACGTACCGTGGTTTACCGGGGCAGACCCTTTAGGTGTGGTTCCATTGACCAAACCCATTTGACTGCAGGAGAGAGTGTCGTGTGGAAGGCAAGTGAATATGCGGGATGGGGACGGGTCCATCGGGCCGAGGGCGAGTTGGCCCGGCCCGAACGGGCGCGGGCTGTGGCCGCGCTGGCGAGCGAAGGCCCGGCACTGGGCGCCCGTCGGTCTTATGGCGATGCTTGTCTGGTTGATGGTGGTCGCGCTGTCGATATGGGTCGGCTCGACCGGTATCTGAGTTTCGATCCTGAGAATGGCTTGTTGACGGTCGAGGCCGGTTGCGCGTTGGGCCAGATTGCCAAGGATTTTGCGGGCCGGGGGTGGTTGCCCGCTGTTATGCCCGGCACCGGTTTTGCCACTGTCGGTGGCGGCATCGCAATGAATGTGCATGGCAAGAACCATCATGGTGCGGGTGCATTTGGTGACCATGTGACAGAGATCCGCCTGGAAACGCCGAGCGGCGCGAAAGTGGCCAAGCCTGGCGAGCCGCTCTTTCTGGCCACGGTCGGCGGGCTTGGGCAGACCGGGATCATCACTCAAGCGACGTTGAAGCTGACGGCCTGCAAAGGCGACCTGATGATGGTCACAGAGCGCCGCATTCCAGATCTGGAAACGTTCTGCGATTTACTTGATGCGAGCCAGGCGACTTACACTGTCGGCTGGATCGACGCCACCGTTTGGGGCGACAATCTGGGTCGCGGGATCCTGGAAGAAGGTGAAACGGGATCGGGGCTGGTGCCTGCCGCCAAGCGCGGCAAGAAAGTCCCGTTTGATGCGCCCGGCTGGGCTTTGTCTTCGCCCGTGGTCAAGACCTTTAACGCGGCCTATTACCGGCGGGTGCCTACAAGCGGCCGGACGGTGGTGAAGCCGATCGACGATTTCTTCTTCCCGCTCGACAAGATCCACGATTGGAACCGACTTTATGGCAAAGCTGGCTTCCACCAGTTTCAATGCGTCTTGCCGGTGGATCGGCGCGACGCGCTTCGAAAGATGATGGACAAGATTGCCCGGGCTGGACTGGCTTCGCCACTGGCCGTTCTGAAACGGATGGGACCAGGCTCGCCCGGCTATCTGTCTTTCCCGACAGAGGGCTATACGCTGGCCGTGGACTTCCCCAATCGGAAAGGCGCAGCACCACTGGTGCACGATCTGAACGCGATGACGCTGGAGGCCGGCGGGCGCATTTACCTTGCCAAAGACAGTATTGCGACCGCGGCTCAGGTGAAGGCCATGTATCCCGATTGGCAGATTTGGTCGGAGGCTTGCGACGCCGTGGACCCGGAGCGCAGCCTGATCACCGACATTGTGAAACGACTGGAATTGAGGGCCGCGACATGAAGGAAACCTGGGTGATATTGGGCGCGACCTCCAGTATGGCACGCGGACTGGCCCGGTTGTTGGCCGCACGTGGCGCCGGTTTGCTGCTCGCCGGGCGGGACATGGCTGATCTGGAGGCCACAGCGTCGGACTGCGCCTTGCGCGGAGCGCGGTTCGCCGAAGCAGTGAAGTTCGACGCGCGAGATCCGGAAACGTTCGGGCCGATCATCGCGCGTTTGGGCGACGAAGATGGTTCACTGAACTGCGCCTGTTTCGTAGGCTCTATGCCACCACAGGCTGAGATTGATGCTGACCCGGCCTTGATCGAAGGGGTCATCGCCGACAGCTTTACGGGTCCTGCACGTTTCATCACACAGTTGGCCCCGTTGATTGAGGCCCGACAGATGGGGGCCGTTGTTGGCGTGGGCTCTGTGGCGGGCGACCGTGGGCGGGTCGGGAACTATGTTTACGGCGCTTCGAAGGCCGGGTTTCACGCCTATCTTTCCGGGTTGCGCAACCGCCTGACCCGCGCCGGTGCCCATGTGGTGACGGTAAAGCCCGGTTTTGTCGACACCGCAATGACCTGGGGACTGCCAGGCATGTTCCTCGTCGCGCCGCCTGAGGCTGTGGGCCAGTCAATCCTGAAAGCCGTGGAGAAAGGCCGGAACGTGATCTACACCCCGTTCTTCTGGCGTTACATCATGATGATCATTCGGGCTGTTCCGGAGCCGATCTTTAAGAAGATGTCGATCTGAACAGGGCATTTGTTGGCTCTCCGATGGAGAGGTCGGGAGCCTCCGGCGGAAGTATTTTGGCCAATAAGAAAGGCTCTGCGCCCCAGAATTGGGGGCGTTCGGCGCTAACTTCCGTAGATGCTGGCGACAAGCAGGTAGATGAACAGCATTGTGCCGAGGGCCAGCCCCATCGGGAATTTGGCGGCTTTCCAGCTTTTCCAGTCTGGCACCTGTTCGCGGATAGCGGGAATCTGGCGGACGACACGATGGGTGGCGAGCGCCGCCAGGCTCACCGACATAAAGAGGAATGCAATGAACATTATGTCTTGCGCCGCGAAGAATGGGGCCATGGCTGACGCGAATTTTGCGTCACCTGCCCCAAGCGTTTTTGCGGCCGTCATGACGAAACTGATCACCAGCACGACCAACAGATGTGACCAGCGCCAGAGATAGTCTTCCAAGGACAATACAAAAACGCCCACGACCGCAAACACGGCAACGAGTGTCAGAACCGCCTCGTTCGGGATGCGCATGTACCGCAGATCGCTCCATGCGACGAAAAACGCAATGGGCGTGACAAAGGGCAGAAACCAGAGCGCCGCAGCGGCGGGCATAAAAAGGGGCGACATGCCCTAGTTTGTGACCTTGACGTCGAGTGCGCGCAAGGCCCTGACCGCTTCTTCAAAGTGCTGCGGATGCGTGTCGATGGCTTCTTGCAGCAGTCCTTTGCCAATCGTGACGTCGCCTTGCTTGACCGCAGCCAGAGCGACCGTGTGCATCATCTGAGCGCGTTCGATCTGGCTCATCTCGACCAGGGGCAGTTCGTATTTGCGCTGCGCGGCACGTGCCAGGGCCAGGTTGTTCTTGGCGGTAAAGAGATCGCGGTCATACTGGATCGCCTCGGTAAAAAGCCGCTCCGCGCCGGGATAGTCCCCCCGAGTCAGCTTTGAATAGCCCCAGTTGTTCATCACATTCGCGGGCTGGGTCGTGAGGCCAATGGCGGTTTCGTAGAAACTATCAGCCCGGCTCCATTCCTTGTTGCCGTCGGCGATCATCGCCTCAAGTCGATAGCGCTTGAAGGTTTCATAGGTCGGAGGCACGGAATCCAATGTGGCTTCGGCGGTGTCCCACCGCCCGGCCCGGATCAAGGCATCGGCCAACTCAACCTCGTCGGCATGGTTGGAGCCTTCCATCGCCACAACCTCTGACCAAGCACGCGCCCCTTCAACGTTCTTCCGCGCCCGCACCAACGAAATCGCCAGCCCCCGTTTCAGGTCAATCCGCGTTGGCTGTTCCGCCGACGCGCGACGGAAATACGTAACCGCCTCGTTCGGGTCCGCCACCGTGAGCATAATTTCGCTGAGATTGTTGTCGTCAATCGCGTTCACTGCCTGCATGGCCCGATTGACTTCACTGTCGGCGGCCTTTTGGCATGCTGACAAAGCTACCGCACTGGCCACGGCCAGCGTCAAAGTAAGGGTTCGGCGCATTTTCTGCGTCCTTTTACTGCTCGGGCCCGCCCTAGGGTGTGCTGAGAAGTTCGTAAGTCGAAGATCCCCGCCGCACCAACGAGAATTGGCTGTCGATGTTTTCTGTTTGAATAACAGGGTCCTCGGTAATTGCGATAGCCCGCTGAAGATTTTCGCGGATATCGGCACTTTGGCCACTGTCGAGCGCGAAGGCGGTTTTGAAAACCTGGCGCGCCTCGCCCGCGTGACCTTGTTCCATCAGTACAACGCCCAGATTGTTCCAGGCCGGTACGAACTTGTCATCTTCTTCGATAGCGCGTCGCAAGAATTTCTCGGCCTGATTCAAACGGCCGAGTTTCAGATTGGCCGATCCCAGCGCTGACAGGACATCGCCGTTCAGCCCCAATTCCCCTGCCGCGCGCAGATAGGCCCGAATGGCCAACTCATACTGGCCGGACGCCATCAAACGATGACCCACAACCAGCCCGTCGACCGTGTCTTCGGTGCGCGCCGTCCCTGCCGGGGCCCGGGGCCCTTCGCCAATTGGTGCGAGCCGGTTTGTTTCGGCGCAGGCTGACAGCCACAGCGGTATGATCAAAACAGACGCCGTTAAGCGCATGATGGGCCCGATATACTGCTCTTATTCATTCTGGCGGCAGTATGGGCGAGAACCGCCCCTTCGCCAAGGGGCGGACTTTAGAAACGGGAGTTCGAGAGGGTATCGTAGATGTCATAGACCGACGGACCGATCAGGATGATCATGAGCGGAGGAACGGTGAACATCATCGTGCCGAGCGTCAGTTTGGTCGGCAGGACGTTTGCCTTCTCTTCCGCCCGCATCACCCGCTTGTCCCGCATCTCAGCGGCGTAGACCCGCAGGGCCTCGGCAATCGAGGTACCGAATGTGGCCGACTGGATCATCACGGTGACAAAGGACGAGACGTCGGACACGCCTGCACGCTCTGCCATATCCTTTAACACCTGGGTCTTGTCCTTACCGGCTTTGGTTTCGTTCGCCACGATTTCGAATTCATCAGCGAGTGCAGGGAAACCAGCGCGCAATTCAGTCGAAACCCGCAGAATGGATTGCTCCATAGACTGCCCTGCTTCGACGCAGACAAGCATCAAGTCGAGGGCGTCCGGAAAACCATTGGTAATATCTTGCTGGCGCTGCTGCAGCCGCCGGTTCACCCAGTATTTCGGGATGTAGTACCCAACGACGCCCGGAAACAGGACCGCCAGGATCATCTGCTGGGTTGTCACCTCGCCCGAAGCAGACGAGACGATCGCATAAAGCAGACCCAAGACCAGAAAGACAATGGCCAGAGCAAACTGGGCGAAGTGGAAGGTCCGAACCGCAGATTTGCTGCGGTAACCGGCCTGCATCATCAGAAGACGTGCTGAGGACAGTTCTTCTTCGTTTTGCGGTTCCAGGAACGAGGCGAAGCGATCAAGCTTTTCAGCACCCTTCAGATCCCGGTAGCGCAGGTCTTGCTTGCCATCATCATCGCCGCGAGGACCGCGTACATTCTGGCCCTTCAGCTTGTCGAGCGGATCGTATTGCTTCTTCAAAAAGATCGGCAGGGTCAGCGAGATCAGAAGAACACCCAGAACGCCGACCGCGTAAAGGGGCCCTAGTTCACCGAGGTTTTCGATCAGGTAGTCGTTGATCTGATTTAAGAATTCCATCGGTGCCCCCTAGACCTTGATGTTGACCATGATCTTCATGAAGATCACATTCACTGTCAAAAACACCCCAACGATAAGCGCAGCGGGAATGAAGGCCGCCGTTTCACGCACTTCGTCATAGTAATCAGGCTTGATTACGACGATCATGATCAGCGCGACGATGGGAAAGACGCTGAGGAACATGCCTGACCATTTGGCTTCGGCGGTGATTGCCTTCACCCGGCGGAACAGCTTGAAGCGCGCACGGATCACTTGGGACAGACCATGCAAGATCTCGGCCAGGTTACCACCAGAGGTCTGCTGAATTGTCACCGCGACGGCAAGGAAGCGCAAATCCTGCATGTCCATCCGTTCGGCCAGGGATTTCAGGCTTTCGCTAATGTCACGGCCATAGGCGCTTTCGTCGGCGATCATACCGAATTCTGATCCCAGAGGGTCGGCGACTTCCTTTGCCACGATGTTCACGGCGGAAGAGAATGGGTGCCCAACCCGGAGCGAACGTACCATGAGCTCGATCGCGTCCGGCAGTTGTTCTTCGATCAGCGACAGGCGCTTCTTGGCCTTGTTGTTGACCCAGACATAAACGCCGCCAACGCCCATCAAGATGGCCACAATGATCCGCACAGGCAAACCGGCTTGCGTCCCCACGGTCAGACCCACAAATGCCAGGACTGACAGGACTGCCATGACAAGCACCAACTGCTGGGGAGAAAAGGCGATATTCGCCTTCTGCGCCTTTTCGGCAAGGATCGAATAAAGCGGGATGCCCTTGGAATTCAGGTGCTGGGACATCTCCTTGCGGAGTTGTTCCAGAACTTCTTCACGGCCAGTGCCCTTTTCCAGCAGGTCCAACCGGCGGTTCACCCGGCTGTTGAGGCTGATCGATTTACCGAAGATCGTGAGGTAGATGCCTTCCACCAGCACCAGCACGGCCACAAAGATCAGGCCGTAAATAATTGGTTCCGCACTAATCTGCATGGGACTTACTCCGCCGCGATGGGTTCGTAGATCGAGGCTGGCAAATCGTAGCCCCACTGCTTGAAGCGTTCCGAATAGTAAGACCGCACGCCGGTTGCATTGAAACGACCGATGATCTTGTTGTCGGGTGCAAGGCCGAGGCGTTCATAACGGAAAACCTCCTGCATGGAGATAACCTCGCCTTCCATACCGGTGACTTCCGTGATCGATACCATGCGACGCGAACCATCCTGCAGACGGCTGGCCTGTACGATCAGGTTCACAGCGGAAGCAATCTGAGAGCGCACAGCCTTCAGGGGCATCTCGATCCCAGACATTGCGATCATGTTTTCCAAACGGCTGACAGCGTCGCGGGCAGAGTTGGCGTGGATCGTGGTCATCGAACCGTCGTGGCCTGTGTTCATGGCCTGCAACATGTCGATCACTTCCTCGCCACGCGTCTCCCCCACGATGATCCGGTCAGGACGCATCCGCAGGGCGTTTTTCAGACAGTCCCGCTGGCTGACACGGCCTTTGCCTTCCACGTTGGCGGGGCGGCTTTCCATGCGGCCCACATGGGTCTGCTGGAGCTGAAGTTCCGCCGTATCCTCAATGGTCAGGATGCGTTCGGAATTGTCGATGAACGAACTCAGCGCATTAAGCGTGGTCGTTTTACCAGAACCGGTACCGCCGGAGACGACAACGTTAAGACGGCATGCGACAGCCGCCTGCAGATATGCGGCCATCTCTTCCGTGAAGGCACCAAACCGGACCAGATCGTCAACGCCCAGCTTGTCCTTCTTAAACTTACGAATGGAAACCAGGCTGCCATCCACCGCAATCGGCGGAACCATGGCATTGAAACGTGACCCGTCGCCCAAACGGGCGTCCACATAGGGGTTACTTTCGTCAACGCGGCGGCCGACCGCGGACACGATTTTGTCGATAATCCGCAGGAGGTGGCGTTCATCCTTGAACTGCACATCGGTCAGTTGCAGCTTGCCAGCCCGTTCCACGAAGATCTGGCGGGGACCGTTGACAAGAATATCGTTGACGGAGTCGTCTTTCAGCAGGGGCTCAAGCGGACCAAGGCCCGTCACTTCATCGTAAAGCTCCTGGTGCAACGTCGCGCGTTCGTCTTTGTTGAGAACGACGCTCAGCTCTTCCAGCGCCTCGGCAGAGATCGCCACAATCTCCTGGCGCAGTTCCTGCGCGGAAGCGGTCTCCAACGCGGCAAGGTTCAGGTTGTCGAGCAGACGCTTGTGCAACTCGACCTTGATCTCGCCCAGTTTTTCCTTGCGCTTCTTTTCCTTGTCCGCCGGAGCGGCCTTCGCAACCTGCATGGGCTTTGTTGCGGCCACAGGCTTGCGGTTGACCTGTGGTGCGGGCTCGGCCTTCTGCGGTGCAGCTGCTCCTTTGCCTTCGGCGGGCGACGAGCCTGTTGGTTTTTTGTAGCGCGAGAACATGGTCTATCGGTCCTTACTCGGAAACACTAAATCCCGGTTTGTTCGACTTGCGCGATATCGTGCAGCGAAAGGGCAAGTTTCTGGATTTCCTTGCGGAGAGGGTTCTTCGACGCGATCTCCCCAATCGGTGTGCCGTGGTCACAGGCCTGATCGACTTGCTTCATGCCGTCCGGCAGCAATAGTTCAATATCAATATCAAGGCTTTCTGCCATTCGCTTGACACGGGCTTTGCCAGACATGTCGGTGAATTTTGGTGCACGGTTCAGTGCAAAGCGCAGCTTTTCAAGCGGCAGGTCTTCGGCCTTAAGCGCCCGGATCAGACGCAGGGCATTTTGAGCCGACCGCATATCCAGCTCCAGAAGAGCAAAGTAGATATGGGCCGCATGCATCACGGTTTCCGACCAAGACACCAACGTGGTCGGCATATCGACCACGACAAAGTCGAAGTTCAGGCGGGCCACTTCAATGATCCGCTCCACATCTTCGGGGCCAACAATGTCGAGTGGCAAGACATCCGACGGTGCGGTCAGCACATGCAGCTTTTCACCATAGACCTGCAGCGCTTGCATAAAGCTGTCGGTATCCATGGTCGATGTGTCTGAGAGCAATTCATAGACTGCATCGCGCCGGGCCAGATCCAGGTAAGTCGCCGTAGAGCCGAACTGGAAATCAAGGTCCAACAGGCAAACGCGGATGGGGTTTTCTTTGCTTTTCGACGACGCGGCCAGTTCCCAGGCCAGGTTCACAGCAAAGTTCGTTGCGCCAACGCCGCCTGCCAAGCCGTGGACCGGCAAGATGATGCCGTCCCGGTCGCCGGTCGGCCCGATCTGTTGGCCGTTTTCACCACCCCGGGCGGCGGTCGGTGCCTCGATGCTATTGCGGAAACGATCGATTACTTCGTCGAGCGCGCCCTCGGGCAAGGGATAGGGCACAAAGTCGTCGGCACCTTGACGCAGCAATTGGTGCAGAACGCCGGGCGTTACGTCCTCGGCGATGACGACGATCTTGATTTTGCGTTCTTTGGCGACAGCGATAATTTCGTTAATGGTCGCGAGGTCATCTTCGTCGTCTGAATCAAGCGCCAAGGCCACAAATTCCAACATGCCCGCGTCGAGCTGTGTCAAAAATGCGGCCGCCTCGGCCAGTGGGAGGTCGCCCCAGGCTTCGCCCAAAGCGGACTCCATGTCCTCAATCAGAAGATCGAAATTCTGAACATCGCGAGAAATCGTGCAAGCCTGGATGGGTGCTGGCTCAGTCTGCACCGCCGTATTGCTTGTCATTCTTTTTCGCCCCTTCTTATCGTGCTCTGCAGAATCTTGGACCCTGCAGCAGTATCTGCCGGAACCCCTATGCCTTTCAGCCATAATCCCACGAAAGGCTCCCCCGCCTTCCGCTATACCTCATTGCCGCCGGAATCGGGCAACAATACGGCCAGAAAGCCGAATTTATAGGGTATCGGATTAGATATCGAACAAACAACTATGACGGCACAGCCCAAATTCCATTTCCATCCTGGAAACAGCGAAAAGGGCGCAGTCGATGGACCGCGCCCTTTCTTCTAACAGAAATTGGGGTTTAGCGCTCTTCTGCTGCGCCTCCCTCATCCACAATGACCAGTTCGTGCGGCTCCGTGGCGCTTGTGATGGTCTCTGTGTAGGAAAATAGGGCGTATTTACCGTCCTGGATCTGGCGCCGTCCCTTCAGGAAGCCTGACACTTCGGTCACAGTACGGCGGTTGCGGCGTTCGCGGCCCTCGGTGACAACCAGCGGCTGTGTTTCGCCAAAGGAAACGACAGCTTCCAAACGTGACCGTTCAACACCTCGTGAGACCAGGTAGTTCACGACCGCATTGGCGCGACGCTGGCCGAGACGACGGTTGAACGCATTTCCGCCCACTTTGTCGGTGTGTCCGTAGACCCGGAAGCGCACAATTGGTTGGTTCTGGATCCAGGCGGCTTGCTGATCAAGCGCCGAGCGGGCCGTTGCGTCCAGTGTCGAGCTGTTAAACTCGAAGTTCACCATGCTCGGAACCTGTGCTGCAAACTGTCGAGCCAAGTTTTGGATCGCGGTTTGCTGGCCCGAATGCACCAGATGGTTGTTCATCGTGGCGTTGCCGAAGTCGCCTTGGTCTAAGCCTGAGCCCGCGATCCGGTCAAAATCAACCTGGGCTTGTGGGCTGCAGCCTGCCGCGAGTGCTAGGGCACTGACGGAGGCAAGGATCAGTGGAAAACGCATATCTGCTTACTCCATCACGTAGCCGTAGGACCCGCTGAAATCTTGCCGGGCCACTTCTCCGGCTGCTCCACGGCGGGGCAGGTTGGGGGCAGCGGTAATACCGCCCAGGAACAGTTCACGCTCGGTCGGAGGGCGTACCCGGTCGGTGGGCAGAGCCAGAGCTTCGCCGCGGGTCGGGGTCACCAAGTGAGCAGAAACGATGATCACGAGTTCGGACTGGTTACGCTGATAGCTTGTGCTGCGGAACAGAGCGCCGAGGATCGGAATATCACCAAGCCATGGAACCTGACCGCTCAGGTCCTGGAAGTCGTCCTGCAACAGACCTGCGATTGCGAAGCTTTCACCATCCTGCATCTCAACCGTGGTGAAGGAACGACGCACCGTGAAGGCGGGAATCGTGAAGCCAGCATCGGTAAAGCCGTTATCAGGGTCCACACCGCTCACTTCTGCCGCCAGACGCAAGTTGATGTTTTTGCCAATAACCCGAGGCGTGAAGTTGAGCACGATACCGAAGGGCCGGAATTCAACAGTCACGTTGCCTTCATCGTCCCGGATCGGGATCGGGAATTCACCACCTGCCAGGAATTCAGCATTCTGACCGGACAAAGCCGAAAGGTTCGGTTCTGCCAGTGTTCTGACAAATCCCTTAGTTTCAAGAGCTTCCAGAAGTACGGCCAGTTCAACATTGCTGCCGCCGAAACCAATGGACAATGCGCCATTCTGGTTGGGCTGGCGGGTGATCGCAGTTTCAGCATCCCCGTCAAACAGGTTAATCAGGTTATCGCCGCTGATCAGCGTGTTGTTACCACCGGTAACGCCAAAATCGCCGTCATCATTGATGCCATTGATACCCAAGCTGGCGGTCAGTGACTTGCTGATGGACCGGTTCATTTCTGCGAACCGAACTTTCAGCATAACCTGCTGGCTGCCGCCAACATGCATCAGGTTGGATACCCGTCCCGGTGCATAACGTTGGGCCAGATCAAGGGCACGATCGAGCGCCGCAGCCGATGACACGATGCCAGACAGAACCAGGCCGTCATTTGCGGGACGTACTTCAATCGCCTCACGCGGCAGAACTTCCCGCAACCGTTCCTTCAGTTCGGCCACGTCAGAGGTTACGTGCACCTCTACGTTGGTGATCAACGTCCCATCGGGTGACAACAACGTCAGCGTTGTGCGCCCCGGTGCTTTGCCGAGCACATAGATGGTTGTCTCCGACAAAGTGGAAATGTCGGCGATACCCGGGTTTGCAATCGAAAGTTCCGCGAAAGGCGTGTCGCTTTGCACGACGACGGCTCTGTTGATTGGAACCTTCAAATTTGTAGATGGCGCGCCGGACATAACGCGCAATGATTGTGCATGGGTTGCCCCAGCGAGTCCAAGTGTCATGGACAGGCCAAGAAGGCCTACCCGAACCAGTGTTCTTAATGCCATTGTGACCTGCCTCTTGATCACGAGATTTACGCAGGTCAGTCGCCTGCAATTGACGTGACCGTGCCTGACGGTCCGTTTCATTGCAATAATCAACAGGTTGAAGGGCGGCCCTGATGTAGTGAACCCGCAACAGTGTGCGACTGCCGCGGGTTCAAATAGGGATTGGTTAGGTTTTTGCCGAGCTTCTCAGAGCTCCGGGCAAGGTATGACTGCACCTTCGACAATTTGCGACCCGCGGCGTTCACGGGCACGACAGATCTTTTGTGCTTCCTGTGCCTGCACCTGAACCGGCTCTTGGAAATCTAGCAGGGTGTTCTGGTCAACTTCGACCACCTCGTCGGAAAGCTCTTCATCGTCATTAGCCCCAACAAGCGACAAAGACAGCCGTCCTGTGGACTGGGCCTGCGCCAAGGCCGCAACCTGCTGACGCGTCGCCTGCACCGTTACGGTACGCGCGATCGCTGGTCCTGTTCGTTCGGCATCGGAAATTTGGTCAACAGCGATCAGAGGAACGGAAGCCTCGATCAAACGCGTTACCTCGCGTCCAAAGGCACGACCTGTCCAATAAACGTCTACGCGGTCGCCAGGGCGCAGAAAGCCCGACACACCAGAGGAGACATCAACGCTGATGGCAAAAGCGCGGGTTCCTTTTTCCAGCCGCGAGGTCAGACCTGCATCTTCGCCGGGCTCTGTCACCTTCACCGCCAAGATTGGCTCGAACTGCTCCATTTGCCGCAGTACAATGCGAGGCTTTTCTCCGTCCGAGAAGAGCTGTTCTTCCTCCAGGAATGCACCTTCGGGGACACTGTCTTCCTGCCAGACCAGAAGAACCACGTCCTCTTTGGTGATCGGCTCACCATACCGCTTGACCTTGTTCAGCGCGTAGAGCTGGATCAGCGGTTTTTGCAGAGCGCGCTCTGCCATAAGTGCGTCACGCTCCCGCGACGTCTTAGCCAGGTACCCTTGGGTCAGGTACACCGCAAATCCGGCGAGCCCGATACCCATGAAGAGGACCAAAGCAAATACGATGCGCATGGCTTATTTTCCTTCGCCAAAGTTCGGGTGAATCCAAGGCCGCTTTCATCGAGCGACCGATCTTGGACTGTATAGTGTGAAATTTGGGCATAAGCGAGGCAGCGACATGACGGTCCGGAATCTTTGGTGAGAAACCGCTACCAGAACTGCGATCGGGCTTAGTAGCTCGCGACGGTGATGTCTTCGATCGAGTTACCGAGTGAGTTGCTTGCCTGGGTCGTACCCTGCGCCATGATCAGGATCGCAGCAAGACCCAGCCCAACAATGCTTGCCGTCAGAACGACCCAATCAACGGTGACTGCTCCGTCTTCCTCGCGCCAGAAACCCTTCAACTTATCGATCATTTCTTTGCTCCAAAGCCTGGCGATTACTACCGCCGATAAATCCGTTTCGCTTGAAGCAAGGCTCGTGCTCAATTGTGGCGAAACAAGGGTTAGGTCCGGCTAAGATCGAGATAGAAGCGGGGCGCTTTGGTGCCTGGTACCGCGAATTCCAAAACACGAAACAATCGAACCACTTAACGTAACAAATAAATGGACCGTGCTCGTCGGAGCACGGTCCATAAGTCGACGTCCGGTTCCTATTAGTAGGAAGCGATCGTGGTTCCCGACAGAGCCTGATCAATGTCGTCCGACAGGTTCAGAACGCCGCCGGATACGGAAACCAGAACGGCAATTGCCAGACCAACGATTGCAGAAGTCAGCACAACCCAGTCTACGGTTACTGCGCCGTCTTCGTCT
>JBCBGY010000062.1:3479-21229 GCA_038526275.1 Pseudomonadota bacterium | reverse complement strand
CATCGGCCAAACCCACGGCGTCAACCTTGGCGATGGTCTCTTCCATCGCAGGCACGCGGTCCCAGATCGAGACAACGCGGGCAAGCCGCTCGGCGCGGGCCGATGGGCTTTCCAACCCCATCAACAGCCCGGCCTTCATCTGCGCGCGTGCCCGAGCCACTTCGGCCTCTGACAGATCGCTTGTGGCCCGGCGAAGCTCATCAAGTGTCAGGCCCATCAACCCGTCAATGTCCTGGGCGGACGTGCCTGCATAGATGGTCAGCATCCCCGTATCGGCATAAGCCCCGGCCTGGGCAAAGATCGAATAGCACAGACCCCGCTTTTCCCGGATTTCCTGGAACAGGCGCGAGGACATGCCACCGCCCAGCAGCGTCGAATAGATCTGCGCCGTGTAGACGTCATCGTCCCGATATCCCGGGCTCTCGAATGCCAGCGCAAAGTGGACCTGCTCCAGCCCCTTAATCTCGCCCTTCTGGCCGCCCTTGAACTGCGCCGGAGTGGCAACACGCGACGTGACGGGCGTCAGGTGGCCCAACAGTTTCTCAGCCAGGGCCATAATCTGGTCGTGATCCACCGCGCCCGCCGCCGACAATATCATCTGGTCCGGTCCATAATGTTCCGTGACAAAGTCCGACAGATCGGCGCGGCCAAAGTGGCTCACCCGCTCGCTTGGCCCCAGGATCGTCCGGCCAATGGGCTGTTCGGGATAGGCGGCTTCTTGCAACCAGTCGAAGATGACATCATCCGGCGTGTCGAGCGCCTGCCCGATCTCTTGCAGAATAACCCCACGCTCCACCTCGATCTCGGCCTCGTCAAAGGCAGGATTCAGAACGATATCCGTTATCACATCCAGCGCCAAAGGCACATCCGCGGCCAGAACTCGGGCATAGTAGGCCGTGGTTTCGCGGCTGGTATAGGCGTTGATATAACCGCCCACATCCTCGATCTCTTCGGCAATTTGCAAAGCCGTTCGGCGGGCCGTTCCCTTGAACGCCATATGTTCCAGAAAATGGGCGATACCGTTCTGTTCAACCCGTTCATGCCGACCGCCCGCATCCACCCAAATCCCGATGGAGGCCGATTGCAAGCCCGGCATATGTTCAGTCACCACACGAAGCCCGTTTGCGAGCCGGTCGAGTTTCACGCTCAAGCTGCGCGCCTTTCTCTTATCAAATCTTCCAATATCGTCAGGTCATTGGGGACCTGCGTTACCCGTTCCGACCGCTCATACAGGTCAGCCATCCGAATGGGAAGGGGGGGCCGTTTCCCCGTGGCGGCTTCCACAGCATCCGGGAATTTAGCCGGGTGCGCTGTGGCAAGCGTGATCATGGGCACATCGCCCAAATGCTGTTCGGCCACGTGAACCCCGACCGCGCTGTGCGGGCACAGCACTTCGCCTGCGCTATGGCGCAGCCGCTGGATCGTGGCGCTGGTTTCTTCCTCTGTGGCACGGCCAGATGCGTAGCCCTCGCGCAATGCCTCCAATGCGCCCTGACTGATGGTGAACTGGCCCGTGCCTTTCAGGTCATCCATCTGGCTGGCAACAGCCGCGCCATCCCGGCCATAGGCATCAAACAGCGCGCGCTCAAAGTTACTGCTCACCTGGATATCCATGGACGGGCTGATCGTTGGCGCAACGGTTTCCGTTTGATAGCTGCCCGAGGTCAGGGCGCGGTGCAGGATGTCATTGCGGTTGGTCGCGACCACCAGCTTTTCAATGGGCAGCCCCATGGACCGCGCAATATGACCGGCAAAGATATCGCCAAAATTGCCGGTGGGTACGGTGAAGCTGACCTTGCGATGTGGCGCGCCCAGGCTGGTGGCCGAGGTAAAGTAATACACGACCTGTGCCAGGACCCGCGCCCAGTTGATCGAGTTTACCCCGGCAAGGCCTACATCATCGCGGAACTCAAAATGATTGAACATGTCTTTCAGCCGCGCCTGGCAATCGTCGAAATGGCCTTCCAACGCCAATGCGTGGACGTTCTGATCGGGCGGCGTCGTCATTTGCCGCCGCTGCACTTCTGAAATCCGCCCGTGGGGATAAAGGATGAACAGATCGACCGCAGCGAGCCCGCGGAACGCCTCCATGGCGGCAGCACCCGTGTCGCCGCTGGTCGCCCCGACAATCGTCACCCGCTTGCCGCGCCGACCAAGCGAGACCTGGAACATCTGGCCGATCAGTTGCATGGCGAAATCTTTGAACGCCAGAGTTGGCCCATGGAACAATTCCAGCAGATGGTGGTTCGGGCCGAGTTGGACCAGTGGCGCACGGGCCGCATGACCGAACGGCGCATAGGCGCGTGAGATGATTTCGGCGAAATCGTCGTCGGTAAAGGTGTCACCGATGAAAGGGCGCATGACGTGAAACGCGACTTCTTCGTAGGGTTTGCCCGCGAAGGACGCGATCTGTTCGGTGCTGAGTTGCGGAACAGTCTCGGGCACATAAAGGCCGCCGTCACGGGCCAAGCCAGTCAGCATCGCCTCTTCAAAGGATAAGGCAGGGGCGCGGCCCCGGGTCGAGACATAGCGCATCGCGCAGCCCTTTCTCAGTCGGTTCGCCGCCTGATACGCCAGAGCCAGAGCAGTGTCATCCCTGCCCAAACGATAGCGAGGCCAAACCAAGTGACCGCATAGCCTAAATGGTCGTTTGGAATGCCGGCGCTGCTGAGCGGCAATGGCGTTACCGGCGGTTCTGGCGCGCCGGTTTCAGAGAGTATGACCAGCAGTGGTTCAGTTCCCAGATGCGCGGCCATCTTCTGAACGTCACGCGCGAACCAGATGTTTCCGACCTCGTCATCTTCGGGCGTAAACCGGTCGCGCTCGTCCGGCCAATGGAGGTTCCCGACAATGGTTGTGTCATAGCCTTCGCGGACATCGTCCTTCGCGGCGGTCGGGATGTAACCCTGGTCGACCAGAATGCGGCGACCAAAGGCCATCTCGAAGGGGGAAATGATCCGGTAGCTGGCGCCGCTGGTCTTGGTGGAGATCAGGACATGGATTTCGTCTTCCAGGATCCGGCCGCTCGCCCGGACCGTCAGGAAGCCGTCAGCCTCCGGATCAGGATCAGCGGGAATGGCCTGCGCGGGGGCAACCAGGCGGGCATCGATATCCGCCAGAATACCCTCTTTCCATGCCAGCCGTTGCAACTGCCACTGGCCGAGCCAACAAAGGATGCCCACGCCCACAACACCGATCAGGATCGGGATAACAAATCGCATCGCACCCTCCCTTACGCAAAAGGGGCGCCCGGGCGCCCCTTCTTAGTCCGCCAGTTCTGTCCGGGTCACGATCCCCAGATATAGACGGCAGCGAAGAGGAACAGCCAAACGACGTCCACAAAGTGCCAGTACCATGCGGCCGCCTCAAACCCCATGTGGTTTGTTTGTGTGAAGTGACCTTGGCGCAAGCGCAGGTAGCAGACGAATAGGAAGATCGTTCCGATCAGCACATGCAGCCCGTGGAAACCCGTCGCCATGAAGAAGTTGGCGCCGTAGATGTTGCCTGCAAATCCAAACGCAGCGTGGCTGTATTCGTAGGCCTGAAAGTAGGTGAAGAGTGCACCGAGCGCGATCGCAATGATCAGACCGGTCGACATGTCTTTGCGGTTGTTCTCATGCACCAGAGCATGGTGCGCCCAGGTCGCAGCGCAGCCGGAACATAGCAGGATCAGCGTGTTGATCAGCGGCAAATGCCAGGGATCAAACACCTCGATCGTCGGGGGCGGCCACTGCCCTTCCGAGAATGTGTCCATCGGATAGAGCGCATGTTTGAAGAAGCTCCAGAACCATGCCGCGAAGAACATGACTTCGGACATGATGAACAGGATAAAGCCGTAGCGCAGCCCGATCAGGACAACCGGCGTATGGTCGCCCGCATGGTTTTCGGACACGGTTTCTGTCCACCAGCCATACATGACGTACAGGACCAGCGCGAAGCCGATCAGGAATATGAACGGATGGTTATTGCTGACATTGGGCGACATCCAGATGACAGCGCCGAACAACATGATGAACCCGCCGAGCGCACCGAGGAACGGCCACAGGGACGGCGGCAGGATGTGATAGTCGTGGTTCTTTTCGTGGGCCATCGGCAATTGTCCCTTTGGGCTATCGGAGTTCTGTTGGGCTATCGTCGTCTGTGATGACGGCAGCCTGCTGCTCTTCCGGCAGATCGATTTCGTAGAAAGTATAAGACAAGGTGACCGACTTTGCGAATTTCGCGTCGGGGTCATCCACCAGTTCCGGGTCAACGAAGAACGTCACCGGCATCTGAACGCGCTCGCCCGGTTGCAGCACCTGTTCTTCAAAGCAGAAACAGTCGATTTTAACGAAGTAGCTGCCCGCATCGAACGGGGCTACATTATAGCTGGCAGATCCTGCGATAGGACGGTCGGTCGGGTTATAGGCCTCGTAGAAGGCCAGACCCGTTTCACCAATGCGCAGATCCATGGTTCGCTGGAGCGGTTTGAATTCCCACGGCATGTCGCGCTCTTTGGAAGCGTCGAAGCGCACTTTGATCGTGCGATCCAGAACCACGTCGGAGCCAACCTCGGCAGTGTTCGTGGTACCGCCATAGCCGGTGACCCGACAGAACCAGTCATAGAAAGGAACAGAAGCCCAGGCCAACCCGCCCATGACCACGACCAAGCTCGCAGCCTGTAAGACAGTTTTGGTTTTGGGGTCGATCCGCGTGCTCATTGGTCAGCCTCCAGCGCGGGGCGCACCACATGGTCAAACTTTTCCATATCATGGCCCAAGGTGACTTTTACGACCGAAAGGCCGAACACAATAGCGATCAGCCCGACCAACAAAAGACCAACACCGTTGTTTCGGCCGCGCCGCCGCTGGTGCAGTTCATGTTCCACACGGATCATGTCCATCCTCCCCAAAGCCCGAGCGCCATAAGGCCAGCATCTGCAGCCAATGCCCCGAAATGCAGGAACAGATACAGGAGCGACAACCGGAACAAACGCTTTTCGACCGCGTAATCGTCCCCAGTGGCACTTTCGGTGTCGCGCGCCATGGTTTGCCACGCCATCGTTAGGAACATCCCGTTCATAACCAATGCAGTGACAAGGTAAATGGGCCCACCGATTGATGTGAAGGCCATACCAACCGCAAACAGGGCCAGGATCGCCGAATAGGCAAAGATATGGCGACGGGTGGACGGATGGCCATGGGTCACCGTCAACATCGGGACACCGGCGTTAGAGAAATCTTCCTTCATGAACAGCGCCAGCGCCCAGAAGTGCGGCGGCGTCCATAGGAAGATGAGCATGAACATGCAGACCGCCTCAAACGAAACGCTGCCTGTTGCAATAACCCATCCGATCATCGGAGGGAACGCCCCGGCAGCGCCACCGATCACGATGTTCTGCGGTGTCCAGCGTTTGAGGCCCATCGTGTAGATGACCACATAGAAGAAGATGGTGAAGGCCAGCAGAGCGGCCGCAAGCAGATTGGACGCAAGACCGACCATCATTACGGCCAGACCGCTGAGTGCGAGCCCGAAGCCCAGGGCCTCGCCAGGCGCCACTTTGCCGGCGGGGATGGGGCGGCGCGCGGTTCGGCGCATCACTGCGTCGATGTCGGCATCCCACCACATGTTCAGCGCGCCCGATGCCCCTGCCCCAATCGCAAGGAACAGGATCGAGGTGAAAGCAACCATCGGGTGCACGGATTGTGGCGCCACCAAAAGGCCGACCAAGGCCGTGAACACCACCAGCGACATGACCCGCGGCTTCAGCAGATCGAAATAGTCTTTAAGGTCGGGCTCGATCGAGCGGTCGATAAACTGGCCAGTATCGGTCATGGCAGGGATCAGTCCGCAGCGGCCACGTCAATCTGGCGCGGCGTACCGGCATATTCTTCAATGGCGGCGTCCAACCAGGCTTCATATTCTTCTTCGCTCACGACCTTTACAGTGATCGGCATGTAGGCGTGCTGGATGCCGCACAATTCAGAGCATTGGCCAAAGTAAACGCCCTCTTTCTCGGCGCTGAACCACAGTTCTGCGATACGGCCCGGAATGCCGTCCTGCTTCACGCCGAAAGACGGGATCGTCCAGCTGTGGATCACATCGCCGCCTGTCACCTGCACCACTACCGTCTTGCCGACCGGAACAACCATCGCGGTGTCGGTGGCCAGCAAATAGGTGTCATCGGTGTAGCCGTAATCGGCCAGTTCTTCGCGCTGCAGCATGATGCTGTCGAACACAAATTCATGTTCGGGATATTCGTAGCTCCAGTACCACTGATAGCCAGTGACTTTCACGACCACATCGGCCTCTGGGATCTCTTGCTGCTTGAAGAGAACCGGCAAGGAGAAAGCGCCGATAAAGATCAGGATCAGGATCGGAACGACCGTCCAGGTTATCTCTAGTGGGGAATTGTGTGTGAACGTGGCCGGCTTGTCATTCTTTTTCGAGTTAAAGGCCCACGCCGAATACGCCAAAAGGCCGGTCACAAAGAGGCTGATGATGGTGATGATCACAAAGACCATTCCGTCGAGCCACTGAATGTCGCGGGCCAGTTCGGTAACCGCAGGCTGAAAGCCGATACCTGCAGGGACAGGTTTGCCAATCACGTCCAGATCCGCGCTCACCTCCTGGGCTGCGGCCCATCCGGCAAGGTTTACGCTGGTCAGTGTGGCGGCCGCGAAGACCGAAAACTTGGCTAGCTGCATTTTATCGTCCCGTATCCTCTGTCGGCAGCAGCTTCTTTGCATTTGTCAAAGGCTGCACCGTTGGCATTGCTCCCGACGTGGGTCAAACCATATTAGTATGAAGAAATTCAAGCGCACCTTTTGCGGCATTCAGCCGCTACGGATTTCGAAGGATCCCCATGACCCAACCATTCCGCCCTTTTGACACCAGTCTGGACGAGTCCTCCGCCCTGACGATCTTGCGCCACGCCACGGATGGCGCCGATGATGGAGAACTGTTCCTGGAACGCAGCCGGTCAGAAGTTGTCTCCTTTGACGATGGTCGGGTCAAAACCGCAAGCTATGACGCATCGGAAGGATTTGGGTTGCGCGCCGTGCGGGGCGAAACCGCCGGATATGCCCATTCCACCGAGATTAGCGAGGCCGCGCTTCGCCGCGCGTCCGAAACGGCCCGCCTGGCGATTGGCGATGGCGGCGGGACATTGGCCGAGGCGCCTCTGCCCACCAACAAGCGTCTCTATGGGGACGACGATCCCATCGCCGGAGCCGCCTTTCCGGTAAAAATCGAGACACTGCGCGAGATTGATGCGTTTGCCCGTGAGCTCGACCGGCGCGTCGTGCAGGTCTCTGCGACAGTCTCTGCCGGACTGCAGGAGGTTGCGATTCTCCGCCCGGATGGGGTGCGGGTTTCTGACATACGGCCCATGAGTCGGCTGAATGTCAGCGTGATCGTCGATCAGGACGGACGGCGCGAGCAAGGTGGCACCGGCGGCGGCGGTCGCATCGGGCTGGACGGCCTGATCGCGCGGGACGGCTGGGAGCCCATGGTCCGAGAGGCGTTAAGAATTGCCCTTGTTAACCTTGAGGCAGAGCCCGCTCCGGCCGGTGTCATGGACGTCGTGCTGGGCCCTGGCTGGCCCGGTATCCTTCTGCATGAAGCGATCGGTCATGGCTTGGAGGGCGATTTCAACCGTAAGAAGACCTCGGCTTTTTCGGGGCTGTTGGGCCAGCAGATTGCCGCGAAAGGCGTGACTGTCCTCGACGATGGCACGATACCCGACCGTCGGGGAAGCATCTCTGTGGATGATGAGGGAACGCCTTCGGGCAAGAATGTCCTGATCGAGGACGGCGTGCTGGTGGGTTACATGCAAGACCGGCAGAATGCGCGTCTGATGGGTGTTCCGGCCACCGGCAATGGACGGCGCCAGAGCTTTGCTCATATTCCGATGCCCCGGATGACGAACACCTACATGTTGAGCGGCGACGGCGCACCCGGCGATATCTTGTCCGAATTAAAGGATGGGCTTTACGCGGTTGGCTTTGGCGGAGGCCAGGTCGATATCACCAATGGGAAGTTCGTCTTTAGCTGTACCGAAGCCTATCGGGTCAAAGACGGCAAAGTCGGCGCGCCCGTCAAAGGAGCAACCCTGATAGGTGATGGTGCGACCGCCCTGAAACATATTCGCGCCATTGGCAACGATATGAGCCTGGACCCCGGCATCGGCAACTGTGGAAAGAACGGTCAATGGGTGCCGGTAGGCGTTGGTCAACCGACCTTGATGATTGGGGGCCTGACGGTGGGCGGATCAGCTGTCTAGACAGGTGTAAGATCTGTTGTGTCAAGCGCTTATGACAGGCTTTGTCCCGGTGCTTTGACACAGTTTGATGCAAGTGTTTACCTGCCATTAACCACTCCAGCCTAAATACGATTCCTGTAAGCGGACGGAGCGACGACGGCGTGGATTTGTTTTCTTCCCCACCCCCCCTCGCACCACCCACCTCGGAAGAAGATAAGCTGTCGTGGCTTCGTCTCTTACGCTCGCGCCGGGTCGGCGCCACCACCTTCCACAGACTGATGGCGGAAACCGGCGGCGATGCCAGGCAGGCCCTGGCCAAATTGCCCGGCCTGGCTCATTCGGCAGGTTTGGACAGCTATGCACCCTGCCCCGAACATGTGGCCATGAAAGAGCTGAATGACGGACGACGGATCGGCGCAAGACCGGTCTTTCATGGCGAACCAGACTATCCCACAGCGCTTCTGGATCTGCCGGATGCGCCCCCCCTACTGTGGACACAAGGCGATATCCGCCTGCTGGCAGAGCGTGCTGTTGCGCTGGTCGGTGCGCGAAACGCCTCGTCCCTCGGTGGACGCATGGCGCGGCAATTGGCCCGCGAACTGGGCAAACAGGGCTTTGTGACGGTCTCAGGTCTGGCCCGTGGAATCGACCGCGCCGTTCACGAAGCCAGTCTGGATTCCGGCACCATCGCCGTCGTCGCAGGTGGCGTCGATGTGGTCTATCCCCAGGAAAACGCCGATCTGACCCGCCAGATCGCCGAAACGGGACTGATCGTGTCTGAACAGCCGCCCGGCCTGCAACCCCACGCCAGACATTTCCCGCAGCGCAATCGGATTATCTCTGGTCTCGTCAGCGCCGTCCTCGTTGTGGAGGCTGCCGCGAAATCCGGCAGTTTGATCACGGCGCGCAATGCATTGGATCAAGGGCGAGAGGTTTTGGCGGTGCCGGGTCACCCGTTCGATGCCCGCGCTGCCGGTTGCAACCTTCTTATCCGCGATGGTGCCACATTGGTCCGCGACGCGGATGATGTGAAAGAAGCGCTCGGTTCCCTTTACCAAGGCCCGACCCGAGCTCCACCAGCGCCAACGCGTTCCGGTCAGGACCAAGCACACAGGCCACAAAACGTCACCGCGCTCCGCACGCGCATCCTTCAAATGGTGGGGCATGCCCCGGTCGCCGAAGATCAATTGTCGCGGGATCTGAACTTGCCGCCGCAGGATCTGGCGACGGAATTGCTGGCACTGGAACTGGACGGCTCATTAACCCGTCAACCGGGTGGTTTGATCACGCGGCTGAACTGACATCGGGCCGCTTTGAAACACCAACTGTTGGCCAAAACTGGCGCGGTTATGGAACTGCCCCTATGTACCCTGTTGACATCGAACCCAAGGCGACCCCATCTATCGCCGCTTGAGGCCTCTTGAGTAAGGAAGACGCTGAATGCCCGTCGTCGTCGTTGAGTCGCCGGCTAAAGCCAAGACAATAAACAAGTATCTCGGTGGCGATTTTACCGTCCTTGCCTCCTATGGGCATGTCCGTGACCTGCCGCCCAAGGACGGATCGGTCGATACGGACCACGAATTCGAGATGAAATGGGAGGTCGCGAACGACAGTCGCAAGCACGTCAAGGCGATTGCTGATGCTCTCAAGGAAGACAATGCGCTGATTCTGGCGACCGACCCGGACCGCGAAGGCGAAGCGATCAGTTGGCACCTGGAAGAAGCGCTACGCAGCCGCAAGGCGATCAAAAAGGATACGCCGGTCAGCCGCGTTGTGTTCAACGCCATCACCAAGACCGCCGTGACCGAGGCGATGCAAAAGCCGCGCCAAGTCGACATGGAACTGGTCGAGGCTTATCTGGCCCGCCGGGCGCTGGATTACCTGGTCGGATTCAACCTCTCCCCGGTGCTTTGGCGGAAGCTCCCCGGCGCCAAGTCTGCAGGCCGGGTGCAGTCGGTCTGTCTACGACTGATCGTCGAACGCGAGATGGAGATCGAGGCGTTCAAACCGCGCGAATATTGGCAGGTCCGTGCACTGTTCCAAACACCGCGAGGCCAGGAGGTTGAAGCCCGCCTGACCGTACTGGGCGGCAAGAAGCTCGACCGCTATGATATCCCGACCCAGGCGGCGGCGGAATTGGCCGTGCAGGCCATTACGTCGCGGGCGCACAAGGTCACGTCGGTCGAGGCGAAGCCCGCCACCCGCAATCCGTCCGCCCCATTCATGACCTCAACGCTGCAGCAGGAAGCCAGCCGCAAGTTCGGTATGGGCGCCCGCCAAACGATGAGCACGGCGCAACGGCTTTATGAAGCAGGCCACATCACTTACATGCGGACCGATGGCATTGATATGGCGCCCGAAGCGGTCAGCGGCGCCCGTGATGCAATTGCGGCAAGGTTTGGCGACGCCTACGTGCCGGACAAACCCCGGATCTACAAAAACAAGGCCAAGAACGCCCAAGAGGCGCATGAATGCATCCGGCCAACGGATATGACGCGCGACGCCGAAGCCCTGAAGCTCACCGATGCCGATCAGATCAAGCTTTATGACCTGATCTGGAAGCGGACGTTGGCGAGCCAGATGTCGGCGGCTCGACTTGAGCGCACCACGGTAGAGATCGGGTCAGATGACCGTCAGGTCGGCCTGCGCGCCACCGGCCAGGTGATTTTGTTCGACGGATTCCTCAAAGTCTACGAGGAAGGCCGAGACGACGATTCGGGCGATGATGATGACCGCCGTTTGCCACAAATGTCTCAGGGCGAGTCCATGGCCTTGCGGGCTGGCGGCTATGAGGCGGACTTCGCCAAGGCTGACGGCACTGCGGAAGGCGATGCCATCCGCAAGAAGGCTAGCGCCGTTGTTTCCGGCGACACTGCTGTACTGGGCAGCCAGTCTTTTACACAGCCGCCGCCGCGTTATACCGAAGCGACGCTGGTCAAGCGGATGGAAGAGCTGGGGATCGGGCGCCCGTCAACCTACGCCAGCATCGTCACGACGATCCAGGACCGTGAATATGTCCGCAAGGACAAGAACCGCCTGATCCCGGAAGATAAGGGGCGGCTGGTTACGGCGTTCCTGGTCAACTATTTCCGCCGCTATGTGGAATACGACTTTACTGCCGGGCTGGAAGAAGAGCTCGACAACGTTTCAGCTGGCGACGCGGACTACAAGGAAGTGCTGGCCAAGTTTTGGCGAGATTTTTCGGCCGCCATTGATGAGACCGCCGAACTGCGGATCACCGAAGTTCTGGAGAAGATTAACGAGGTTCTGGAGCCCCACCTCTTCCCGGCCAAGGAAGATGGGTCTGACCCGCGTTTGTGCCCGAATTGCGGTTCCGGGCGGCTGAGCATGCGCACGGCGCGATCCGGCGGCGCATTCATCGGGTGTTCGAACTACCCCGAATGTCGCTATACCCGCGCTTTCGGCCCACCTGTCGAAGGCGAAGATGCTGCCGGTGGAATCCCGCCCGAAGGCAAGTTGTTGGGCGACGATGCGGGCGATGCGATCTACGCGTTCAAAGGCCGGTTTGGGCCCTATGTCCAACGCGGCGAGGTGACGGAAGAGAACAAGAAGCCGCCGCGCCAGTCGATCCCGAAAGGTTGGACGCCGGAAGAGGTGGATCTGACCCAGGCGCTGAAGCTCTTGGCCCTGCCCCGCGAGATTGGCCCGCACCCGGAAGACGGCGTGATGATCTGGGCCAATATCGGTCGATACGGGCCGTACCTGAAACACGCCGAGTCGATCAGCTTCAAGGGTGGCACCAATGCCAACCTCGAAGAGGTTGAGGATGTTTTCACAATCGGTATGAACCGCGCGGTGGAGGTTCTGGCCTCCAAGCCCAAGCGCGGCAAGCCCGCCCCGGCGACGCCGCTGCGGGAACTGGGCGAGCATCCCGAACATGGCGGTCCGGTCAATGTGATGAAGGGCCGGTATGGGCCATATGTGAAGTGGGACAAGATCAACGCGACCCTGCCCAAGGACACCGAGCCGGATCAGGTCACGATGGCCCAAGCGGTCGAACTGATCGACGCCAAGGCCGCCACAAAGGGCAAACGCAAGAAGGCGCCTGCCAAGAAACCGGCTGCGAAAAAGACCGCGACGAAAAAGACGACAGCAAAGAAAACGACGGCCAAAAAGGCCGCCGCCAAGAAGGCTGATCCGCCGTCGGAGGCCGCTGAATAACAGGCCTACGTTAGAGGCACCGTAATTGTGATCTTCTGCTGCACAAGGGCACCATTGGCCATCAGGGCACGGTGATCTTGGGCGCGAAGCACCACGGTGATCCGGTGACGCCCCGCAGGAAGCGGCCCCAAATCGACGATCGGGTGAAACGCAGACGCGACCTTTACCCCATTGCGGATCACATGGGCATGCCCAATGGCTGCGGCAGGAGCACCTGCAACGCACACCGTCGTGAACTGGAAATGCTCTGTGCGGATCTTCAGTTGCCATTCGCCGGAGGGCAAGCGGTAGGGGATGACCTCAATTTCTGGCGCGGGTTGATCCTCCGGCAGGTTCAGAAAGACCGACCGCGGCGGGACACCTGCGCTGTTGACCAAGGGGACAAAGGCAACGAGCGCCACCAGAACCGCGACCAGCAAGGCTCCCGGGCCCGGGCGATGTCGTCGGGCGCGGCTGGCCAGAACGGTTGCTCCTGTCGGCCAGAGGCCAGCAGCAAACCGGCGAAAGAACAGAAAGCTCAAACCCCGGTTCATGCCAATGCCCTCCGCAAGCGCCGCTTTGAACGCGGCTGCGGCGATGGCAAGGCCCGACCGGACAGGACCAGAAATGCCATCGCCCCATAAAGGTTGGCGTGAAAGAACGGCGTTTCCGACAGGGCCACGGCAAAGACAGAGAAGGCCACGATCAGCAGCACGGCGACCGGGCGGACCAGACGCCCCAACACCAGCAGCACCCCACATACGACCTCTATGCCTGTCATGATCAGGGCCATCACAGGCAGCGGCAGCCCGAAGGTGGGCAAGGTGCTGTGATCGATGATCGCGATCAGAAGCGTTGGCTGCAGCAGCTTGTGGACGACGGCAAGGTAGATAAACCCCGCGCCGAGCAGGATCTGGCACAGCCGCCAAAGCTTCTGAACCTGATAGGCTGGAAGCTCGATCCAACCGTCGCGACCAATCATCCGGTCCAGCGAAAAGATCCCGGCGCCTGCCAAAACCAGCATGAGCCCCGGTGCGGCAAAGTGCGGCGCATAAGACAGGAACGCCGTGCCGAAGACCAAGACCCCCAGAACCGCAAAGCCAATCAGCGCAGCACCAACCCAGCGGATGAGCAAGCCCACCGCCAAAAGCCCGGCCAGGAAAATCTGCGCCGCAGCAAGCCAACCCCACCAAGGAGACACGAGGCTTAGTTGCATGTCAGGCACAAAGAGCGTTGGCGTGGCCCACATTGCGGTGCCGTGCCTGGGCAAACCACCAAGCGCCGCCAGGACGAGCATCGCCGCCAAGGCCAGGCGCAGGATCAAGGGCCCCAGACCCAGCGCAGACCGCACAAGCGGCACGGTCAAACGGTCTTCTAACCGCGCGAAGGTGCGTTCGACCCGCAAAGCCGTCAGTGTGACTAGGCCCCCGACCAGCGTCGCCAGACCGAGCCAGATATGGCTGGCAAAAGCCGTGGGCATTGGCGCTGCGGCCAAGGCTTCAACCTCCTCAGGCGTCAAGAGCCAAGCTTCATGACCAGCGGCGGCAGAGGGACCAAAACACAAGGGCAAGGTCAAAATTCGTTTAAGCCGGACTCCCGGCTGGAATAATTGCGTAAACATAGACGTATCCAATCAGAGCATAAAATATGGTTCCCCGCCCTGAACGGGCCCAATATGGCCCGGGGACAGCGGAGCGACCTCTATATAATACCCCATATCGGCGGCTCTGGCCGTAACGAAAGCGCTCGCCTGCCGTGAATAACGCAAGGCAAACCGGGAATTCGCCGTATTTTTTTGCGGCACGCGCGAAATAGGGGCCGCCGATTGACCTCGCCTTGCCGCTGCGGCACAAGGCCAGGGACAAGTAAGCCCAGGGGGACAGTATGAAAAAGGTCTTTGGCAGCGCAGCGGAAGCTCTCGACGGTGTCCTTTTTGACGGGATGTTCATCGCGGCGGGCGGCTTTGGTCTGTGCGGCATTCCAGAGCTTTTGATCGCGGCCATCCGTGATGCCGGAACCAAGGACCTGACCATTGCGTCCAACAATGCAGGCGTTGACGATTTCGGCCTGGGTGTTCTGCTGCAAACCCGTCAGGTGAAGAAGATGCTCAGCTCTTATGTGGGCGAGAATGATACGTTCATGCAGCAGTATCTGTCTGGCGAACTGGAACTGGAATTCAACCCCCAGGGCACTTTGGCGGAACGGATGCGTGCCGGCGGCGCGGGCATTCCCGGATTTTACACCCAAACGGGCGTGGGCACAGTGATCGCCGAGGGCAAAGATCACAAGGACTTCGACGGCAAGACCTACATTCTGGAACGTGGGATCGTCGCGGATCTGTCGATCGTCAAGGCCTGGAAAGGCGACGAACAAGGCAATCTGATCTATCGCAAGACTGCCCGGAACTTTAACCCCCCGGCAGCGACCTGTGGCAAGATCTGCGTGGCCGAGGTGGAAGAGATCGTGCCCGTGGGCGAGCTTGACCCCGACTTGATCCACACGCCGGGCATTTATGTGCACCGGTTGATCCGGGGAGAGCACGAAAAGCGTATCGAACAACGCACTGTGCGGGCCGCCTAAACCCTTTTCTCACGTCTGCGAAGGCAGTACGTTTTTCGAAATCTCGCCAAGAAGGAAGCCTTTGATGCCTTGGGATCGCAACCAGATGGCGGAGCGCGCCGCATCGGAACTCGAAGACGGCATGTATGTGAACCTCGGGATCGGCATCCCGACGCTGGTTTCGAACTACATTCCCGACGGAATCGATGTGACGCTGCAGTCGGAAAACGGCATGCTGGGCATGGGGCCGTTCCCGACTGAGAACGAAATAGACGCCGATTTGATCAATGCGGGCAAGCAGACGATTACCGAACTGGACCGCACCTCCTACTTCAGTTCGGATCAGAGCTTTGGCATGATCCGTGGCGGCAAGATCGCGATGGCGATCCTGGGTGCAATGGAAGTGGCGGAAAACGGCGATCTGGCCAACTGGATGATCCCGGGCAAGCTGGTCAAAGGCATGGGCGGCGCCATGGATCTGGTGGCTGGTGTGGGCCGGGTGATTGTGGTGATGGACCACACCAACAAGAGGGGCGACAGCAAGGTGCTGAAATCGTGCACCCTGCCCCTGACCGGCACCGGTGTCGTGGACCGGATCATCACCAATTTGGGTGTTTTTGACGTGGTTGACGGCGGTTTGAAACTGGTCGAACTGGCCGACGGCGTGGCCGAAGACGAAGTGCGCGACAAGACCGAAGCAACGTTGGTCTAAAGCAAAACCACCGATTGGCGCTGCAAGCTTAGGTCCGCCCGTCTTCCAAGATGGGCGGTTTTTGTGTGTTACCGAACCAGCGCTGATATTCATCCAGGGCAAAGCGGTCTGTCATGCCAGCGATGTAATCAGCCACAATACGGGCCAGCGCGGTTGCGCCCTTGGCTTTTGCAATGTCGCGCTGCCATGCGGCCGGCAGGCATTCAGGGTTCGCCAGATATTTGGGGAACAAGGCCTCGATCACCTTGCCAACCTCGGCGCGCTTTTCCATCACGCGCGGCGCGCGGTACATGCGCTGGAACAGAAACGACCGAATGTCCTCCAGGTCAGCCCAAAGTGCGTCGGAAAACCGGACAACCGGGTAGCCGAGGTTGCGGACTGCGGTGGCATCTTCGGGCGCAGCAGTATCCAGAACGGCCCGTGAAGTTTCGATCACATCATAGACCATGGCCCCAAACACGCGGCGCAGGGCTTCGTGACGCCGCCGTTTGGGGTCCAATTCCGGATAGATCGCATCGACCTCGGCAAAGGCACGACCAACCAGGGGCAGATCCTTAATCTCGCTATCCGTGAAGAGGTTCGCCCGAAGACCATCCATAAGGTCGTGGTTGTTGTAGGCAATATCGTCGCTGAGTGCCGCGACCTGAGCTTCTGCACTGGCATGGGTTTCCAGTTCCAGATCATGGCAGGCATTATAGTCCGCCAGGGCAAAGGGCAGATCGCCGGTCACGGGGCCATTATGTTTGGCGATCCCTTCCAGCGTATCCCAGGTCAGGTTCAGCCCATCGAACGCGGCGTAGTGCCGTTCGAGCGATGTCACGATCTTGATCGCCTGCGCATTGTGATCAAACCCGCCATGGGGGGCCATGAGCGCATGCAAGACGTCTTCGCCGGTATGTCCAAAGGGAGGATGACCCAGATCGTGCGCCAACGCGACAGCCTCGGTCAATTCGCCGTTCAGGCCAAGCGCTCCAGCAATCGTTCGGGCCACCTGGGCCACTTCGATCGAATGGGTGAGCCGGGTACGGAAGTAGTCACCTTCATGCTCCACGAACACTTGGGTTTTGTGTTTGAGCCGCCGGAAGGCCGAAGAATGGATGATCCGGTCGCGATCTCGCTGAAAGCATGACCGAAAGCTGCTTTCATCTTCGTCACTGAGCCGCCCCCGTGCCTGGGCCGGATCGCACGCATAGGCCGCCAGCATGGTGGCTCCTTGTCCCAATGTCCCCAGATCCATATATCTGGGCTAGCACCGAAATGCGACGAGGTTATGCCATGATCGTCCCGCCCACCGTGACCGAACGCGCTTTTGCGCGACTTGCTGAAATCGCTGCCGCGCCGCAGGCGTTGCGCGTAGCCGTCGAAGGCGGCGGATGTTCCGGGTTTCAGTATGAAATCAAGCTGGATGAGCCAGATGACGACGATCTGGTTTTGGAAGGCAATGGCCAGCGGGTGGTGGTCGACAGCGTGTCGTTGCCGTTTCTCGAAGGCGCTGTGATTGACTTCACCGAAGAATTGATCGGGGCGCGCTTTACCATCGAAAACCCCAACGCCACCAGTTCCTGCGGATGCGGTACCAGCTTTTCGATGTAGGCGGAGGAACTCCGTATCAGTCGTAAGGTGGTACTGCTGCCGCGCGCATGGCCTCAATTACGCCAGTTACGTCTAGCGGAGGCCCGAACCCCAGGATTTGGGCATCCACCGCGGCTGCTGCGTCGGGTGGCAGCGCAAAGGCCGCTGACTGGACCGCCGTAATCAATTGAGGATCTGTTGTCGCCTGCGATACCAGAAACCATTCAGGATACAGGATCGTAGAGCGGACATACGGAAAGACGTCGTCCTGCTGTTCGTTAAAAATCGCAATTGCGTCGGGGTCCAGATAGCCGGTTTCAACGAAAGACTCGACGACACCGGTGCGCACGAAGACGGCGTCGTATTTGTTGGCCAACAAGTCCTCGATCAGGACCGTCTGGTCCGATGCTATTTCGAAAGAGGCCGCTTCGGTTCGGGGGTCGAACCCCATGTTCGACAGCAGAGCCGTTTGAAACACAAATCCTCCCGCAGCCCATTGTCCCA